>CAYTDI010000039.1:0-22968 GCA_964436595.1 uncultured Eubacterium sp.
TTCCCTGCTTTTTTAACTCCTCTATAATATCGTGATTTCATCACTCAATAATTTCACCGTTCGTCAAGAGCGAGCAAGCTCTCTCTGACTCTCTTGCGCTCATTATATCATGTCTCCGGTTATTCCGCACCAATATTTTAAAATGCAAATCACTACATTATCTACTCACGCAAAAAAAGCTGCGCACTAAATAATTAGTGCAACAGCTCTTTCCTAATAGAGTTCTGCTATTCTTGTAACTCCCACATAAATCTCTGATATTTTGTACCAAGTCGGATAATCTACCACTCCTGTTGCCGGAAGTCCGAATATAGATTGAAACTGTCTGACTGCTTCTGCGGTAGCCGAACCAAAACTACCATCGGTCGCAATTCTCGGAATGGAAGTATATACCTGTGCAATGCGATTCAACTGCTCTTGCATCTGACGTACTTTATTTCCGGTAGAACCTATGGTCAAATCAGAACCTGGCCAAGATGCCGGTACTCCGGAAATCTCTTCGGCTTCATTAATGTACATATCATCTCCATAATAATATCTTATAATCTCAACCGGAGAATAATTCTGGTCTCCAAGATACTTTGACCCCCACTGGCTTAACCAATTTGGACAAGTCACTCGCTGACCATCACAATACTGCGTCAAAATCGGTTGTTTTACATTTGGTCTGGATAAATAATTTGCAAATATCTCATCCACTATTCTGGAAATGCTGTCAAAATAATTTCTTCCATACATCCATTTGTGATCGTATGCGGTAGATGAGGTAATGGTAAAATCATAGCCTTTGTTTCGATACCATTCCGTATAGACCCGATTCAATGTAAATGACATAATTGCTAAAATATTGGCGGTAATGGTAGATTCCGGCCAAGTAGCGTAAATCTCGCTGGAAGCTACATTTTTGATATAATCCCGATACCTTACATAATAATCACTTGCTGTGGAATCTCCCGGCGTTCCATCATGTACAATCACATATTCTGGTATTACCACCCTGCTTAAAACTATCTCGCCGCTTTCATCCACCGGCTTTATCTCATCCTCAGCAATTTTAGGCGGATAATCTCCAAATAAAGTATGCACCGGAATTACAATGTTTTTTAAATCCTCTTCGGATACTTCAAGAGGCTCCATCCGCACTCCCTGCAAAGCTGTCTGTCCGGAAAGCACATTAGTTCCATCCACATTTACCGGACGATACCCTTCTGCCTCTACATGTACTGTATATTCAGAATAAGGCTGCGGCTGGTCTGGTTCCATACTGTACTCTAAAGGTGGTGCAGCCACAGATATTTCTTCTGTCTGACCATTGGCATTTGTTCGTAATTCCTCCATAGGACTTGAGGGATCTGCCGTATAGGAAATGGTTATCCTTGCATTCTCTACCGGAATATTCCCTACTGCGGACGTGGTTTCTATTCGCAGCTTTCCCATATCCACATGATTCATCTGTGCTGCTCGCAATTTCTGATTCATAAATACCTCAATATTATGCATTTATTGGTATTCTATGCAATTACCCGTTAAAAATTTCCTCGTTTCTACATTCCTGTTGGATTTCTAATGAAATATATTTTTCGTCCATCATAAGCTTTCTGGCACACATAACTCCAGTGACACAGATTGCTAAAACTGCTAATGTCACTACGACTATTCTTCCTGTATTTTTCGTTTTATTTATACTCGCAAATTCGTCTTTTTTTTGCTTCATTCTATCTTCCTCCAAAGACTTTTTACGTTTACCACGCCATAGTACCACTAGTTTGTGAAAAAATCTTGAATTTCATTCTACATTTTTTCTTAAGAAATTATGAAACCGTTCTAGGAATTTTTTTTGAAATGTTGTATACTTATGTTAACGAATGAATTTTATAGTAAAGGAGAATGATTATGCATCAATTCCAACCATACCCTGTGGATCTTTTAGAATTTAACCCTTTTACCAAGATTGGAAATGACTGGCTGATAATCACCTCGGGGAATGAGCAAAAAGCAAACGGAATGACTGCCAGTTGGGGAGGACTTGGTGTTCTCTGGGGTAAAAATGTAGCTTTTATTTTTGTTCGAGAAAGTCGTTATACCAAAGAATTTATTGACAATGGCTCAACTTTTTCTTGTACTTTTTTTGATAAAAAATATAAGAATGATTTAAAATACTTCGGTATTGTATCGGGTCGTCAGGAAGATAAGTTCAAGACCTCTGGATTAAATCTGGATTATAAAGATGGTGTTCCTTATATAGATGAGGGTAATTTTGTTTTTCTTTGTAAAAAAATGGCGGCTGTTCCAATTGAAGAAGCACATTTTATTAATCCAGAAATCAAGGAAAAATGGTATTCCGGCAATGACACAGATAACTTTCATACTATGTACATTGGAGAAATTACAGATGTTCTTGCAAGATAAAAAGAGTCCGCTTTGGACTCTTTTTGTATCATAAAAATACCATGTTGTGTTCTATCGTAATTTTATCACTCAATATATCATATGATAACTTACTTTTGTTTTTTATGGATTTACTTTGTTATTGTTATTCATGGTGTCATTATTTCCTGTACCATTGGTGGTATTCTCTGTACCATTTGTCACATTATTGTTGCTGTTTCCATTTTCACTGGTAATATCGTTGAGACCATTTTCCACATCATCTCCAATATCTTCCACACCGTCAATAATGTCGTTTCCTACATCATTCACTACACCATTATTGTTTCCATTGTTATCATTGTTATTGTTGTTCTTATTGTTTTTGTCATTTCCTGTTCCGTTATTATCGGTTGTGTTAGTGTCCGCTCCGTTTGTATTTGTTCCATCGGTATTGTTGTTATCCTCGGTAACATTGTTGTCATCTGCAGTATTATTTCCACATGCAGTTGTGGCAGACAGCACCAACACCATTGTAGATAATACCAGAAGCTTTTTAAACTGTTTCATAATAAAATCTCCTTTTTTATAAGTTTTGTCCCTATTAATATGAACTCTTTCGCCGCTATTTATGCATTATTACATTTTTTTCTTTTATTTTTTCATCTTTGGCTGAAACACAATACTTGCCAAATATGCAAATACCAATGCTGCTGAAATTCCTACTGCACTCGCAGTAAACCCACCCATAAAAATTCCAATAAAGCCATCGGAATCTACTGCTTTTTGCACTCCTTTCCAAAGCACATTGCCAAAGCCTAAGAGTGGTACACTTGCACCTGCTCCTGCAAATTTCTGAAAAGGCTCATAGAGCTGAATTGCTCCTAAAACCGCCCCAGTACATACCAATAACACCATAATTCTTCCCGGTAACAGCTTTGTCTTTTCCATTAAAATTTGAACTAACGCACAAATTAATCCACCAATCCAAAATGCATTAATATAATCCATATTTTTTCCTCCTAACCTGCATATTCAATCACTACACCATGTGCAATTCCCGGCACACTCTGTCCTTCATTAAAGCTCACAGTAGACAATAATGCTCCCGTAGGTACAAATAATACACGCTTATACGTTCCTTTTTCTAATTTGGGTAAAATCAGCGCACTTAATGTGACTGCGGAGCACCCGCATCCACTGCCTCCGGCATTAGTATTTTGTGTTTCACTGTCAAAAATCTCAATTCCACAGTCCATATGAACCTTAGATATATCAAATCCTTTTTCTTTTAATAAATCAATGAGTATTTCTTGTCCTACTTTTCCTAAATCTCCAGTGATAATCTTATCATAATCCTGTGGTGTCCTCTGAAAGTCTACAAAATTCTGATATATCGTATCACAGGCTGCCGGTGCCATTGCCGCTCCCATGTTCATAGAATCCTTGATTCCATAATCTACGATTTTTCCTGTGGTACTTCCAGTAATTCGTATATGGCTTCGCTTTGTTCCAAGTACAAAGGCACCACTTCCTGTAACCGTCCAGGTAGCTGATAAGGGTCTTTGATTGGCATATTCCAAGGGAAATCGAAACTGCTTTTCTGCACTGGCAAAATGACTTGATGTGACTGCTATGACCTGTTCTCCATAACCTGCTGCCACTGCCATTGCCGCCAAGGATAGGGACTCTCCTGCCGTAGAGCAGGCTCCATATAAGCCAAATAGGGGAATATTTAACTCCATGATTCCAAAAGTAGTGGCAATATTTTGTCCTAACAAATCCCCGCCAAAAATGTAACGAATGTCTTCTTTTTGTAATTCTGCCTTACCAAGTGCCAACGTGACTGCCTCTTTCTGTAAGGTACTCTCTGCCTCTTCCCATGTCTCTTCGCCAAATTTATCATCCTCTCCCACCACATCAAATAGTTTTCCCAATGGTCCTTCCCCCTCTTTAGAACCTACAATACTTGCACTGCTTTGTATATATGGTGCATGGTCAAACTGGATGCTTTGTGTCCCAATCATCTGTGACATAATATTTCCTCCTGATTTTCATATTCTTTCCATATTCTTTAGTCTTTGCAAAAATCAGAATTTTATTATATATTATAAAAAGCCTTCTACAATATATTGAAGGCTTTACTTTTTAACACTTTTATTAGTTCTTTATCTGTATATATTCTTTTTTCACAACAAATACCACTTCCCGCCACATCTTCTTTTCTATGACAATCACTACCGCCTGTAGCAATTAGCCACGGATTTTCTCTCACTGTCTGCTCACTAATTTCATTATGATTTTCGTTACGGGGACTTGCATTCTTTACTTCAATCCCATGCAAATAAGCAAGGGGTTCCTGATACGTTGTTGCACATCGGTTTGGATGCGCCTGTATAATGAGCATTTTATCATGATACTTCTTATAAAAATCTGGGAGTCCCATTTTTACCCAACTTTCTCCTTCTTTTAAAAACAAATTATCCGAAAAACCATAAAGTAAAATATCATTTCCATTATTGTCAAATCGTATTTCTAAACCATGTCCAATAAAAAAATCACTTCCTTGATATACTGCTTTTAATTCTTTGTACGGTTTCCAATAAGAATTTACTTTTTCTTCCCAATTTGTTCCTGACAGTTTTTCTATAATATCTGTTCTAAAATGATCTGTTAACACTACTCCATTGTACCCAGCCTGTCTATATCGTTCTGCTGTTTCTTTTGCTGTCATCCAGCCACAAGGACTATTTTCTTTACAGTGACAATGCAATTCATATTTATAGCTCAATTATTTTTTCCTCCTCATATCTTCCTGTAACAATTACTTCTGCTTCATAGCGTATCTGTTTCCAATCTTCCAAAAATGGTATCGCAGAATCATTATCACTGGTCACAATAATTTTATCCGGTTCTAAACTATTAATGAAATCTGCCTGATAGTAGAGATTTCCCTTATCATTTCTTCCATGATGTGATAATTTTACTATCGGCACCTTTATACCATACCCACCAATAGCTGCCGCCAGAGATGAATGCACTCCATCTCCACACAAAAGTAAAACCGGTTTTCCCTCTTCCTTCAGCAACCAGATAGAACTGTCTTTATTGAATAAAGTTCGCACGGAATCATACATCACTTTAGCTCGTTTTTGGTTCTCCTTTTGCAATCTGCAAAGCATAGCATATACATTAGATACTGTATCCGGAAATGGAAATAAACATCGTAATTCATATTTATCATATTGATAAGAAGTTACCGTCAATGGTAATGTAGTTTCTATCGTACATCCTTTACTTATTAAAATATCCCATAAACGATTATACGCTTTAATATCCTCTATCCTCTCTTCATCTTGTATACCGACAATTTCTTCTTCGGTTAAAGGTATAGGCGGATAAGGAAGTACTGCCTTATCCACCTGTACTGCTTCAGCTACATTGTCCAAATATCCAAGATGATCCTGATGTAAGTGTGTAAGAATCATGCAATCAATCTTCTTTACTCCAATATTTTTCAACCATGCATTCACATCATTTACCGGCTTTTCTCTACTACCACCATCTACCAGAATATACTTAAGTCCATCTTGACAGGTAAGTTCTATCAAAAAGCAATCTGCCTTACCTGCATTCAAACAATATAATTTACTCATATTTTTTTCTAATCACCTGTTCTGCCTTTCTTAATATTTCTTTTTCTTCTTCGGTATTAATTTTTTTCAATGCTTCCTCTATCGGAAGTAACCAATAGTTTACCAATTCTTCTTCTTGAAGTTGAACTGTCTTCTCCTGAAATTCTGCCAGAAAATATACTATCTCTTTTCTATTTCCTTTCTCTGTCCTACACACAAAACATTCTCGGAAATCCTCTATCTTGCGCAATTTTATTATGCCTGTTTCTTCACAAATTTCTCGACAAGCAGTTTCCCATTCTGTTTCATTTTCCTCTATGTGACCTTTTGAAAAACTAATATGACCAGATGTACTTTGTACAATCAAATAATGGGGGATATTTCCTTTTCTCTGATAAAGAACTGCACCACAACTCTTTTCATCTATTTTTTCTTCTTTCATTATTATCTTTCCTCCTCTCTTAAGGCTGCACAGAAATCCAATATTCCTGTACCTCGTTCAAATGTTCATATGTATAATCAAAATCCTGTGAAAATACCTTATAATCTTCAAAATCAATATTTCCTTCTACTTTTGGTACATTAGAGCGCACTGACCAGCCTCCCAATGTGTTGTAAGGTTCAAATCCTCTTGCTGTTCCATCTGCATCTCCTGTCAGATAGCGAACCAATAATTTTGCTCCATCCGGATTAGGCGCATGATCTGCAATTTCAACTACATTCATACCATATATACCACATGCCGGTAAAAAATTTTCCGGATCAATTCCTAACTTATATCCTTGCTGGTCACGTTCACGGATTTTAGATGATACTGCATATCCCAAAGGTGCATCTGTCTGTCCTTCTGCACCTACTGCTTTTACAATATTATTAGAAGAAGTCTCAAAAATCGGATTATTCTGTGCAAACCTCTTTAAAAATGCATAACCTGCATTTGGTTCATCATCTGCTAATACAATTTCCTCTCCAAATTCTTCTTTGTAGGATTCTGCCATCATATCAGTATTTTCTACAATTGTAGTTAAAAGTGCCATATATCCCACATCTGTCAAGGGATCAACCATCATAAATTTTCCTTTCCATTCTTCTCTAGTTAAATCCCACCAAGAATCAATCGGACATTCATCATACTGGTCAGAATTGTAATACCACCAATCTGCCTCAAAGTACATAGGTGTTAATTGTAAGTATTTTTCATCTACATCGCCAAAAATATCTTCCGGTTGATAATTGTGCATCATACCTGTCTCTACATACTCTTTCAAAATCTGTCCTGTCTGTTCCTTTACATGAATAACATCTGCCGTATAAATACCTGCTTCATATTCTCGCTTAAACTTCTCTAACAATTCATTTACATTCATGTCATGAACTACTAATGTCAGTCCCGGATAATCCTCTTCAAAAGTTTCCTTTACATTCTCCATACGTCCTGAAACTGTATAAACGTGAATTTCTCCACCTGCTGTTTCCAAGGCTTTTTGATAAAGTTCCTCACTACTTTCTGTTTCATTTAGCTTGTTTTCTACTGCCCATTCACTATTGTCTGCATTTCCTGTTTTTTCTTCTTCATTCTGTTGGTTTTCTACACCTTGTTGTGTCTTGGCCGTATTTTCTTTTTTGGTTACTCCACACCCTAAAGCTGTTGTCATTAACATAGTAAGTGCAACAATAGCTGCCAATGTCTTTTTTCCTTTGAACATAATTTTTCTCCTCGTTTTTGTTATTGTGGACATGTTATTTTTGCTTTTTTTATTAGTTTTCCGCTGTCCTTTCGGAAAATATTTATTTTATCAGGCTGAAGTGTCAGATATACTTTATCTCCTGCCTGGTATTTTTGTATTCCTAACTGTTTTATAATAATTCTCTGTCCTTGTTTTTCTACTTCTATCAATGTTTCAGAACCTGCAAGCATTGATGTTGCTATGGATACTGCGTTCCTCTCTTCTCCCTTCTCCTTTACCATAGCATGTTCCGGACGCAAACCAATTACACAACTCCATTCACTTCCTTCTGGAATATCATCTTCAAATTCTTCCTTTGGAATATCTATATCTCCTGCCATACTTTTTATCAATATACTATTTTCTCTTACTACCGCTTTCGCATCTATTAAATTTATCTTAGGATTACCAATGAACTTTGCCACCTGCAATGTCGCCGGATTCATATACAATTCCATAGGTGTATCCACTTGTACAATATTTCCTTCAAAGAAAACAGATATTCTGGTAGACAGTGTAAGAGCTTCTACCTGATCATGCGTAACATATATCATCGTAGTTCCTAATTCCTTATGCAAACGTTTTAGTTCACTCCGCATTTCCAAGCGTAACTTTGCATCCAGATTAGAAAGTGGTTCATCTAACAACAGTACCTTTGGCTTAGATACAATTGCTCTGGCTATTGCCACTCTTTGCTGCTGACCGCCTGAAAGCTCTGAAGGGTATCTATCTTTATATTCTTCTATCTGCATCATAGAAAGTGCCTGCATCACACTTTCATAGATACTATCTTTTGGTACTTTCTTTACTTTCAATACAAATGCCACATTATCATATACTGTCATATGAGGCCACAAAGCATATGACTGAAATACCAAATTTAAATTTCTCTTTCCCGGAGTTACAAAATGAAGCGTTTCTGCATTAGCAGCCTCCTTTCCACCTATAACCACAACTCCACCATTTGGTTTTTCAAGTCCTGCTATCACACGCAATGTTGTAGTTTTCCCACATCCTGATGGACCAAGAAAAGTCATAAACTCTCCTTCTTTTATATTGAGATTTATTCCCTTTAATACCTGATTATTGCCATAATATTTATCTACTTTGCGTAATTCTATTTGATTCACTCGTCTTTCTTCCTTTCTATTCTTTTTTCTCTTTCCATTATCCGATATTTAGTGACACATCTTCTTTTGATACCTTTCCAGCTAAAAAATATACAAAGAAAACTATCATAAACATAATCAAAGCTACTACATTAGAATACTGTTCCGTTCCTCCCGTAAGATAAGAATATGCCATGTAAGGAAGTGTTTTCATCTGTGGTGTAACTAATATAATTATCAAATCCAATTCTTTCATTACATTAATAAATATCAATAAAAATCCAGACAAAAAACCGCTTTTTGAAAGTGGAAAGATAATCCTTACCATCCTACGAAAAAATCCCGCACCTGATACCTGTGCCGCTTCCTCCAGCTCTGTACTTATCTGCATCATATTTGCCGTACCGGATCTACTAGAAAACGGAAGATTTTTTACCACACTAACCAATACCAGTAATGCAAACGTACCGTATAATGACGGAAACCATTCTACTGTCCAATTTCCAATATCAAAAGTTTTCGGTGCTGAAAACATGGACAAATACATTGCACCAAAAGCAATAGACGGAATCAGATAAGGAATAAATACCAATTGATCAATTATCTTTCCAGATATTTTGGCTTTTCCTCTTGAATTAATATAGCCAACTAATTGCCCGCATAAAGCTGCTACAATCGAAGTTGTAAATACCAGCTTCAACGTATTTAGCAATGTATGTATAAAATCCGGATTCTTAAGTACTCCCGGCAACCCATTGGCAATATACTTCTGTCCTTCCCCAATCCAATAATGAAGTGTCAGATTATCCACTCCAAAATCCCCTAGTTTCAACATAAAACTTTGAAGGATAAGAATTCCTAAAGGAAGTAATACAACCATTCCAATAAACAGAAACATAATGATTGTAATCAAATTTTTCCATTTACCCAATTGTACGCTTGCTCCGACTCGTCCACCTTTTCCACTAATAGTAACAAAACTTTTTCTTGTACCGATCAATTTCTGATTCAACAATATGTTAAAAGCAGAAATCCCAATAAGCACAATACTGATAGTCATTGCCATTCCGGTATTTCCTTGCATTAACGCACTTTGTAACATTGTAGAAATTGTATAATATCCTGTTTTCAGTCCAAGAAATGCCGGTACACTAAAAGTTCCCATTGCCTGCGAAAAAGTGAGAATAAATGCTCCTAATATAGAGGGAAGAACTAATGGAAATGTAATTTTCATCAATATGTACCATCTTTTTGCGCCTGCAATCTCTCCCATTTCTTCCAGCTCTGCATTCACACTTTCCAATGCAGAAGATACCAATAAATATGTATAGGCATAGTTGTGCATAGACAATACAAGAATAATTGCAATTGGCCCATAAGCAAGCCAGTCCGGCACCTGAACACCAAGATAACTTAAAAATCCTGAACTCCCACCAATTCTTGGATTTTTAAATATAGCAATCCAAGCCATTGCTTTACACCAAGCCGGTAACATATATGGAACTATAATTGCCTTAGAAAAAAATTTTTTAAAAGGCAAATTACTACGCACCATCAACCATGCCATTGTTCCGCCAACTACAATACTAATTACCGATACACACAGTGCAATTACAAGAGAATGCCTCAACGGTTCATAGAACATTTTTTTAGAAATCTTGCTTGCAAATAATTGTTTCCAATAATATAAACTAAAACTTCCAGTTTCTACTCCCTGCCTTTTTGCATCTGAAGTCAATAACTGTAAACTTTCTTTTATAATTTCCCATAATGGAACCGCAATTAAAAACAGCAATACACAAAACAATACAAAAAACATCACACTGTATGGTTCTTTGCACCAACCGACAATTCTGTTTTTTATTCTTAACATCCCTGTTTTGAGATTTCTCTTTTTTCTCATTTGGCAGCCTTCCTCTCTCGTCTGATTTTCAACGTAATCACATCTGTTCTAAAATAATCCAAAGAATAAAAAATAGGTTTCTGTCTTTCATCATAATGAATCTGTTTCATAAGAATTGCCTGTTTCCCCAATACATCACTTGCAACATTATCATAAATATCTTCTTCATTCAGTGCCTGTATTACAGATTCTGCATGAGATATCTGTATCCCTTGTCGATTTTCTAAATAATCAAAAATAGATACTCCAAATCCGTTTTTCTTTATTTCTTCATAATTGATATATTCTTCCGGAAAAATATTCCATGCCATAGCTACCTTTTTTTCATCTGCTTTTCTAATTCTTTTGATTACTGCCACCTGCGATTCTTTACTCAATCCAAGGATATTTCTCCATTCTTCCTCTGGTTCTGTCAAATCAATTTCTACAATATCTGCGCTTTCCTTATATCCCGACAACCGAATTAACTCTCCAGTTCCTATTAACTCATTAATAGTATTAGCTAAGTTGCAGCTGGTATCACATAAATATGTGCCTGAACCATTTATAGTTACCAACATCCCTTCTTTCTGAAATACCTTAAGACACTCCCGCAAAGTTGGACGACTTACTTCGAATAAATTTGAAAGCACAACTTCCGATGGCAATTTATCTCCTGCTTTTAAATGATTTTCTTCAATATATTTTTCCATTTTTTCTCTTAATTCATATATTCTTTTGCTTATCATATTTTTTCCTTTCCATGTTTATCCTTAAGACTGTTCTGGCGGCAAACCTGTCTGACAGGTCTTATTATATATAGATTTTCAACTCCCACACTATCATGTACAGGTAAATGTTATATATAATTTGTGTAAAAAAATAGACCATACATTTCTGTATGATCTATATTATCCTTATATTCACTTATCCCAACGGCAATACCGGTGGTCTTTTTGCATCTATAACATCTGCCGCATTGAATAAATCTGATAAATTATTTTCTTTTCCAATGGCATTCTGGTAGAGACGATACCCGTCTATGTTTCTTCTGGTCTGACGTACATAATTATCTCTTATCTGCACCCCATACTGTCTGGAGTCTACATTACAGAAGAAATTATATCCCTGAGACTTTAAGTACTGGAACTTCGGATTGTTCTGGTCATAATCTGTCCAATCTCCTAAATCTTCACCATGAGCAAAAATAATTACATCTGTATTTCCTACTAATGGTTCTACATTTTCTTTCCAACGTGTTGTATCTGCCTGTAACTGCTCTAAAGTAATGGATGCAACCTTTAAATGTCCCCAAGTATGACTGGAAAAAGACCATCCCTCAGCTTTCATGGCATCTGCTACTTTTTTCGCTTCGGCACGTTCCTGCTCTAAATTAAATTCCGGATGATTCTCTAACCACTTTACCTTATCCTTGTACAAATCAGCCGGTTTGGTTTCGTAACTAATATCGGTACGATATCCTAAGATTCCATTGTAACCGGTCAGTGCTATGGTTCCTCTTGCCCCATGATATGCTCCATCCGGATGTTCTTCCATGAATTTGTCCAACAATGGAACTACATCATAATCTCCTACCACAGTGGTTCCATCTGCCTGTATGTACTCACATTTTGGCTTTCCATTCCCATCTAATACCATCTTAGATGCAAAACCGTAGTTCTCATAACAATGGTAATAAGATAAATCATCCACAGACAATACATATGCCTTTTTTCCCGGTGGAAGTAAAATCGTTCCTTCAGAAAAATGTACTGCCCCATTTTCGTCTACTGTTTCTTGTGCTATGTCATGCAAATTCACCAACACATATCCTTCATCGTACATTAACTGCGTAATTCTATTAAACTCGTCTACGGTAGTCATCCACTGGTTATTTCCTTCTGCCTGATGATCACTGTCTTGATTTGCAAATGCCCTATCCGGATCAACCACTAAAGAATGGTAAAATATATGGGTAACTTCCTCTGCATTAACCGGCACACATGCTGCCTTTTGCTCATTATAACTAGCTATTGCATCTGTCAGTTCTTTGTAATTCTCATACCCATCATAAGATTGTAATAAGGTAATGGCACTATCATAATCATATCCGGCAGCTATTTGATTTGCCTGCGTTAAAAGCTGCTGTCGCTCACTCTCTTTCGCTTTCTTATTATCCTCTTTTTTCTTTGCATCTGCTGCTGTTTCCACCGTATCTTTGGTATTTTCTTTCTTTCCCGCTGTACAACTTTTTATGATTAAACTCATTCCGACAACAGCTAGAATTATCAGAACTATACATCCGATTTTTATCTGCTGTTCTCTTTGTTGTCTTTTTCGCTTTCTTTTGTAATTACGTTTTTCTTCCACAATTTTTCTCCTACTCATTCCTTTTGTCTATTATCATACTATGAATATTTTAGAAAAGCAATCACTCTTTCTTTTTATAGTTCTGCCTTTTTTATATGTGTTTCATAAAATGTATCATATGGGCAAGGTTTTCCAAAGAAATATCCTTGAATATAATCCGGACCTAAATCATTGATTTTCTTCAATTCCTCATTAGTTTCAATTCCTTCTACACAAATACGAAGCTCAATGCTATGAATCATTTGTATAATATGCTCCAATAATCCATGTTCATATTTATTCTGTAACGCTTTTACAGTGAAAGAACGGTCTATCTTAATGATATTCGGATTAAGGTCATATAAATAATGGAAATTGGAATATCCTGTTCCAAAATCGTCTAACGCAAGGGCAACGCCTGCTTCTTTTAATCCATCGCATAGTCTTCGGAAGTTAGCATCGGACTCTAAAAATCCACTTTCTGTCAATTCGATAATCAGCTTATGAGGGTCTAACTGATACTTTTCTATGGTATTTATAATATCTTTTAAAACATTACTCTTTTTCACCTGAACATAGGATAAATTGACACTTACACGAAAATCCGGTATATACTTATGAATTTCACTGCATTTAGCACAAGCCTGCTCTAACACCCATTTTCCCACAGGTATAATAAGCCCTGTTTCTTCTAACAGAGGAATAAACTGTGCCGGAGAGAGAAAGCCTGTTTCTTCTGATTGAAAACGCAGTAATGTTTCTGCACTTGCCACTCTTCCTGTTTCTGCATTTACAATGGGCTGAAAGTATACCTCAAATCCCTGACAGTTGTTATAAATTGCATATCGCAGGCTACGCAGTAAGTCTTTTTTTCGCAAAGACTCCTGATAGTCTTCTTCTTCAAAAACATATACCTGATTCTTTCCTCTGCGTTTTGCCTCATTTAATGCAAACTCTGATAACTTCATTGCAGATAAAAAGGACTGTTCCTGTATCTGATTACAGCTCAATATACCGCCTGAAATGGTATAGACCACTTCATAACAATTTCCTTCAATAAATTCTTCGATTTTTTGACAAATTTTTTTATACTGTTTCTGAGCACGCTTAATGCCGTCTGCCTGAAAATCTACAATTGCAAATTCATCTGCGACTACACGATAAAGCTTCTGCTCTGGTAACATGACTGCTTTGATACATTCTGCCGTCTTTTTTAAGATAACATCACCATATTCAATACCTTTATTTTCATTAATTTCTTTAAAATTATCGATTCCAAGACGAAGAATATAACCATCTAATACATTGATATCTGCCTGATGTAAATATTCCTTAAGACTGGATTCTCCTAACAATCCGCTGGTATTGTCTGCCTTTTGTTTCGCTCCTATTTCATTGATACATCCAACTAAGAACTCCGGATTCCCTTCCTTGTCTCTGATAACTCTACCACGACAATTAATCCATATGGGTTTATCATCCGGATCTTTCCAACGATACTGAAGATTATGGAAATCTTTCTTTCCTGCCACTACCTCATTCAAATCTTCTATTAACATATCAATATCGTCTTCATAAACAAATTCCCGATGTCCCTCTACTGCATTATGAAAGCGATTTTCTGATATTTTAAACCGTTCCAAAGCCCCTGGGGATATTTCATAAAAATCCTCTTTTATGTCATATATATAGAGATAGTCATCCATACACGGATTCAGCACCTCTATAAACTTACAAAATTTACTCCAGTTTGTATTATGTGCACTCTCTGTCATCCTTCTCCTCCTTTTGTTTTCCAAAACAACCCACCACTTTTATTATAGTTTTTTATGCTCGGAAATGCAATAAGAAGGTGCTCGCTTTTTGAGGATTCTTGTTGCTTTTAACTATCTCTGTTGGAGCTTCTTTTAATTTTTCACGCCCACGATGAAAATAGGAGCGTACAGTCGCCAGCTTCGTTTTCATAAGACAAAAACAGCCGGAAACACAAGGCTTCCCGCTGTTTTTATCAAAACCATCCAAAACATTTTCCTATCCAATAAATAAACCCCAATACCCAGCTTGTAAATATTCCATACAATATTACAGGGCCTGCAATAGTAAAAATCTTACATCCGATTCCAAATACTTGTCCTTCTTTTTGAAACTCAATGGCTGGTGCTGCTACGGAATTGGCAAATCCGGTAATGGGTACTAATGCTCCCGCGCCGCCCCAGTTTGCCAAGGTGGGATATATATTGCATCCTGTAAGGATGACACTTATCAGTACCAATATCATACTGCACCATCCGCCTGCAATTTCCTGCTCTAGTCCAAACTGATTCATTGCCGTATTCAAAATAAATTGTCCGATTACACAAATTATTCCCCCTAAAACAAATGCTTTCGCCATATTTTTCGAAAGAGAATGTGTGGGAGTTACCTGCTTTACATACTCATTGTATTGCTGATTCTTTTTTTCTTTTTGCTTTATAGTTTCCTGTGCCATATGATTTCCTCACTTTCTCCATTAAAACTTTTGCATATGATTCATGTAAAAATATAAGGACCCGAAAGTTTTTCCCATTGCCATGAAAAACAGCATCCACCCAAGTCCTTCTTTAATTCGCAGTCTTCGAAACATAATTGGAAATGAGTTTAGAATTTCTGCCAATGCCACCGCCAAACATCCGGTAAATACTCCTGCCGATACACCAAACAGCACTAATAAGGGTACTCCTAACGGCAGTTTCCAGTGAAATAAAGAAAATAAATTTCCGAACGTTCCCCCAAACAAAATTATAGTCTCATAAATAAGTACTTCTTTTACCGTTCTGGTCTTTCCTATCATTCTTGGAATTACACCCACCGATATAATAAAGGCAAATACTCCCGCCGATACCGCAAAACCGGATGCAAGTCCTATCAATCCCAAAAACAGTTCTTTAATCCACATCATTACTTGTTCCTTTTCTTCCACAGTTTTCTATAAAGGTGGTATCAATATCCTTTTCATAAGTACGCATTTCCACCTGAATCGGCGTTGGGTCATGGGTGATTTTTTTTCTTCCTATATGGTTAAAAAATACAAGAATACCAAGCGACAATCCAATGGCATAGCTGATTTCCAGAATTGTAAAACCATCCGATTCTTTTCCCATAACCTGCTGATAAAAGTCTAAAAACACTTCTCCTACTCCCACATCATTGTTAAATGTCATAATGGTAAATGCAGAACCAAAAAAAGTAAACACACATAAAACAGCAACTTTTAGATATTGCAGCCATTTTATTTCCTGCTGTGGCTCATATTCTATAATGAAGTCTTTTTCTCCCATATTTTGAATCTCAATATTAGGATATTCTTTTCCTATCAGTTCAATAATTTTTAAGATGGAAAAAACTTCACTCTGCCTTTTCTTTTTTTCCTGATTTGCCGGTGTATGAAACTGATATACTTTCAGGGTTTTTAACTTATTTACCAGTTCTCGGTTGGTAGAAGTAAGCTTTGCAATGTCTTTCAGTACGACAGCCGGTTCTTTGACCAACACATTTTGTTCGATTTTTATATATAATGTATCTGAATTAGCTACCATATTCCTGCCACTCCTGATTCTTTACCAGAGTTCCTTCGGTAATTTGTATTTCATCCTTTGCATATTCCACATAATAGAAAATACCTCCTATAATGGTAAGTATCACCACGGATAGAAGGCATAATCGATAAATTTTGGTATGGCTCATTTACTCACTTCCTTTTCCTTCTTTGAAAGTAGTATGCCATGCTTTTTTTCATTTATACATTTTATTCTAATCGTTTTATAATTTTTTCCGCATAGACAATAAAATTTTTTTCTCCATACGGCTTACCTGCACCTGACTGATTCCTAATGTTTCTGCCACCTGCATTTGCGTACATTCTTCAAAATAGCGCATTTGAATGATTTGACGTTCCTCTTGCCCTAATTCCTCTAATAACTGCTCTAATAACATATGATTAAGAAGAACTTCATGGCTGTCCTTTTCCTGTGGTAAACGTTCTGCCAGACAAGTTTCTTTTCCATTCTCCGGAGCGTAGGGCTTATAAATAGATTCTACTTCTCCATTTGCCTCAAGAGCCATGACAATTTCCGTTCTTTCTATCCCGGTTTCTTCTGATAATTCCTGCAGCGTAATGTCTCTCCCTCGTTCTGCCTGCAAACGCTCTTTGGCTTTTTTTATTTTTGCTCCGTTTTCCTTGATACTTCTGCTTACTTTAATCAATCCGTCATCCCGCAAAAAACGCTTAATTTCTCCGGTTATCATAGGAACTGCATATGTAGAAAATTTTACTTCAAAGGATGTATCGAATTTATCAATGGCTTTCATAAGTCCTATACTTCCAATTTGGAATAAGTCTTCTAAGTCATAGCCACGATTGCTAAATCTTCGAACAATACTCCAGATTAATCCCATATTTTCTTTTACCATCGTATCTCTTGCTGTTTTATCTCCGCTATGTGCCAGCTCCAGCAGTTTTTTCACCTGTTCATCTTTTGCTCTCTCCTGTTCTGGCTTTTCTATCAGCAGCTCCACTCCTTCACCCCTGTCCTATGGTTTTGCGCATTGTTACACAAGTACCTTCTCCCACTTTAGATACTACCTCCAACTCGTCCATAAACGCCTCCATAAATGCAAATCCCATGCCTGAGCGTTCTAACTCCGGTTTTGTGGTAAACAATGGCTCTCTCGCCTGTTCTACATCACGGATTCCCCTCCCGCTATCCGTAATGGATATTTCTATTTGATTTCCTTCTATTTTACATTGAATCCAAATACTTCCTTTCTGCTGTTCATATCCGTGGATAATACAATTAGTTACAGCCTCACTTACTGCTGTCTTGATATCCGCAAGCTCGTCCACCGTTGGATTTAATACTGCAATAAATGCCCCCACAGCCACTCTGGCAAATCCTTCGTTTGAAGATATTGCCTGAAATTCCATCTTCATTTCATTTTTTAAATATTCCATATAATCCTCCTTGTGTTCCCTCTATGAATCAATTTCTATAATTTTCATTAAGCCGGATATTTTAAAAATTCGTTGTATCTGTTCATTTAAATGAACAGCCTTCACATATCCTCCGGAAAAACGAACATTTTTGCATCTTCCTATAATCACCCCTATGCCGGAGCTATCCATAAATTGCGTATCTGAAAAATCAAATATCAGACTTCGCACCGGATATTTTAACAGTAATCCATCTGCCTCCTCTTTTAAAACTTCTGCCTGATGGTGATCCAATTCTTTGGGCATTTTTAAAATCAGACACCCATACTCTCTTTCATACTTATGTTCCATCTCTTTCTTCCTTTCCTATGATATAAAAAGACGCCATGAATTCCTATTCATGACGTCTTTTGTAAATTCTTATAATTATTGTTCTATTCTTCCGGTGCTGCAGATTCTTCCATCTCGTCTAAGTAAGACTGGGAGGTTCTAGCCCGCTCTGTTCCCGGATGAAGTTCTACCATTCTTTGATAATACTTCTTCGCATTTTCTGTATCTTCCAGCTTTCGATAAGACTGTGCCAGATAGTAGATGGCATTGCCATCTTCATAATCTTCGTCCATCTGTACAACCTTTTCTAATTCTGTTACTGCCTCTTCATAATTACGATTGTCATAAGCACTTGAACCTTTTTCATATAGGCTTACCAAATACTGTTCGTTTACCTTTATGTTTACTTCATTATAAACGGTTTTGGCACTCTCGGATAATAACTCTGGGTTTACTTCTGCCAGCATATTACCTGCCCCTTCGATATCGTCCTGAGTAAAAGCATGATATCCGGCTAACAGCTTATCATACATATCTGTTACCTGTTGTGCAGATTCTTGTTTCTGGTTCAGGTCTGCAATCTGATTATTCAAATCATCAATCTGACTTTCTAACTTCTTAATCTCCTGATTCTTGGTGGTCAGGTTATTATTTGCCTCTACTTCTGATTTTTTCGCATCTGATGTTTCATTCTGCCGTATTCCCGGCATAATTAGGAAATATGCAATTGCCACACCAATGACCATACCGATGACAATATTAATAATTGTCATAACTCCTGAATTATCCTTCATATTGGTTGGCTGAATAATCGTCTCATTGCCGCTTTGATATGCAATCTGCTCTTCCTTTTCTTTGCGACCATTCTTTTGAGATGGCTGTTCTCCATGAAGCTGTAAATTTACTTCTTTTAAATAGCGCAATGTAACAGTATTATTTGCATCAATTCTTCCTGCTGCACGAAGCTCTTTTTTCGCTTGGTCATATCTGCCTTCCTGCATATAAAGCAATGCTAACAACTGGTGTCCTTTTATTAAATTAGGATTTAAGGAAAGGACTTTTTTCAACTGTATAATAGCTAAATCCTGACTGTCCTGCTGACAATAAAGCAATGCCTGATTATACTTTTTAATGGTCTGATTAATGGTATTGAGCTTCGCCCGATTGGATTGAATCGACTCTAAGTATTGTTCTGCAATATTATCCTCCGGCTGAAGGCTTCTGCTAATCACCCACTCGCTTAGGGCATCTACTGTTTCGCCCATTTCTAAATATACTAATCCTAACAAATTTCTTGCCTGTGTGTTGGCTTTATAAAAACGCAGACTCTTTCGCAGACTCTCTGCTGCTCCTGATAAGTCCCGCACTCTTGCTTTCTCCAGTCCAATATTATATAACGTATTGGATATACGAATAATTTTATTATATGAATCCATCTTTAATCTTTACCTTCCTCACCGTTTCGTCTATCTTTGTTCTCTTGCTTCTTTCATAATTTCCTGCATAATATCGGTCATATCGGTAAGGTCTCTATCATATATGGCATCCTCAGCCTCTTCTACCTCAAGGCTTGGTTTAAACTTTTTCAATTCTTCTTCAAAATTAAGCATCTTTCATTCCTCCTACAATCTGTTCTAATTCTCCAACGAGATACAATGACCCTGCACAAAACAATTTCTGTCCCTTTTTTTTCACTCTCATTGCTTCTGCAAAAGCCTTCTCTACCTGATCTATTTCTGTTATCTTTATTATCTGATTCATGGCATGTGCTTCCTGTTCAAATACCTGCTTCAATGTTACTGCCGGAATCCCTCTGGCATCGGAAATGGTAGTTACAAAAATTTGTTCCCACTCTCCATCTTTTAATAATTCTCTCACTGCTTTTACATAATTTTTTTCTTGAACCATAGAAAACAGCAATATGGATGGAACTGTTGTCATTTTATTCACTGCCTGCAAAAAACACCGAATACCATCTGCATTATGTGCTCCGTCAAAATATACGTCTTCCCGTACTTCCTGCATTCTTCCCTTCCATCGTACGGTACGCATCCCTTCTCGAATTGCTTCATTGGATATTTTCTCAGCTTCTGTGAGATAATTGGCTGCCATTAATGCTACCGCAGCATTCTGTGCCTGATATGGCGCACCAAATGGGATTTCTGTTTCAGTAACATCATACCTACATTCATAGGAAAAATCAATCTTTTTCCCAGTGTTTAATAAAATTTTAATTTTCTCTGGATATACCGGAAACATTCTGCAATTTAACTGTTTCCCTCGTTCCTCAATGACTTGTGCTGCTTCTAAATTAGATGCATCATATACCACCGGAACCTGCTCTTTTAATATTCCTGCTTTTTCTCCTGCAATCTTGGCAATGGTATTCCCTAAAATTTCGGTATGTTCCAGACTGATAGACGTAATTATCGTAAGTAATGGGTGTTCTACCACATTGGTTGCATCCAATCTTCCACCTAATCCTGTTTCTAATACCGCATATTCCACTTTTCGCTTCTGAAAAATCACCATTCCTACTGCAAATAAATATTCAAAATAGGATGGATGGGCAATTCCTTCTTGTTCCATATCCATCACTACGGACTGTACTTTTTCTACTGCCTGCAAAAATTCTTCTTTGGTACACTGTTCTCCATCTATTACAAAACGTTCTTCCAATTCTACTAAATGGGGAGAGGTAAATAATCCGGTACTCTTGCCGCTTTTTTTTAAAATATTGGCAAGAAACGAACAAACACTTCCCTTTCCGTTACTTCCTGCTACATGTATTACTTTAAACTGATTTTGCGGATTTCCTAAACGTTCCAAAAACGCCCTCGTATGTGACAGTGGATGTTTCGTTGTAAACTTTGGTATTCCTGCTATATAATCTATTATTTCTTCATATGTCTTCATAAAAAATCACCACTTCTCATTATAATGAAGTGGTGATTTTATGCAAGCACATTTTGTATTGTTTTTTCGACATTTTCCTAAGATTCTAACTGACACATTACAATCTTATCCGGATTCTTTACAAACTCTAAGCGTTCCTGCTCTTCTTTCACATTAATTCGTAATTCATCCATTTCCACCCAGACTCCCGGATAAACCTTTCCCTTTACAGAAATACTTCCGCCTTTTGCCCGTTCAATCTGACTTTCTAACTTTTCAAGCTCTGCTGTATCATTTGCTAATAATGCACTGTCTCGAATTTTCACACGCAACAGCTCTGTTCTGCGTGGGTCATTTTTTACATCATCTAATACTTTTAATCCTTCTTCGATTTTGTACAAATTCTCTTGTTCTACTTCTATTTTGCTTCGTAAAATAGAAATACGCCGCATAACATTGGCATCATTTCCGATACGAACCTTTGTCCTTACTTCCCCATCACTTCCAATTGTCTGAGCAGAAATGCTCTCAATCGCCCACACTTCTCCTCCTACTATACTAGCCTTTCTGCCATCTAAAATAATACTTCCACCACAAGAAACCTTGCAATTTAAGAATACATCTGCCTGAATGGAACCATTCGCATGTACCTTGGTATATTCAAAAAACTTCGCTGTAATGTTTCCTCTGCTGGTAACACTTGCCCGAGATGCTCCCATTACACCGCTTCTTAATACCACGTCCTTGCCGGCTTCAATCTGTGCACCCTCTACAATGCCGTCAATGGTAATAGTTCCGGTAGCTTTAATATTTACTCCGGAGCAGACTCCTCCATGAATAATTACATCGCCCCTAAAATCAATATTACCTACCGATAAATCTACGTCACCGTTTATCTCATATACCGGAAGTATGGTGATTCTTCCGTTCAACATTTCTATTTTTCCATCAATCAGTGCAGTATAAGTACTTCCATCCTCTGAACGTTCAAAGCCTTTTCCACGCAAAGGCACCTGATCTCTACCACGTCTCGCAAGGATAATCTTACCTTTTACGTTCATGCCATCCTTTCCCTGATACGCCTTGTGATATAGTGCTATTACCTGACCTTTTTCTACTGTTTCCACCATTTTAATACTCCAGTAATCTACCGTTCCATCTGGTCGTACCTTAGGCTTTTTACTAAAATTAAGATTAAACTTATAATCATAATAGCCGTCTGTGCCATTCTCTGACTGATGTCCTTCGGCGATAAGAATTTCACGATCACATAGCTGTTTCTCCAACATCCCTTTCAAATTTTCTTCTATGATTCCAAAATTTACTCCCTTTTGCTTTAAAAACAGACGTATCTTCTCCTCGTCTTTATAATCATCCATCAACTCATACGGTATATATAGAAAGGCCTGCATTTCATCATCACTGATTCTGACCCGTGGTTCTTTTGATGCTGCCATCTTTTTCCCTCCTATCACGTTTACTTGCAAAATAAGGTTATATATTTTATATTAACAATTTCAGAAAGTTTTTTCAATCTTTTTGTATGATTTTGATGCTTTTTGTCGAATATTATTTCTCAAGTCATCGTAGCGCTCTTCAAATAGAATATTTCCTATACCAAAAGAGACTGTCTGTGATTTTCACAAAACAGGTTGTACACTTTTCATTGGGGTAAATAAAAAAAGAGTAGGCATAGTGCCACAGA
>CAYTDI010000040.1:0-22716 GCA_964436595.1 uncultured Eubacterium sp.
GAAGCTCGTCGGGCTCATAACCCGAAGGTCACAGGTTCAAATCCTGTCCCCGCAACTCGAAAAGGCATTACCATTATTGGTAATGCCTTTTATCGTGTAAAAATTGGAAGTAATGCTTAAAACACACTTCCAACAGCCAAAAGCTTTTCTGCTAAATCAGCACGATAGTCCAAATCCTCCGACCGCAGACTGTTAATGACGCAGCCAAAACTATTAGGATTTCCAGTGCAGTGAATGTATTTTCCATTTCCGAGATATAAGGCAACGTGACCGGGAAAATACAACAGGTCGGCAGGCTTGATACAGGAAAATGAAATTTTATGTACGGGAAAACCTTCCTTTATAACAGCGTCCCGATAAATAATAATGCCGCACATATAATAGCACATAAAAGTAAAACCGGAGCAGTCCATACCGAGAACTGTTTTTCCGCCCCAGCGGTATTGTGTGCCTAAAAAGGACATGGCATAATTTAATACGCAAGAGCGAAGTTCCCACTCATCCGCAGATAAAATGTCTGGAACCAGACATCCGGAATGGGAAAGTGTGGTATCAGGAGGAGCAATGAGTGAAAGCGCAGGAACATAACCGCAGTATCCACCTGCAGTTTGTATTTTTTGCCAGCCATTTTCCGAATTGCCGCAGAGAATAACCCGACTTCCCATAAACAAGGTAGATAGTACAGGAGCTTGCACAGGGGAAGCTTTTAATATATCTATATTTTTTCGGCATATAATAGCTGTACTAGGAGTTTCTTTCCAGTGGTGAAAGGTTTCCCTAGATATGCGGCGAATGTGTTGACGGTCTATCCATCCCGAATATCCGTAGTCAGTCATAATTTTTAAAGTTCTGCCTCGTTCCTGCATTACGGTAACAAGCCATCCGGACAGCAGTTCATCAGAGACTGTTTCTTTGGTAGGATTTTCATAAAGCGTTGCTTTAGGAACAGTTACAATTCCGGTATACATATAAATCCTTTCCATATAAAATAGTTTTCAAATTATCATTACAACAATTCTTGATACAAATTCAATACATTACCATAAAAAATATGCTCAATTTCTGTTTCGGAGAATCCGTTTTTACGAAGCTCAGACTCTAAAAGCGGCAAAAAGCTGCAATCTTTCATTTCGATATTGTCATCAATGCCGTCAAAGTCAGAGCCAAGACCAACACAATTAATGCCACCGATATTTACCAAATGGCGAATGTGCTGGGCAATGTCTTTTACATAGCTAAAAAAGCACCCATCGCTGTTAGGTGTATTGGTGAGAAAAGGTCCATAGAAGTTAGCGCCAATGACCCCACCTTTTTCTGCAATTTTGCGAATGAGTTCATCCGGCAGATTCCGACACCGTCCACAAAGAGAGCGGGAATTTGAGTGGCTTGCCACAAAGGGCTTTTTTGCAAGACGACAAACATCAGTAATTCCTTGGTCAGATAAGTGAGAAACGTCAGGAATTATTCCAAGCTGCTCCATAGCGTCTAAAAAGGCAATGCCAAGGTGGGTAAGTCCGCCCCGGTCAGAGTCATGAACAGGCTCGGCAGGAAATCCCAGTGTATTTTTGTGATTCCAGGTAAAAGTCATCATACGAGCACCTAAGTCATAAAACTCTTTCAAAATGCTTAAATCGCCGTTACACACCTGCCCCTCTTCAATTGTCATAAGAGCAGACATTTTTCCAACTTTTTCATTTTCGATAATTTCTACATAAGTAGTAACTGGTGCAATAATATCACTGTTTTTTGCCATTTCGCTTTTAAAAACACGAATTTGCTCATGACAGGTTTCGTAAGGGGTTTCTGTCTCGTCTAGGTCAATAAATATAGCAAAGTTTTGAAGCAGATATTCGGAAGACTTCATTTTCATAAGGTCCAGCTGGAAATTATTTTGACGAAGCTGAGAGTCTGGTGTTTTATAGATTCTTGAAATAGTGTCACAATGCATATCAATAATTTTCATAGGTATTCCTTCCTTTGTAAAAGCATTTCTATCATGTTATGTAGTATATGGAAAAAAGATTCCCAAAATTGAAGAGAAAAATCTTCGGATTTCGTTATATATTTTGAGAATCAAAATATTTTTAGGTTAAATTAAGAAAAACCAACATTTTTCTTAAGAAAAGTATATTATCATAATAACCATAAAATGGAAAAAGTAAAGAGAAAGAAGGGAAAACGTTGGAAGCACTGATAAAAGTAAAGGATATGTGCAAGGTATATAATCCCGGTGAAAATGAAGTTTGGGCATTGGATCATGTGAGCTTAGAGGTTCAAAAAGGCGAGTTTGTGGCAATTATCGGTCACTCTGGTTCTGGAAAGTCCACACTAATGAATATGTTGGGATGTTTAGATGTACCTACCTCGGGAGAGTATTATTTAAACGGTAAGGATGTATCTGAGCTGGGAGATAATCAGCTTTCAGAGATTCGAAATGAAGAAATCGGATTTATTTTTCAGGGATTTAATTTGATTTCAAATTTAACTGCCATAGAAAATGTAGAGCTGCCGCTTATTTATCGTGGAATTGGAAGAGGCGAGCGGCATAAGCTGGCAATGGAAGCATTAAATATGGTAGGTTTGGAAAAAAGAATCCATCACAAACCAGCAGAAATGTCAGGAGGTCAACAGCAGAGAGTTGCTATTGCAAGAGCCATTGCAGCAAAGCCGCCGGTAATACTGGCAGACGAGCCTACCGGAAATCTGGATTCTGTATCTACCAAGGAAATTATGGGGATTTTGCGAAGCCTGCATGATACTGGTAGAAGTGTTATTTTGATTACCCATGATAATGACATTGCAGAGCAGGCGAAGCGGGTTGTGCGAATTTTGGATGGAAAAATTGTGGAAGATTATTATAATGAAGAACTGGTAAAGGAGTAAGAGATGAAGAAAAAAGGCATGAGTAAGAGCACAAAAAAAGTATTGAAAATTGTAATTCCCATTTTGCTTGTGGTAGTGGTTGTGGGAGCTATCCTCGTCAATAGTGCAGCAAATGCAGGAGAAGCGATGGCACAAGCCATGAAAGTAGAGGCAGCAAAAGTAGAAAAAGGTGACGTAACAGAGACTGTTGAAACCAGTGGAACAGTAGTAAGTGGACAGCAAAAGACATTTTTTTCACCTGTAAATGCCACTGTAAAAGCAGCTTCTTTTCAGGTAGGAGATATGGTAAATGCAGGAGATAAATTAGTAGAGTTTAATCTGGATGACTTAGAAGAACAAAATCAGAAAGCAGAGCTTACCGTAAAGGCAAACAGCCTTGGATATCAGGATAGTGTGAATAAGTCAGCACAGGCAGCACAGACACAGGCAGATGCTAAGAGCAAAGCCGCAACCTTGCAGCAGCAGGTAGACGCCAAGAAACAGGAAGTTGCCAATCTCACATCAGCAATTGCCGGAGATGCACAAGCACAGGCAGCAGCATTGCAGCAGGCAAGTGACAGTATTACCAGTCAGATTGTGGCATTACAGCAACAGCAGTCAGATATGGCGGTGGCAGTAGAACAGAATAGAGCAGCATATAGCACAGCGCAGGTTGCACAGCAAAATGCACAGGTTAACTTTGACGCAGCCACAGCATCTGGAAATACAGCAGATATCGCAGCAGCATCTGAAATATTAAAGTCGGCAAATGCAGCTTTAAGTGCGGCAAAAAATGATTATGATACCAATAAAGCACAGTTAGATAATATTACTGCACAAATTACAGCATTACAGGCAGATACTTCTATTGGAACAAGTGAAAGTGGAAATACACAGTTGCAGCAGAAGTTGTCCACGGCCCAGTCAGAGCTGGCAGACCTTCAAACGCAGTTAGAAAGCCAAAAAGCCATTGCAGAAGCAGATAGTGCAACACTTAGCAAAGAAGCAAAGGCACAGATGCAGACCAATAACAATTTAGCAGAGTTAGAGCAAAAGTCCTTAGCAGAACTGATTGAGGCCGGAAAAAACGGAATTAGTGCAGAGTTTAACGGCGTTATTTCAGACAATCAGGTATTAGAAGGAGCAACCGTTTCTCAGGGAATGCAGTTGTTTACGGTTCAGAGCATTGATGATGTAAATGTAGACGTTTCTTTATCAAAAAATGTATATGAAAAGGTAAAAGAAGGACAGAAAGCAACCATTACTTTTGCAGGACAGACGTATGAGGGAACTGTTACAAAAATCAGCCGTATTGCCACCAGTGGCGGTGCAGGGGGAAGTAATCAGGCGGCTACATCCACTTCTATTACAGCAACTGTGCATATAGATAATCCGGACAGTAATATTTTCTTAGGAGTAGAAGCAAAAGTATCTATCCATGCAGCAGAAGCAAAAAATGTGGTGATTCTGCCAACAGAAGCAGTAAATATCGGAAAAGACGGAAGCTTTTGCTGGGTATGTGAGGATGGAGTATTGAAAAAACGCAGTATTGAAACAGGAGTTACCTCAGATGATTGCATTGAAATTACCAAAGGTCTGAAAGAGGGAGAGGAAGTAATTGCTGATCCGGGAGAGAATGAAGAAGGTGATTCAATTACTATTACATCAAAAACAGAGGCAGAATAGTAGTATAGAATTAATTGGAAAGAGGTACTTAAATGGGAAAGATGTTAGAATATATAAAAATGGCATTAAAGAACATTACTGCCAATAAAGGGCGTTCTTTTCTGACCATGTTAGGTATTATCATAGGAATTGCTTCTGTTATTATGGTAATGGCAGTAGGAGATGGAACAGCCAATGCAATGAATGCTGAGGTGCAGGATTTGGGAACAGGACAGATTTATGTATATTGTAGTGATGCTGCACAAACAGCAGAAGCATGGATTACGCCGGAGGATATTAAGGCGGTAAAGGAAAAGGTAGACGGAATCGATGGGGCAAGTCCGGATGATGGAACCAGTGGAGAAACAGTAACGGGAAAGGGCGAGTTTGCGGTTACGCTTAGTGGTGGAACAGAAGATTCCTGGAAATCATTAAATTATAATATGAAGCGAGGACGTTATTATACCGAGGCGGATGTACAAGAAGGGAATCGTGTTTGTGTACTTACCGATGAGGATGCCAAGCGATTATTCGGTTCCGATGATGTGGTAGGCATGGATTTGGAGATAAATGTAGGTGGAATTACACAAAGCTATCGGATTGTTGGAGTTACGCAACAAAAAGAAAACGGAAATTTTGTAAGTTACACATATGAGGGAATGCCAGTTACATTAAACGTACCGTATACTTCCTTTGAGGCATTCGGCTGGGAAAGTGATGCATTTTATTCCTTTTATGCATTTACCGCAGATGGTGCAGACGCAAAACAGGTTACCAGAGATTTGATTCATTTATTGGAATCCAGACATCAAAGTGCAGGAGAGGATTATTACCAGATTCAGAGTTTTCAGGATATGCTTTCGGAAATGAACAGTATGTTGAGCATTGTAACTACCTTTATTTCTTGTGTGGCAGCGATTTCTCTGTTTGTAGGTGGAATTGGCGTTATGAATATCATGTTGGTATCGGTAACAGAACGCACCAGAGAAATCGGAATTCGTAAGTCCTTAGGGGCAAAGACGTCTTCTATTCTAATGCAGTTCTTAGCAGAGGCAGCAATTCTAACCATAGTAGGCGGAATTATCGGAATACTGTTAGGACTTCTTGGAGCAACCGGAATTTGTAGTATTATGAGTAGCGCAATGGAAAGTGCAATTCATCCGGGAATAACAGCAAGTACCATACTGGGTGCAACGTTGTTTTCCTGTGCAGTGGGAGTGTTCTTCGGAATTTATCCGGCAAGAAAAGCAGCAAAATTAAGTCCGATTGAAGCATTGCGAAGAAATTAATAAAAAATTGAAAGTTTCCCGGAAATACATTATACTAGTAACTAACTAGAGGTAAGACCGGGAGGCTTTTTTATTATGAAAAAAACGCGACAGGGAAAAAGAGATTTAAAAAGTACCATAATTCTTTTACTGGCACTGGCTGTTTTTGTTTATGCAATCATTCGCTTGGGGATGATTTTTTGGGAATATGCAAAAGGACAGAAAAGCTACGATAAACTGGGGGAATTTACCAGCGGTACGGACATTGGAAAAAGTGGAGAATTACCGGAAGATTTTTCGGTAGATTTCCAAGCGTTGAAAGCGATAAATTCTGACATTGTGGGATGGATTCGTTTGGCAAATATGGACATTAGTTATCCTATTGTAAAAGGAACAGATAACGAGTATTATTTGACCCATTCCTTTGAGAAAGAAAAAATAAAATGCGGAAGTATTTTTATGGAAGCGGAGAATGCATCAGATTTTAGCGATGATAATACCTTTATCTATGGTCATAATATGAAAGATAAGTCCATGTTTGCCAAGCTCAATCAATTTAAAGACGAGCAAATATATAAGGAAAATTCCGAATTTTTGATTTATACGGAAGAGGCTATTTATCGTTACAGTATTTTTTCCTGTTATGTGGCAGATATTTCGTGGGATTCTTTTCAATATCAGTTTGCTAACCAAGACGCATACGGAGAATGGTTAGCAAAAGTAACAGATAGAAGTATTTATGATACGGGGATAGTACCGCAAAAGGAACAAAAGACAGTAACACTAATGACCTGTACGCCGTCAGGAGATAATTATCGTTTCTTGGTTCATGGAGCATTGGCAGAAGTAATTCAGCATAAGGAAAAGTAGGAGTGGTAGCGAAGAGGAGTATGTAGAGAAAAGCAGGTCCGATAAAGATATTGTGCAGAGAAAAGCAGGTACGATGAAGATATTGCGCAAAGAAAAGCAGGTACGATGAAGATATTGTGCAGAAAAAAGCAGGAGTAGAGAGAAAGGTAGAGAAAAATGGAACATATAGAAGAATCAGAAAAAGTGCAGCAGTTTCTGGATATGGTAGAAAAAAGTGATAATATTGTATTTTTCGGTGGTGCGGGTGTTTCCACAGAAAGTGGAATCCCGGATTTTCGCAGCGTAGACGGATTGTATCATCAGCAGTATGACTATCCACCGGAAATGATATTAAGTCATACTTTTTACCGCCAAAAACCAAAGGAATTTTATCGTTTTTATCGCAATAAAATGCTTTGTTTGGACGCAGAGCCCAATACGGTGCATAAGAAATTAGCAGAGCTGGAAGCAATGGGAAAGGTAAAGGCAATTGTTACCCAAAACATTGATGGCTTACATCAAAAGGCAGGAAGTAAAAAGGTATTAGAGCTTCATGGAAGTATTCATCGGAATTATTGTGAATCCTGTCATGCCTTTTATGATGCAGAGTATATTTTGCGCAGCGAAGGAGTACCGAAGTGTAAGACCTGTGGAGGAGACATAAAACCGGACGTGGTACTGTATGAGGAAGGATTGGATAATAAGACCATGCAAGAGGCAATTTACTATATTAGTCAGGCAGATATGTTGATTATAGGAGGAACTTCTCTTGCAGTATATCCGGCAGCAGGACTGGTAGATTATTATCAAGGACATAAGTTAGTAGTCATTAATAAGTCGGCAACGACAAAAGACAGTAGCGCAGATATAGTGCTTCCGATGGCAATTGGTGAGCTGTTTGGAAAAATCGTCTGCAAGTAGAAAGAAAGGAAGGAAACGGTATGCCAATACAATATGAAGTTGGAGATATTGTAAAGTTAAAAAAACAACACCCTTGCGGCAGCCATGAATGGGAGGTGCTTCGTGTAGGAGCAGACTTTCGCTTAAAGTGCATGGGCTGCGGACATCAGATTATGATAGCAAGAAAACTGGTAGAAAAAAATACAAAAGAAATTCGGAAGAAAAATTCTGATGAGTGATAGGTAAGGGGCTGTCGCACTAAGTGATTAGTGCGCAGCTCCTTTTTCGTGCAAAAAATAACTGCCAGACCTCGAAAGAATCCGGCAGTTAGTGTAAATTAATGTATGACCAAACACATTAACTTACAGAAAGATTATAGTCTAAATCAGAGTGGATATCAATTAAAACTTCCACTAAATATCGAAACAATCATTCCGAAAGATGATTCTGTGAATGTATCAAAGGGAATAACTTTAAAACGTCCTTAGAAGAACGGACAAAAATTATTCAAGTAGAAGGTTCTTTTGGGGATTTAAAACAGGATATGCGGTTTAGACGATATCTGAGTAAAGGAACAACAAATGTACTTGCAGAAAGTATACTGTTAGCTATGGCGAGAAATATCAATAAGCTGCATAACAAAATACAAAAAGGTAAAACAGGCACACATTTAAATAGACATTATAAAAGGTCTGAAATTCCACAAAAAAGTTAAAAAGAAGCTGTCGCTTCACGAAATTTTGTTCATTAAAGCGACAGATCCTTCTTTTTTAGAAGAGAGATTTACTTAATTAATAAAAATAAACTTTTAGGGCAACTCGAAAATAAATTTATCACTGCGATAAATTGTCCTTGCAATTTCAACTACAGTATCTGTTGATTTGGAGATGCATCGACAAGTGAGAACAAGGCTGGAGGCATATCCTTGAATGTACAGAAGATTTCGTTCTTTTTTGCTTAAAGAAGATACTGTAAGTTGCGTATTGTCACAGAAAAGGTCTGTATATCCACAATTATGCATATAGTCATAGACAGAAGTAAGATTAGAAGCATCTTCTGAAAGGGAAGGAAACAGGGCTTCTGGAAGATAACTTATGTGTATGGCAATTGGTTCGCCATACATAAGGCGTAGACGTGTAATTTTATAAATGTTTTCTATAGAAGGTACTTTCAACATGTTATGAATAAGAGAATCTTCCTGAACTTTCTGGCATCCGATGTTGCGTGTTTCAAGTGGTAGATTTAAAGAGGCCATCTTCTGTGAAAAACTTTGATCATTCATAAATAATTTGATTTTTTCACGTTTTCCCGAAAAAAAGCTGCCGTATCCCTGCATAGAATAGACATATCCCAATTCTTTTAATTTTTCATAAGCCTTGCGAATTTCAATACGAGTTACGCCGAATCGGACAGCCATTTTATTCTCGCTGGGCATTTTCTCCCCCTTTCTATAAACATCCTGTTTAAATTCTTTAATTAGCGTATCTGCAATCGTTTCCCAAGTGCATTTTTTATTCATGATTCTTTCCTTTTATAGTTAATTTTATTTATATTTTTTAGAAGTTTCAAAGCAATTATAGCAGTAGAAAACTTTCCAAGCAATAAAAATACAAAGGTTTTACATACAATTTACATGGATAAGTTGGCAACTTTACAAAGTGTTCATAAGATGTGAGGGAAATGAGAGATAGTTGAAAACATGAAGGAGGAACAAGTATGACCAAGCATGAAATGTCTGCAATTCTTGCAAAGGCATCCCAGTCTGAGTTAGGAGAGATTGCAGAACAAATCAAGGCAGGAAGTGAAATACAGATTTTGAAAGAGCCAAAAAAGACTCTGGTCATGGTAAAGGCAAGGGAGTCCGTTAAGAATTCGTTGTTTTATCTGGGAGAAGTTCTGGCAACAGAGTGCATGGTAACTGTAGATGGAGCCAAAGGCATAAGTGTAATAGCGGGTGATGATTTCAAAAAAGCTGTTTCAGCAGCAATTATTGATGGATATCTGAACGGCAGTAAAAACAAAGAAACTGTAATAGAAAAAATACAGCAGCTTGGAAGACAACAGAAAAAGGGAAGAGAACAGTTGAATCGGCAGATTAGAAAATCAAAAGTAAACTTCAATGTAATGGGAGAGTAGAGATGGCAGAAAAAATTAAGTTAGCATATGAATTTGAGTTTGTCCATGATGGACAGAAGATATTTCGCCAACTGCTGGATGCGGTTGCAAATCCGGGAGAAAAGAAAAATATTGGAGTACAGGTAGAAAAGTTTAGTGGAAACTGTGCTTCTCTTCTGGCACTGGGATGTACTCTTTTGGATAATGAAGAAAAGATGTATGTGGAAAAGAACCCAAATCTTTCCTCGGAGCTTCATAGTTTGACTCTATGTCAGGAAACAGAATTAGATAAAGCAGATTACATCTTTCTTTCTTCAGAACTGAACTACGGTTCCATGGAAGAGATTCTGAAAAACGCAAAGTATGGAAGCTATGCAGATCCGCAGCAATCAGCCACAATCATACTGCTTTGTCAGAGCATTGATGGAGAGGAAAAGATGACGTTAAGTGGTCCTGGGATTAAGGAAAAAAAGACCATATCTGTATATGGATATATTAAAAAAGTAATAGAGTTGCGAAACAGTTTAAAAATAGAATATCCACTGGGTATTGATTTGGTATTCGCAGATAATGTAGGAGGAATTCTGGGAATTCCTCGTTTGGTGAAAATAGAAGAGTAGGAGGAAAAGACATGGCATATGTAGCTGTGACCGGAGGAAAAGAAGCAATAGAGCAGTCTCTGAAGCTGTTAGAGATATTCCGGGAAAGTAGAGAAGATATTACCGTATCATGTATCAAAGAAAATATGGGACTTCTGGTAGACAAAATAATGAGTGAGGCAGGATTTTATTCTGAAGAATATGCTGCATTGGCATTAAAGCAGTGTGAAGGAAGTGTGGAAGAGGCGGTATTTTTGCTGAGAGCTTATCGCTCCACCCTTTCAAGAGATTATTACTCCTGTCCTATTGATACAAGAGGAATGAGACTGATTCGAAGAATATCGGCAGCATTTAAGGATATACCGGGAGGACAAATATTAGGGCCTACTTATGACTATTCTCACAGGTTGCTGGATTTTTCCCTGATGGATGGTGAAAGTGAAAAAAAAGAAGAGAACGAATGTAGGGAAGCAGAAGAAGAATTATCTGGTGAGGATATTTGTTGTGGACGTGTTGCAGACTTGTTAAAGGAAGAGCATATCTTAGAGGAAACAGAACAAGATAATACAGAACCATTTGATGTTACTAGTAATCTACTGACATTTCCAGCGCCAAGAAGTGCTAGACTTCAAACCTTTGCAAGAAGTGATGCAGGATTTTTAGGGGGCGTGGCATATAGCTCTATGAGAGGATATGGAGCGGTGCATCCAACCGTATCAGAATTAAGGTGTGGATATGTAGAAGTCTGTGTACCGTATGTTTTGGATGAATCAGAGGAACTGTGCGTGGGAGAAATATTGGTGACAGAAGTAGAGGCTTTGGTTCCGTCCCATACAGAAACGGATGAGGAATTTGACAAAATGACATTATCTGGAGGGTATGGATTGATATTTGGAAGAAATGAAAATAAAGCAATTGCAATGTCTATAGCAGATGCCAGCCTGGAAACCACCGGTGATACACCTTCGCAAGATGAGGAATTCGTGCTGACACATGGGGATTGTTTGGAAATGAGTGGATTTATCTCCCATTTGAAACTGCCACATTATGTAACATTCCAGTCAAAATTGGATCGTGTCAGAGCAAAGGAGGAAGCATAATGATAGATGAAAAACATTATAATTTTGCTTTTTTGGATGAAGGCTCGAAAAGAGAAATCAGAAGAAGCATATTAAAAGCAGTGGCAATTCCGGGGTATCAGGTACCATTTGGTTCCAGAGAGCTTCCGATTGGAAGAGGATGGGGAACCGGTGGAATTCAGATTACACTTTCGATTATCGGAAAAGAAGATGTTCTAAAGGTAATTGATCAGGGAAGTGATGAAAGTGTGAATGCCGTTAATATTAAGAAACTAGTAGGAGAATGTACCGGAGTAAAGATAACTACAGATTCGGAAGAAGCTACTATAATTCAGAGCCGCCATCGTATTCCGGAAATTCCTATGAGAAATGACCAGATATTAGTGCTGCAGGTGCCGACACCGGAACCACTGCGTATTGTAGAGCCAAAAGAGTCTGTTACAAAGCAGATGCATGCAGAGGCAGAATATAGTGGAATGTGGTTGTCCTTGTTTGAAGACTTGACCCAGTATGGAGAGATTAGTATCAGCTCTGAGTATCCGGTCATGGTAGAGGACAGATATGTTATGAATCCAAGTCCTATTCCAAGATACGATAATAAAAAGCTAAATGACAGTGATACGCTGTATCTGTTTGGGGCAGGAAGAGAAAAGAAAATCTATGCAATTCCACCACATACTAAGGTAATATCCATGTGCTTCGATGATGTTCCATTCAAAACAGAAGATTTTGAAGGAAAGCATTGTCGGTTGTGTGGAGCCACAGGAGTATATCTGGATGAATTTATAGATGAAAAGACCGGAGAAAAAGTATACGAGTGTAGTGATACTGGATTCTGTAAAGGAAGAAGGGAGAAAGAAGCATGGAAACACCAGTCTTAAGAGTTGAACATCTGACGGTACGGTATGGAAAGACCTGTGACTATTGCAGAAATGGAGGTAAGTTAGAAAAAAACACCTGTCCTCATTGTAAGACCGTATGGGCATGTAATGATGTGAATGTAAATTTATATGAAGGAGAAATTTTAGGTATTGTTGGAGAATCCGGGTCAGGAAAATCTACGTTGATGAAAAGCCTTTATTTTGACTTTGGAGTGACGGAAGGACAGGGATTTTTGCGTGATTTCCAAAACGGCGAAGAGAATATTTTTTCTCAGAGTCTGCAGCAAAAGAAATATATTAAGAATCATATTATGGGAATGGTATATCAGAATCCAATGCTGGGACTTCGGATGGATTATTCCAGTGCGGGAAATATTGCAGAGAAGTTGATTGCAGCGGGTCAGCGTGGCTATGGACAGATGAATGAGCGTGTGGAAGAGCTTTTGGATGCAGTAGAGATTCTTCAGACTAGAAAAAAAGAGCCACCGAAAAACTTTAGTGGTGGAATGCAGCAGAGAGTACAGATATCCAAAGCACTTGCCAATAATCCGGCAATTTTGCTTCTGGATGAAGTAACTACAGGGTTGGATCTTTCAGTACAGGCAAAGGTTCTGGAACTGATTCGTGAAATACGGCAGAAATTCCATGTATCTATCATGCTGGTATCTCATGATCTTGCAGTAATTCGAATGCTTGCAGACCGTACTATTGTAATGCTGGATGGAAAAATCATTGAGCAGGGTCTGACAGACCAGATATTAGATGATCCTCAACAACCATACACCCAGCAGCTAGTACATTCTCTGTTATAAAAAGTTGAGAAGAGATAAAGGAGAATAGCATGAGGACAATTATTACAAATGGAAAACTGATTTTAAAGGATCAGTTGTTAGAAGGATACGAGATAGTTCTTGCAGAAGATAAAATCGATAGCATCTGTCCGGTTGGACAGGCAGACAGAGAAAATGCACAGATATGTGATGCTGGTGGAAGTTATATAATGCCGGGAATCATAGATATACATTCTGATATGATTGAATCCTATATTCAGCCAAGAAGTACGGCAATTATGAACTTTGAAATGGGACTAAAGGAAGCAGAAAAGGTGTTAGCAGGATGTGGAATCACAACCATGTTTCACTCGATTTCCATGTATAAGGAAGGTGCATGGGATGTAAAAGAGATACGTCAAGCACCACAGGTAAGAAAATTAGCGGCTTTGGTGGCAAGATATCGCCATGAGGAATGTCTAATTCGCCATCGGTATCATCTGCGTTATGAGATAGATAATGTAAGCTGCTATGATGATGTGCTTGATATGATAAAAAATGGATATGTGGACTTGCTGTCTTTTATGGATCATACTCCGGGGCAGGGGCAGTATAAGAATCTGGATATTTATCGTAAACATCAGAAGAACGGTGGAAAAGATATGACAGAAGAAGAATTCCAGAAGCTTATTCAGTCGGAAATGGAAAAAGAAGTAATTACTATGGGGCAGTTAAAGGTAGCGGCGGGACTTGCTAAGAGTATGGGAATATCCGTTGCAAGCCATGATGACGACACTATAGAGAAATTGGAACTGAATGAGCAGCTGGGAGTATCCATCAGTGAATTTCCGATTACCATGGAAGTGGCGAAGGCTGCACGGCAAAAAGGATATCGAACAGTGATGGGAGCGCCAAATATATTGCTGGGAGGTTCTCACTCTGGTAATTTGTCTGCAATGGAGGCAATACGGGAAAATGCAGCGGATATTCTGGTATCTGATTATTATCCGCAGGCACTTTTGCAGGCAGTGTTTCATCTTTTTGAAAAAGAGGGAATTCCGGCATGGGAAGCAGTGCGTTACGTTACACTGAATCCGGCTTTGGCAACAGGTTTGGACGAGACACTAGGCTCTTTGGAAGAAGGAAAGATGGCGGATTTGTTAATCGTAAGGAGTAAAGATGGCCATCCGATTCTGGAAAAGGTATTTGTAGCAGGAGAATGTGTTTTGAACTGCAATTACCGGAAAGCAGATTAGGAGGAAAAGATGGAAAAGATATTAGAAATTAAAGATTTATCGAAAGAGTTTTTTTTACATGAACAAAAGAGAGAAATTAAAAGTTGCAAAGATATTTCTTTTTCTCTGGATAAAGGGGGATTCATTGGAATAGTAGGTACTTCCGGTGCGGGAAAGTCTACGGTGCTTCGATGTATTTACCGAACCTATCTGGCAACTACGGGAAGTGTAATGTACGATTCTCTTTCCTATGGAAAAGTAGACCTTGTAAAAGCATCGGAACGCCAAATCATTCATCTTAGAAAAGTGGAAATTGGTTATGTATCACAATTCCTTACCATTCTGCCACGAACTACAGCGAAGCAGCATGTAATCAATGGAGCATTAGATGCAGGATTTTCTTACGAGGAATCCTTGCAAAAGGCAGAGGAAATGTTGCGTTACTTCAAATTGGGTGAGAACCTTTGGGACATTTATCCCAATACCTTTTCAGGAGGCGAAAAACTTCGTTTAAATTTGGCACATGCCATGGTAAAGGCACCGAGGCTGCTTTTATTGGACGAGCCTACAGCATCATTGGATAATGACACCAAAATTCTGGTAAAGGAACTTCTTATGAAATTAAGAAAAGAGGGAACTTCTATGATTGGGATTTTTCATGATTTGGAGTTTATGGAGGGACTTTGTGATCGTGTGTATAACATTTCAAAGGGAAGATTTCAGACAGATAAGGAGGCATCCTAATGTATTTTGCAGATTTACATGTGCATACCAAAACGTCTGATTGCAGTATGGACGCAGAAGAAATCTTAAAAGTAGCCAAAGAAAAAGGGATAACCCATATTGCATTTACAGATCACGACACTACTCAGGAGGCAGAGGAACACCGGAAACTGGCAGAAGCCTATGAAATTCACGGAATACAGGGAATTGAAATGTCTGCTTATGATTTTAAAGTTCACAAAAAAGTACACATACTGGGATATGGATATAGCAGTACCATATATATAGAAGAAATAGGAAGAGAAACTCTTAGGCGGAGAAATGCAAATTGTTTAAAACAGATAGAGATTTTAAATGAGCTTGGTTATTGCGTTCCGGTGGAAGAGGTACAAAAATTTTCTAGAAGTTGTATTTATAAGCAGCATATTCTGGATTATCTTATACAAACCGGGCAGACAGAAAAAATGTTTGGAGAAATTTATAAAAATATTTTCAAAAATGGTGGACCCTGTGATTTTGATATTGAATATCCGGCGGCGGCAGAGGTAGTCGAAGCTATTCGGGAAGACGGAGGTGCTGCGGTTTTGGCACATCCGGGACAACAGGGGAACTTTGAAATCATTCCGGGACTAGTGGAAGCCGGATTAAGAGGAATTGAATGGAATCACCCATCGCATGGGGAAGAAGATAAAAAAACGGTAGAAGATTATGCAGAGCGTTATCATCTGTTCCTAACAGGAGGAAGTGATTTTCATGGGAAATATGAAAAGCAAAGTGCTGGAATAGGAAAATTTCCGGCGCATGAAAGTAGCAGAAGATTGTTTTAAGAGAGAATGGAGGAAAACATGAAAAAATTAGTAGCACTTGCAATGGTTATGGTAATAGCAGCAGGAACATTGACTGGATGTGTGACAAAGACAAATGGAGAAGGTAGTGTAGTTTCTTCGGATGAGCAGGATGAAAAAGTATTAAACGTGTATACGGCACTAGAGGATGAACAAATCGCAGATTATTTGGAAGAGTTCAAGGAGCAGAATCCGGATATTACAGTAAATGTAACAAGAGAATCCACGGGAGTTATTACTGCGAAATTGCTTGCAGAAAAAGAGAATCCCATAGCAGACGTGGTATGGGGACTTTCTGCTACAAGCTTGCTGGTATTGAAAGAGGAAGGGATGTTAGAGAAATATGCACCGGACGGGGTAGAAAATATTCTGCCACAATTTAAAGACACAGCAGAAGTACCGTCTTGGGTTGGAATTGATGCATGGGAGACAGCGTGGATTGTAAATAAAGAAGTGTTAAAAGAGCATGGAATTGATACGGTGCCAACCTCGTATGAAGATTTGTTGGACCCCCAATATAAAGGGTTGATTGCAATGTCTAATCCGGCATCTTCTGGAACAGGACTTTCGACGGTCAATGGTATTTTGAGCCTATATGGTGAAGCCGAAGGGTGGAATTACTTAGATAAGCTTGATGAAAATGTGGCAGTATATATGCATTCTGGAAGCCAGCCGGCGAAAGAGACCGCAGCGGGAGAATATGGTATAGGGGTTTCCTTTGGTTACCGTTGTCTTTTATCTGCACAGGAAGTAGGAAGCGATATTTGCGAAGCAGTATTCCCGAAAGAGGGTTCCGGATGGGATATGGAAGCAAATGCGTTAATAAAAAAGGAGGAGGAAAAGGAAATTTCTAAAAAGTTTTTAGACTGGTCAATTTCAGAAAATGTAATGAAAAAATATTCAGCAAATTATCCAATTGTTGCAACGGGTGTGGGAGAAAATATTCCAGAAGGATATTCGGATAATCCGATTGAGCAGTTGATACCAGATATTGATTTTGAAAAAGCAGCTACAAATAGAGAATTTATATTGAACCAGTGGTCAGAGCGTTATGATGCCAAGAGCGCTCCGAAGGAAGAGTAGAGGTAAGTTTATGAGTGTAAGTTTGAAAATATCTAATGTGTCAAAGGTATTTGATAAAAATGTAGCTCTCAATAATGTAAATTTGGAAATCCAAGCAGGCGAATTTGTATGCTTGCTTGGACCTTCCGGTTGTGGTAAATCTACGTTATTGCGATTGATTGCGGGGTTGGATCGACCAAGCTCCGGGCAGATTTATATTGGAAAACGGGATGTAACCAATCTTCCGCCGGTCAGAAGAAATTTTGGAATTATGTTCCAATCTTATGCGCTGTTTCCAAATTTAACTGCATTTGAAAATGTGGCATACGGACTTCGCAACAAGAAGATGAAAAATAAGGATATTGAGGAAAGGGTAAACCGCCTTTTTGATATGATAAAGCTTTCTCATGCAAAGCACCGACTTCCTTCGCAGATGTCAGGCGGAGAGCAACAGCGTATCGCTCTGGCGAGAGCCTTGGCAACAGAGCCGGACTTTTTGTTGCTGGATGAGCCTCTTTCTGCGCTGGATGCAAAGGTAAGGATTTCCTTGAGAAAGGAAATCTGTAACATCCAGAAAGAATTGAAGTTGACCACCATTATGGTAACTCACGATCAGGATGAAGCACTTACCATGGCTGACCGTATTGTTGTTATGAACAAAGCGGTTGTAATGCAGTCAGGAACTCCGGAAGAAATCTATGAATCACCTAAAAATCCTTTTGTTGCCGATTTTATAGGTTCCATTAACTTTATTGATGAAAAGAAAAGTAAGGCATATGGACTCAGTCAGGGCGGACGGACTGCAATTCGTCCGGAAAAAATTGTAATCAAAAAAGAAGAAAGTGAAAATGCAATTAGAGGGAAGATTGCAGATATTGAGTTTCGGGGATTTTATGACAGAGTATCCGTACTTATTAGTCATGTAATTTATGGAGATATGTTGTTAGCAGTAGATGTGTCGTTTCAAACAGCAAAGGCAATGGAGTTCAAAGTTGATGAAACTGTATTTGTAAATCTTCCCAAAGAAGAAATACAGGTATTTGAAGAAGGGTGTTAGAGAAAGGGAATTCAAATAAGATGAATAAAATAAAAGAAAAAATACAGGGATGTACCAGAGAAGATGTTGTACGCTTTATTGCGATATATGCAGTTGCGGTATTCTTAATACTTTTTCTGGTATGTCCGCTTTGTACGTTATTTATAAAAGCGTTTCAGGATAAGGATGGGGGCTTTGTTGGAATGGCTCAGTTTGTGAAATACTTCAGTAGTAAGGCTATGATATACTCTATTTCTAATACATTTTTTGTGGCAATTATGTCTACGCTTATATCCGTAACTTTGGCATTCCTGTTTGCATATTCACTTTCCAGAAAAAATGTTCCATGCAAAGGATTTTTTCGCTATGTAGGAATGATACCTATTTTTGCACCTACCATGCTTCTTGGTATTGCATTAATTTACTTATTTGGAAATCAGGGGATTTTTACAAGAATAGGGTTAGAAATTCCCTTATATGGAAAAGTAGGAATTATTATTTCTGAAAGTATTTACTGTTTTCCTGTAGCAACCACGATTCTGATGGTGGCATTTTCTGCTGCAGATAACCGCCTTTATGAGGCTGCCGATACCATGGGAACATCTGCATGGAGGAAAATGCTGACCATAACCATACCAAATGTAAAGTATGGATTGATTAGCGCGCTCTTTGTATCTTTTACCTATAGTTTTACAGATTTTGGAGCGCCTTCTGTTGTTGGAGGAAATTATAATGTACTGGCAACTGATGTATATAAGCAGGTTGTGGGACAGCAGAACTTCAATATGGGAGCAGTTGTAGGAATTATTCTGTTGTTTCCGACTGTCTTATCTTTTATAGTAGACCGTATTATCAGTAAGAAGCAGAATGCGGCGATTAGTGCCAAATCTGTGCCATATCAAATAACACCTCATAAAATTACGGATGGAATAGCAACAATTTTCTGTGTTTTGGTGGCAGTAGCAATGATTTTGTTTTTCGCAGTAGCGTTGTTTGCATCTTTGATTAAGTTGTGGCCGTATAATCTGACCTTTAACCTCTCGAATTATGACTTGGGTAATGTAGCATCGGGAAATGGAGAAACAGCGTTTCGAAATTCGATATTAATTTCAGTAATAACAGCATTCCTTGGAACTTTTGTTACATTTATGGGAGCATATCTGATAGAAAAAAGTCAGAGATTTGTTATTAGTAGGAAAATTACATATTTTTTATCCAGTATTCCGCTTGCAATTCCTGGAACCGTAGTAGGACTTAGTTTTATTATGTTTTTTAATACTACAGTATTTAATATTCCCTTTAGTTCGTATGGAATCATAAATCCATTTCATGAAATTTATGGAACAATCTGGATTATTGTACTTGCTAATATGATACATTTCTATTCAGTACCTTTTTCTACGGCAATAACGGCATTAAAGCGTATTGATAGAGAATTTGAGACTGTTTCAGAATCTCTGCGAGTGCCATTTTATAAGACATTGCAGAGAGTAACAATTCCGCTTTGTTTTCCGGCTATCTGTGAAATGTGGGTATATTTCTTTGTAAATTCTTTGGTAACTGTATCGGCCGTTGTATTTTTGTATTCACCTACAGCGCCGATCGCATCCGTCATGATTGTAAGTATGCAGGGGACAGGAAAAACAGCTCCGGCAGCCGCAATGTGTATGATTTTGCTTTTTATAAATCTGACAATGCGGTTGATTTATGAGGTGTTACATAAGCATCAAACAAGGAGAGCATATATAAAAAAATAAATATAAAAAATACAAATAATTATTGAAAAATTTGGATAGATATGATATTATATGTTTTCGTGATATATTAGTTGATAATTTATCCTTGCTCCCTGCAAATGCAAGGGGCCAAAAGACCAAAAGGAGGTAAGACAAGCATGAACAAGTATGAATTAGCACTCGTTGTTAATGCAAAAGTCGAGGATGATGTAAGAACCGAAACCGTAGAAAAGGCAAAAGAGATTATTACTCGTTTCGGTGGAACAGTAACCAACGTAGATGACTGGGGTAAGAAGAGATTAGCTTACGAAATCCAGAAAATGAGAGAAGGTTACTATTACTTTATTCAGTTCGATGCAGAAGCAGATTGTCCTGCAGAAGTAGAATCTCGTGTACGTATTATGGACAATGTACTTCGTTTCTTATGCGTTAGACAGGACGAGGCATAATAGAAAGAGGAGATAACATGAATAAGGTTATACTGATGGGTAGATTAACCAGAGACCCGGAAGTTCGCTATTCACAAGGTGAACAGGCTACAGCGATAGCAAGATATACTCTGGCAGTAGATAGAAGATTCAGACGTGACGGAGATCAGCAGACCGCAGATTTTATTAACTGCGTTGCATTCGGAAGAAGCGGTGAGTTTGCTGAGAAATATTTCCACAAGGGAATTAAGGTTGTAGTAACCGGAAGAATCCAGACTGGAAGTTACACAAATCAGGAAGGACATAAGGTTTATGCAACAGACGTTGTAGTAGAGGAACAGGAATTTGCAGAGAGTAAAGCAGCAAGTGAAGGTCAGGGCGGTGGATATCAGCCGGCAGGAAGACCGGAACCAAGTGCAGCTGTAGGTGATGGTTTCATGAATATTCCGGATGGAATTGACGAAGAATTACCCTTTAATTAGAACAGGAGGTAAAGGCAATGGCTTACAATAAAACCGAGAAAAGCGATTCTCCAATGAAGAGAAGAGGCGGAATGCGTAGAAGAAAAAAAGTTTGCGTATTCTGTGGAAAAGATAATGTAATCGATTACAAAGATACAAATAAATTAAAAAGATACATCTCTGAAAGAGGAAAAATTCTTCCTAGAAGAATCACAGGAAACTGTGCAAAACATCAGAGAGCTCTTACAGTAGCAATTAAGAGAGCAAGACATATCGCTTTAATGCCATATGTAACAGACTAATAAGTAGTTAGTTAAACACCCGTTATCCTTGGATAGTGGGTGTTTTTGATATCATAGGAAATACCGTGTTGTGTAAAAGTGCATGAATTTTTTATAATATAAAAATGTTCCGCAAAACATGCGCACCTCGCGGAGAAGAAAATAATCGCATTGCGATACCGCTCGGGTGCGGAACAAAAGGTGTGCTATATCAGAAACTAGGTCGCGCGAGTGTGCGCCCTGTAAAAAAGTCAAACACCTCTTTGGTAGAAACCGTTTTAGGAACAGGTGGATGTACAAAATTGCCGCAAATAGAACAAATATATTGGTTAGCTTTCCAACTGTAAAGGGACTTAGCAACCGAGGGTGTTAAAGTATTAATAGCAGTAAGATTACATACCAGTCCGATACCGTTTCGTTTGGTGTAGGCTTCTTTCTGAGTCCATACCTTAAAAAAACGCTCTTGCTTTTCTTTAGCTGTTGCGGCAGAAATATAGGCAATTTCTTCAGGATGGAAAACCGTATCCATGATTTCGTAAGGGGCTTTTTCGCAAAACTCCACATCAACACCAACCGTTGCATCCGGAGAAACACAACATAACACAGCGTTTCGGGTATGGGAAAAGCTAAAATCAATGGTCGGATTTGTAAGAAGAAAAGGCTTGTGATTGTCTTCGTGGTAAAATTGAAGATCTTTCCAAGTAAGCGAAGTATGTGTTAAAAGTATCATGCGGGTAAGAAGTGCCGCATAAAGAGAAAGTTTTCGGTCAGCAGGATGAACATAACGTAAAAGGCGAGCGTGACGTTCTGCTGATACATAAGGGAGCAAATCATCTTCCATAGGTGTCCAGTTATCAGAAAGAAAAGATAAAAAATAAGTGTACATAAAATGGTACGCTCCTTCGGTGGCTTTTGGTGTAGGGGATTAACTAGGGTGATTAGAAAATATATGAATGCCATGTTGTCAAAGTAAAAGAAATTGTGTAAATTATATTAGACAACATGGCATTAGTCTTAGCAGTGTTTTGCTGCTTGTATTTATTTCATAGCCTTTTTGATGGCAATTAACAGTTCGTCATATGTTTCATATGCCGGAAGCTCTGGATAATCTGCCTTAATCTTATCAGTACTTCTAAATAGGAATCCTGCCTTGCTGGCTTGAATCATTCCAAGATCATTGTAAGAATCTCCGCTGGCAATTGTTTCAAATCCAATGGATTGCAGAGCTTTTACAGTGCTTAATTTAGACTGTTCTGTTCTCATTCTGAATCCTGTAATTTCGCCATTTTCTGCAACCTCAAGGGTATTACAAAACAGTGTTGGCCATCCTAATTTTTCCATCAAAGGTGTTGCAAACTGAGTAAATGTGTCGCTGATAAGGATTACCTGACTAAATGTACGCAGTTCGTCGAGAAATTCTTTTGCTCCTGGTAATGGATCAATCTTAGCAATTGTTTCCTGAATTTCTTTCAGACCAAGACCGTGTTCTTTTAAGATTCCAAGTCTCCAGTTCATCAGTTTATTATAGTCTGGCTCATCACGAGTTGTTTTTTTTAGTTCCGGGATGCCGCTTGCTTCTGCAAATGCAACCCAAATCTCAGGAACCAGTACACCTTCTACATCAAGACAAGTAATATACATAAATCATATCCTCCAATAATTCGGTAATTTATAATATGACAGAAAATATTAAGTTGTAACACTCTGTCACTTTAATTCAACGAATTTATATTATCATACTATCTATTTTTTTTCCACAAAAAATAGGAATTTTCCTGTATTTATGAAAGCAGAAGTGTGTTGATTAAATATTTAGAACTAAGGAATCAAAAAACTTTTTATTAGGATGAGAGTGTGTGGTCGCATTTTTCTTGACAATAAAAAGTGAAAAAATTACAATAAAAGAAGTTTGAGGGAAGAC
>CAYTDI010000041.1:0-15803 GCA_964436595.1 uncultured Eubacterium sp.
AAGAGAGAATTCCACCGCATAAGCAGGCGGTGGAATTTAAAAATTCATTTTAGGACCTTGTGAAATATATAGAAAAAACCAAGACATTAAAAGAAGATGCAGAAACCATTTTCCAAAACGTGGAAGACGGGCTGGAACAGTGGAAAGAGGAGTTTGAGGAGGCAGACGAGGAGCTTTATGAAGAATAGCTTAGAAGTAGATTATACAGAATTAAATCTGCGAATTACAGAACTGGAAGCATTACAGGATTGCTGTGGGATAGTGAGGGAAAGCCTTGGAGAACTGGAGGGCGCAGGACAGGCAAGGGACAGTGTCAATGAGCTGGTAAATGCCGGAAATGAAGTCATAGGGATTCTGGATGAATATTTTATAAATGAAACCATTGAGACATTAAAAAAGATAAAAGAAGGATATGAAGAAAGTGAGGAGAACAGTATACTGAAAATGCAGTTGTTACTGGGAGAAAAAGGGAGAGGAGAGAAAAAGGGATGGACACGAGGGATTTTTCAATAGACACAATAGAGGAAATTTATGATATTATAGAGGAGTTAAAAAAGCAGGGAACATTTTTAGATACGGTTTCGGATTTCTGGCTTCGTGGAGAGCCGGATGCGGTAATGCTTTGTACCTATGCAGCCAACGGAGAAATGGAAGAATATTACCGGAAGTATGCAGACAGCATGAACCTGACAAAAGAGAAGTTTCAAAAGATTGTGGAAAATGTGCGGGCGGTAGACAAAAAGTATGCGGAAAAGTTTGCCAGCGCAAAGGAAGAAATGCAGAACTTCCAGACGAAACTAAAAAATCTTGCAGGGGAAATCAGTATGCGAACCATTTCCCTAAACAGTGAAGAATACCGTAAGGCAGTAGAAGTTTTGGAGGGAGAGGATAACGAGAAGAAAAGGAAGTTAGAAGCCCTTATCGGAGTGAAACGTGGAAACTCCCAAAGCAGTGCCATGGAGGAAAAGATACGGGAAATCTTAAAGTACTCCATAGGAAGTGGAAATCTGGAGGATGAAATCGATGTGGAAAGCACAGAGGCAGGAATCAGCCAGAAAAGAAAACTGATTGCCAGCGTAGAAGCATTAAAAGAGAAGTTTCAAAAGGGAAAGATTACACAGGATGAACTAATCAGTGAAATCTGTGATTTATATCATGTGGAAGATTACGGAAGTAAGATAAATTACTCTCTGGCAGTAAAGAAATATCAGCCGGAAAAGAAAGCCGCCATAGTAAGTGATATTTTTTCCACGGTGTTATATATCGTAGGAGAAGATGGAATTGATTCGGAAAAGATAGAAGAAATCCGCCAAAGTGTCAGTGCCAAATCATACATAGAAGATGAAACATGGGATATGGCAGAGAAAGCGTTCCGTGGAGTAGTGGTTGGAGTAAATGCAGCGGTGGCAGCGGAGTATTATGGAAATGTTGGGAAAGTGGAGAGTGGTATAAAACCTAGAACGTTAAGTAATGTTGAAGCAAGAAAATGGTATTTAGAACAGGAAGCTAAAATACCAAATTTAATTGACGATAGTTTACCGTTAGAACAGCAGGCAAGACAGGCATTTAATTTGAGAAATGAGTATAGAACAAAAGCAAGAGAATTAATGTCGGATCGCCAACTTGCAGAGTCTTTGTATACTACTGACCCTAATCTTACATGGGAACAGGTAATTCAAAAACAAATTGATAAAGGATTATCAGAAGACGAGATATACAGAGCAATAATAGAAAGTTCACAGCGTTCTAGAAAAAGTGTTAATCAATCATTAGGTTTAGAATAGGAGAGATACATATGAACATACAAATAGTAAAGCATATTAATAAAGAACAAAATAACAGAATAGAATATTTATTTATGAATTTTGATTATTTTGATGGAAATGAGCTTGTTGCAAAACTTTTTTGTCAGGAATACAAAATGCTATCGGACAAAAAAATAGATGGAATGTATTACAGTATCATAAAGCTACATAAAGACTCTACAGAATATGATTTGATTTGGCATGAAGATGTAGGAAATTACATATTTAGTTTTAAACAAGACGAGATATCAATAACTGAATTAGAACAAAGATTGGATGTTATAGTCAGTAAATTGAATAAAATGATAAAGAATTAATTGTAATGTATATCATGGTGTTTTCGTATAATGAAGAGGGAAAATCAAATAAACTAGGAGGTTGGCTTATGAGAAAGAGTGATATTAAAGGCTTAACACCTAAGCAAATTATGTTTGAAAACAATGTCGATACAGTAATATCGTTTTCGAACTACTGTATAGTGTTATTAATGAATGACGATATTCCAGACAATAATGTTGAAGCTATTGACTATAATGGAAATAAGGTTTGGAATATATCGCAAATAGTAAACTTAGCATATATTTCAATTAAAAAAGAATCAGAAAAATCATTTAGTGTAGTATCATATAATGGAGTTGAATTTGTTATTGATATTACAACACAGCAAGTTATTAAAAAAATATAACTAAGTAGTATAAAATTATTTAGAATTGCTAGTATTTTCAGCAGTACTTATATTATTCAAAAATTGAGCGAGATATAGGTGCTGCGGTATTAGTAAAATCTGTGATTTATACCATGTGGAGGATTATGGAAATGTTAGAAGTGGTGGTACAACTATTGATGGAAAGGTTGATGGAAAGATACCCATAGAAGAATACAAAAGGATAAGGGAAACATCAATACATAATCCTGAGTCAGACAGTATGACTTTAGGAAAATATTTTGACGGAACAATTGAGTCTGGTTCATATGTGGCTAAAGCTGAAGCAACAGGTGATACATACTTTAGTCTTGGAACAAAGTGGGAAGAGTTAGAGAGTGCTTATGGGTTAACAGATAAAGATATGTTTAATTTATTTAATAAAACTGCTCTAGATGATGCTGTTGCGCAAGGAAAAACAATAAGATTTTCACAAAATCCAATGGAATGGAGTGGAACTGCATTGAGAGACGAATGGAACTACTTAAAGAATAAATGTAAATACACAGATTTGATTGAAGATGGAGGATATTGGTATGCAATTAAATGATACACAAAAAATGGCAATTCAGTTTAACAAAATGGCAAGAGAAAAATTAGAGGATAGAGTTGAAGAATTTTGTATTTTTGATGTTTGTGATGACGTCAACAATAGAGCGTTTAGTGTGGAGTTTGTAGCATATAATTATTTTCCTATAAGATGTAATTATGATAAAGGGAGATTTGGGTGTTGTATAACATATGGGAAAAAGACAATTACGTTAGAAAATTCACAAAAATGGTGGGATGAAGCAAATTTTGATATTTTCTTTAAAGAATTAAAAGAAGAATTAGAATTAAGAATCCCAGATAAATATTTAAAAGCACATGGTTGGATGTAGTGTTAATTTGCTCTATGCTTTCTCATAAGACCATAGGTAAAAGTATATAGATTATTTTACAACGTATGTGACGGTTTGTTTTTAGAAATTACATAATGTTTTAATTTAAAAGAGATTATAAATACATAGTTAGCCCAGAGTGTGATTTGTTTTGTTATCATGCTTTAGGCTATAAAAGAAATGAAGTTATTTATTAGAGGCACAGCGTTGCTTGAAGAAAGAGATATTTATTTAGAAAAAATAGCACAAATTGAAGATTATTAGGGAGAACAGCATACTGAAAATGCAGTTGTTACTGGGAGAAAAAGGGAGAGGAGAGAAAAAGGGATGGACACGAGGGATTTTTCAATAGACACAATAGAGGAAATTTATGATATTATTGAAGAGTTAAAAAAGCAGGGGACATTTTTAGATACGGTTTCGGATTTCTGGCTTCGAGGAGAGCCGGATGCGGTAATGCTTTGTACCTATGCAGCCAACGGAGAAATGGAAGAATATTATCGCAAGTATGCAGACAGTATGAACCTGACAAAAGAGAAGTTTCAAAAGGGAAAGATTACACAGGATGAACTAATCAGTGAAATCTGTGATTTATATCATGTGGAAGATTACGGAAGTAAGATAAATTACTCTCTGGCAGTAAAGAAATATCAGCCGGAAAAGAAAGCCGCCATAGTAAGTGATATTTTTTCCACGGTGTTATATATCGTAGGAGAAGATGGAATTGATTCGGAAAAGATAGAAGAAATCCGCCAAAGTGTCAGTGCCAAATCATACATAGAAGATGAAACATGGGATATGGCAGAGAAAGCATTCCGTGGAGTAGTGGTTGGAGTAAATGCAGCGGTGACAGCGGAGTATTATGGAAATGTTGGGAAAGTGGAGAGTGGTAGAAAGACTATTATTAAGGATGGAAAGATATCAATTGATGATATAAAAGCTAATCCAAGTGTATTTAGTGGGAAATCAGCAGATGAAATAGCACAAACTCTAACAGATGCTGGTTATGATGTTACAATTCAAAAATCAGCTAGGTCAAAAAGTGGAGCACAAATCATAAAGATAAATAATCCAGGCGGAGGAAAGAATATTTCTTAAGTACAAGTTTCGCCAGGTGGAGGAAGGCATGGTGGCAATCCGTATGTAAAGATAAGTACCACAGACCAAGGTATAATTAAAATAGTTAATGGTTCAGAAAGCCTTTACAAAACAGATGGAAAAGAAACTGCAACAATTATTTTTTCAGGAGGTAACTAATATGCTGTTAGATATTACAGCCTCAATTATACCCTTTGAGGGATTTGGCGAAATAAAGCTATATAGTACAAGGGATGAGTTAGAAGATTTGTTAGAAATGGAAGGTGTTACATCAAAAATTATATTTGATGATTGGATTCAATACGATATTCAGAATAATATAGAGTTATTGTTTCACCTTAAAAACAATAAATTATTTCGAATAACAACACTGGATAATTATAAAGGAAAGTTATTTGAAAAGATAGGAGTGGGGACTACCGAAGAAGAAATGTTAAAAATTGAACCATCATTTGTTTATGATAACTTTGAAGAAGTATGGGAGTCTGACAAAGGTGTGTTTATTGAAATGGATGCTGAAACAAATAAGGTTAGATGGATTTCAGTATATATACCAGAGTTAGATTTACAAAATTTTGAAGATTGTAAATGGTAAATAAAAATTATTTATAAAGTAAAAGTCAGCAGATGTGGGTAAAGCAAAATTTATATACTCTATAAAGGACAGTCATCAATTCTTAATGACATTGAAGCCGGTAGACATAAATCTACTGGCTTTATTATGTTTCCAACATATTATACCCGGCTTGTAAATACAAATATGACTTTTGTCATATTCAAAGTTATGCCTTTTTTCACTACCGCATTAATAAAAATATTGCTATGATAATAACAGAAAAAATAATAGTAAAAAAGCAATAATAAAAAGAAAGGATACAATATGGGAGAGGTAATATTAAGAACAAAAGATTTAACCAAAAAATATGGAAACAAGGCTGTTGTAGATGGGCTGAATCTGGAAATAAAGCAAGGTGAAATTTTTGGATTATTAGGGCCGAATGGAGCAGGAAAAAGTACAACCATGAATATGATTTGCTCTATTATACGACCAACGGCAGGGCAGATAGAATTATTTGGAAAAGACCCATGGAAGAAGAAAAAGGAAGTGCTTCCGAGAATTGGATATATTCCACAGGAACTTGCAATACATGGAAAATTAAAAGCATGGGAAAATGTAGAATTATTTACTTCCTTGTATGGAATCAAAGGAGAAAAATTAGAACAGGCAGTAGAAAATTCACTAGAGTATGTAGGACTATCAGAACGTAAAAATGAATTTGCAAAAAACTTTTCCGGTGGGATGAAGCGAAGACTGAATATTGCCTGTGCAATAGGACATAATCCGGAGCTGTTGATTTTTGATGAACCTACGGTTGGAATTGACCCACAGTCTCGAAATTTTATTTTGGAAAAAATCAAAGAGTCTAATAAAAATGGCGCAACAGTTATCTATACCAGTCATTACATGGAAGAAGTAGAGGCAATTTGTCAGAGAATCGCTATTATGGATAATGGAAAAATGATTGCCTGTGGAACAAGTAAAGAGTTAAAACAGATGGTAGCAGAGGATGATGAAAATATTACTTTAGAAGAGGTATTCCTTACTTTAACAGGAAAAAAATTAAGGGATTACACAGAGTAGCAGGAGGTATGACATGATAAGAGGTCTTATAAAAAATAATTTTAAACTGATGCTGCGAAATAAGTGGGTTCTTGTTTCTATGATACTTGGACCAATTTTAGTAATTGCCATGTTATCCAGTGCCTTTGAAGATATAATGTCATCTTATAAAACAGTAGAGATATTTGATGTGGGGTATCGGATGAGTGAAGATAGTATTTTTGCAGACAACATAAAAGAAATAAAAAAAGCAGGAAAAGAAGCGGATATTGATTTTCAAAATTATCCCGATGGAGATGCTGAAGCTGTAATGGAGCAAAATGATTTGGCGGGATTTGTTGTATTTGAAAAAAATACATATACAGTATATAAGAGTACAGATTATGAAAGTCAGGGGGAAAGACTGGAATATTTTATGGGACAAGTAGAAAGAGAAGCCACAAGTCAGGTACGAGACAGTATGTTCCCACAGAAAAAAGAAATAGAAATATTACCAATGGAAAAAGTAAAGTATATGCCTGCCATAGATTCTAAGGATTATTACGGTATTATAGAAGTGGTCTATTTTAGCTGGTGTGGAATTGTAAGTATAGCAGGCGTGTTGGCAAGTGAAAAGAAAAACGGAATTGAAAAACGGTTTCAGGTGGCAGGAATATCAGAAGTCAAATTGTATCTGGCACGATGGATTCCGGCAGTATTAACAATTATTTGTGAAATAGCCATAACAATTGTTGGTACAAAAGTTCTTTTCGGCATTTCATGGGGAAATAATCCGGCTAGTATTTTGATACTTTGCGTTATGATTATGGGAGTTGTGGCGTGTGGATTATTTTTATATAGTATTCTTCAAAATCTTGCAGTAGTAGTAATTGCATTGTTTACGCTGGTGTGGTTTATGGGATATATAGGCGGAAGTTTTGAAACATATATGTTTTCCACAGTACCGGAGTCTGTAAAACAGCTATCTCCTATTTATCATACGAATCGGGCATTAGTAGAATGTTCCTGTATGGGAAATAGTGATTACATTGTAAGCAGTATCCTTTATATGCTGGGAATTACCATTGGATGTACCGCATTGGCAATTATAATCAGTATGATAAGAAAGAAGGGCAGAGCATGAATCATTTTTTAGAACTATTAAAAATAAATACAAAATTATTGTTAAGAAATAAAGCTTTCCTGTTCTTTCTGTTTATTACCCCGATTGTATCGGTCATTATTATGAATTTGCATGTAGAGTCTTCCTTTTATGATCAAAAGGAAACAAGAAAAATAACAGAATTATCAGGGGGAAATGAAAAAATAGTATACCTCAATGATTGGGGCAATTATGCAATCAAGGTTTATGATGCGGCAGGAACAGAGCTGTCAGAATATGTATTGCAAAAAATAGCAGATGCAGGAATGTTCTCCGTATATAGACAAAATGCAAAGGATATGACAGAGAAGGATGTTTTAAAACAGGTAAAAAATGATGCAATGAATGACCGAATGGGAACGGTTTTATACATAAAGCCACAGTTTGATAAAGAGGTGATGAATGGCAGCTGGGAAGAAGCCTTTTTGTTCTACGAAGTGTCGGAGGATGAACGTTGGGAGCTTTTAAAAAATATTTTTAGTGAAGAGATTATGGCAATTCAACAGGTGGCACAAGGTACAAATGGAGAAGTAAAGCAAGTGCTGTCAATGCTTGAAAAAATAGAAGAAACTATGCCGGAAAAAGAAATTGTTTCGTTGGATGGAAAAAATGAAGTGTCACTTAGTACAGAGCAAAATACAAAGAAAAGTCTTACAGGTTACGCATATGCGGTTTTGACATTAGGTTTTTTATTTTGCGGAGTATGTATTGCGTATACGGTCATTGAAGAACGTGACAACAAGGTGTATACTAGAATCAGGCTTTCAAAAGTTGGAAGATATGAGTATTTAGTATCGAAGTTTTTTATGTCAATTTTGATTTCTATTTTGCAAACAGGAGTTATGGCAGTCTATATGTTTGCATGGAAAGACATGGATTTTGGAATTGCCAAGCCAAGCTTTTTATTGTTTATATTTTTATTAGGGCTGATATTTAATATATTAAGTCTGACAGTAGGAATTTTAATGGGAGACATTATGGGAGCAAATTATGCGGTATTTGCAGTCTGGGTGGTTTCTTCCTTGGTATCAGGTCTATATTTTCCTATTGATGGTTCTTCAGAAATTATAAAGACTATGGCACATCTGATGCCCCAGCATTGGTTTTTGAAAGGAACGGAAATGCTGATGGCAGGCGACAATTCTGCGTATTCTATGGTAGGATTTATTACTTTTGCATATTTGATTATTATTCTGTGTGTTGGAGCAGTAGGCTTGAAAATGAAAGAGAGTGAAGCATGACAGAACAGGTACGGGAAAATTATTTTTTGGCAGTGAAAATGCTACTGGTTCTGGTAAGTGAGATATATTTGTTAGTGATACAATTTGAACGAGCAGGAGCATCCGGTGAGATGTTCCTGCTTCTGGCATTGTTTTTCGGAAGTTTTATTATTCAGGAATTGCAAAAGGATAAATGGAGAATATGTTTTCTATGCTTATCAGGATTGGAATTATGTTTATTTATCCATATTTATGGAGAAAAATTCTGGGTGTTGGGAATTTTATTAGGTTATGAAATAATCTCATATGCAAGGGAAAATTTTTCCGAAAAGATTGGAATTGTATGGTATGCCATTCCTATATTATTGATTTTTATTTTGGTGGAAAGTGAAATATTTTTGCTGGGAGTTTTTGTATTGTTTACTGGAATCATATATATTCAGCATGATTTTATAATAGCATCTTACCGAAAGCAGGTACAAGAAGATACATTATCAGAGCAAGATTTGAAAAAGAACATGAATCGGCAGAAAAATGCTATGCGTGAGGAACTAAAACGTGGACTTTTAGTGTCGGAAAATCAAATGTTAGAGGAGCGTGCAAGATTATCCCAGACGCTTCACGATAAGCTGGGACATAATATTAATGGTTCGGTATATCAGTTAGAGGCAGTCAAGGTATTGATGGAAAAAGAACCGGAAACCAGCAAAAAGATGATTCAGGCAGTGATAAATCAGCTAAGAACCGGAATGGATGAGATTCGCAGTATTTTAAGGAAAGAAAGACCACCCAAATATAAGCTGGCAATGCTGCAGTTACAACGTTTGTGTGAAGAATGTAAAAGCATGAATATTGAAGCACAAGTAGTAACAGAAGGAGAATTGTCAGAAGTTCCGGAAAATTATCTGGAGATTATATTGGATAATGCTTTTGAAGCAGTATCCAATGCGTTGAAATATGCTCATTGTACCAAGCTTGAGATAAAGATTATTGTAATGAATCAAATGCTGCGGTGCAGTATATCCAATAATGGTGTGGGATGTAGTGAGGTTGTGGAAGGAATGGGAATAACCGGAATGCGTGAACGTGTACGAAGTGTGAACGGAATTTTGGATTTAGCCACAGAAGTAGGATTTACCATTAATATGTTATTACCAATGAAGAGGAGCGAGTCGTGGAAAAAATAAAAGTGATTATTGCAGATGACAGTGATTTTGTACGGGATGGAATGCGGATTATTTTAAGCGTAGATGAAGAATTTGAAGTGATTGGATGTGCTGCAAATGGAAAAGAAGCAATTGCATTGGGAGAAAAAGTTCATCCCGATGTATTTTTGATGGATATTCAAATGCCTGATATGGATGGAATTGAAGCTACAAAATATATTGTGGAGCATGAGCTTGGAAAGGTATTGATTCTTACAACATTTGATGATTACAAGTTAGTGCAGCAGGCGTTAAAATATGGTGCAAAAGGGTATCTTATAAAAAATCATACACCGGAACATTTAAAACAAATGATAAAGTCTGTTTATTATGGTACGGCTGTTATGGAAGAGGGAATATTAGAAAATCTTACATCAGTGGCAGAACATTCGGCAACTGTTTTTGATGAAACAGGATATACCTCAAGAGAATTAGATATTATAAAGGCGGTTGCCGATGGACTTTCCAATAAGGAAATAGCCAATCAGTTATGCTTAAGCGAAGGAACGGTAAAAAATTATATAACCACTATTTTAGCCAAAGAGAATCTGTCTCATAGGACTGCATTAGCAGTGTATTATCTTACAGGGAAAAAATAGGAAGAGCTATTGACTTTAGGTCAGAAATTATACAAGGAGAGAAAGTTATGATAACTACAATTATTTTATGTGTTAGTACATTACCGGTATTATTAATTATGTATTTTTGGTTAAAAGGAATGGGAAAAGAGAAGAATCATAGCTTATTTGGAATTACATTATGGCAGGATGCTATGAAAGAAGAAAAGGTACAAGAGATAATCATTTCCTATAAAAAGCAATTAAAATACTGGGCTTTGTTTTTCTTAGTTACTCAGTTGGTAATTTATCCCATTAAATATATTTCTATAATCATAATGCTTTGGTTTATTTGGTTATTTGCAATGATTATCTGTATGTATATTCCGTATGTCAAAGCAAATAAAAAAATGCGGTTATATAAAGTACAGCACCAAAACGAAAATAACGAGAATCCGCATTTACAGACAGAAGATGATGAAAACTGGATATGGGGAATATTCTACTATAATAAAAATGATAGTCGTTTTTGGGTAGACAATAAGTTTGGAGCCGGAATTACCGTAAACATGGCAAAGCCGGCAGCGATAGTGTTTGAGGTAATTGTACTGGGACTTACGGTAATTGTTTCTATAGGAACAGCAGCAATTTGTGTATTGGATGAATTTGTTCCCGTAAAGTTAGAGTATGAAAATGGAGAATTGAATGCTTTCCAATGGAAAGAAGAATACCAGATAGAAGAAGAGGATATTGTGTCTGTTACACTATTAGAAGAACTTCCGACTATATCAAAAGCCAGTGGAAGTTCTATGGAAAATTTGTGCAAAGGAAGGTGGTTTTCCAGAGAACTGGATAGAAAGTTTCAGGTATGTCTGAATCCAAAAGAAAAACCATTTTTAATGATAGAAACTAAGGATGGTACATGGTATCTGTTAGGGGATGAAGAGGGAAAACAGACCAAAGAAATTTATGAGAAATTAAATAAGTAATTAATATAGGACATCCAACCTTTCATATATTAGAGTTAGTAATGATAATCTATGAAGGGCTGGATATTATTATATGAAAAATAGAGGTAAAAAGAAAAAAGTATGGGAAAAGTGGTTGTGTTTGGATATTATCTGTATTATGTTAATATTAGCGGGGTTTTCCTATAAAAAAGGAGAACAGACAACCATGGAAACAGAAAATCTGAATGGAATATATCAAAAAGATAGTGAAGAAGAAATGGGAGAAGATACAGAAGAAATGGAAGAAGGAGAAGATATGGAAACAGAAAAGAAAAAAGTAGCATTGACCTTTGATGATGGTCCAAATTCCGTATATACACCGCAAATGATAGAGGTGTTAAAGAAAAAGGGAGTAAAAGCAACCTTTTTTTTATTAGGGGAACAGGTAGAAAAATATCCGGAAATTGTGAAACAAATCAGTGATGAAGGACATTTAATAGGAAATCATTCTTACAAACATGAACAGCTTAGTAAATTATCCAGTGTGCAGGCATGTACGCAGGTGAATCGAACCAATGAACTGATTTATGCCATAACCGGAAAATATCCGGAATATTTGCGTCCGCCTTTTGGGGATTGGAAAGAACACTTAGATTGTGAAGTGAATATGATTGAGGTTTTGTGGGATGTAGATACGTTGGACTGGTCCAGTAAGAACAAGGATAAAATCATTAAGAAAGTAGTGACGAATGTAGAAGAAGGTGATATTATTTTAATGCATGACAGCTATGAAAGTACCGTAGATGCTGTAACAGAAGTCATCGACCTTTTACAAAAAGAAGGATATGAATTTGTTACAGTCGATGAATTGATTTTAGAATAACCATAAAGAAAAGTATCAATAGGAAGTGAAAAGATGGATTTATTTGATTATATGCGAGAACAGAATAAGGAAAAGGAATCACCTCTTGCCAGTCGTTTGCGTCCTGTAAAACTGGAAGAAGTGGTAGGACAGCAGCATATTATTGGAAAAGATAAGCTGTTATATCGTGCTATCAAGGCAGATAAGTTAAGCTCTGTTATTTTTTACGGACCACCGGGAACAGGAAAGACAACATTAGCGAAAGTAATTGCAAATACCACCAGTGCAGAATTTACGCAGATTAATGCTACTTCTGCCGGAAAAAAAGATATGGAAGAGGTAGTAGAGCAGGCAAAAAATAATCAGGGAATGTATGGGAAAAAGACGATTTTATTTATCGATGAAATTCATCGGTTTAACAAAGGTCAGCAGGATTATCTGCTCCCATTTGTAGAAGATGGAACGATTATTTTAATTGGGGCAACTACCGAAAATCCCTATTTTGAAGTAAATGGAGCGTTACTGTCAAGGTCTGTGGTTTTTGAATTAAAGCCTTTGACAAAAGAGGATATTAAAATCATTCTGATGCGTGCGGTAACAGACAGGGAAAAAGGAATGGGCTCTTATGACGCAGTATTAGAAAACGACGCATTGGAATTTTTGGCAGATGTGTCAAATGGTGATGCCAGAGCGGCACTTACAGCCATTGAACTGGGAGTTCTTACCACACCAAGAGGAGAAGATGGTAAGATTCACATTACCTTGGAAGTGGCAGAAGAATGTATTCAGAAACGGGTACTTCGCTACGATAAAACAGGGGACAACCATTACGATACCATTTCTGCATTTATTAAAAGTATGCGGGGGTCAGATCCGGATGCAGCAGTCTACTATTTGGCACGTATGCTATATGCAGGAGAAGACATTAAGTTTATTGCCAGAAGAATTATGATATGTGCATCGGAAGATGTAGGAAACGCAGACCCTAATGCATTGACAGTAGCAGTGAGTGCAGCACAGGCAGTAGAGCGGGTAGGAATGCCGGAAGCACAGATTATATTGGCACAGGCAGTTACTTATGTTGCGTCTGCACCGAAGAGTAATGCCTCATGCATGGCAGTATTTGAGGCTATGGATACCGTAAGAAATACGAAAACAGCTCCAATTCCGGTACATTTACAAGATGCTCATTACAAAGGAGCGCAAAAGTTAGGACATGGAGATGGCTATTTGTATGCCCATAATTATCCAAATCACTATGTAAAACAGCAGTATTTACCAGATGGATTAACCGACTGTCATTTTTATAAACCTACCGAAAATGGATATGAGAAAACAATCAAGAATCATTTGACATTTTTGAAAGAAAACGCTTAAAAAATGTGTTTTAAGTAGTTTTTTGGTGAATTTGCATAGTCCGTACTAGACGAACAAATGTAAATTTGTGAAAGAAAATGCTTTACAAATTATACATAAATAGTGCATAATATAAAAAGTTGCAGAAAAGAAAGACATGAAATATAAGGAAGTTTTAGGAGGATTTGAAAATGCAGTCATATCAGGAGATGAGCAAAGAAGAATTATTACAGGAAAAGGCAAGCTTAGAAGCAGCATATAAAAGTTATGCTCAGAGCGGATTGAAGTTAGATATGTCAAGAGGAAAGCCATCCGCAGAACAGCTCGACTTATCTATGGAAATGATGGATGTTTTAAATAGTAACACAGACTTAAGCTGCGAAGATGGAACAGATTGCCGCAATTATGGTGTGTTAGACGGTATTCAGGAAGCTAAAGTTTTATTAGGGGACATGATTGAATGTCATCCGGATAACATTATTATTTATGGAAACTCCAGTCTGAATATTATGTATGACTGTATTGCACGTTCTATGACACATGGTGTTATGGGAAGTACTCCATGGAGTAAATTAGATAAAGTAAAATTTTTATGTCCTGTTCCGGGATATGACAGACATTTTGCCATTACAGAGTATTTCGGAATTGAAATGATTAATATACCAATGCTTCCAACCGGACCGGATATGGATATGGTAGAAGAATTAGTAAGCAAAGACGAGGCAATTAAGGGTATCTGGTGTGTACCGAAATATTCAAATCCACAGGGAATTACATATTCTGATGAAACAGTACGTCGTTTTGCAAGATTAAAACCGGCAGCAAATGATTTCCGTATTTATTGGGATAATGCTTATGGTGTGCATCATTTGTATGATTTAGATCAGGATAGCTTAATTGAAATTTTAGCAGAGTGTAAACGTGCCGGTAATCCGGATATGGTTTATAAGTTCTGCTCTACCTCTAAAATCAGTTTCCCGGGTTCTGGTGTAGCTGCAATTGCAACCTCCGCAAACAATTTAGTAGATATCAAAAAGCAGATGAAAGTAGCAACTATCGGACACGATAAGGTAAATCAGCTGCGTCATGTAAGATTCTTTAAGGATATTCATGGAATCGAAGAACATATGAAAAAACATGCAGCAATCTTAAGACCAAAGTTTGAAATGATTATCAATACCTTTAATGAAGAATTAGCAGGTCGTGAAGTAGGAAGCTGGATTACACCAAAGGGTGGATATTTTATCTCTTTTGAAGCATTAGAAGGCTGTGCAAAAGAAATCGTTGCTAAGGCTAAAAAAGCAGGCGTTACCATGACACCGGCAGGAGCACCTTATCCATACGGAAAAGACCCAAAAGACAGTACAATTCGTATTGCACCATCTTATCCGACAACAGAAGATTTGAAGATGGCAACAGATATTTTTGTTACTTGCGTAAAATTAGTAAGCATTGATAAAATTTTGGAAAGCAAATAAGTAGGAAGTTTTAGAGCCGTTGTACATGAGTACAGCGGCTCGTTTTGTATAGAATCCAAGTTTTTGACAAAAATAGAACAGTCTGTCCAGTATTTTTCAGAACATGAAAAAGAGCGTAACGAAACGTTAGAGAGTTTGCAGCGAATCGGAAAAAAAGACGCTTCTTGATTGGATTCTCGGTGTCTCAAAATATATTTTTTGCAGGATTTCTTGCAGGAAATCTTATTTTAAATATTGCAATATATGCCATGATAAAATGCGCTATGAAAGACATCTTGCCATGCTGGGAACATTAAATATCATTTTAACCACAGGAAAGTAATTAGAAAAATTAAATTTGGAAGAAACATTTGCAAAAAAGCTGTCAGAGCCATTGCAGATACTTAAAAAGGTAGAGGGAAATATTGAAAAATGCAGATGCCGCATACAGATATAGTAACCTCTATGGCAGTTCAGGATGATATTATGTCAGGAGACAGCTATTTTATCAAAGAAATAAAATACTTGAAACGAATGTTAGAACACTTAAATGAAAATTGCTGTACTATTTGTATTGTGGATGAGATATTGCGAGGAACTAACACAAAGGAACGAATTGCGGCATCACAGACAATTATGGAATATTTGTGTGAAAAGAATTGTTTGGTGATGGTTGCATCTCATGACCAAGAACTAACAGTATTGCTTCAGAATCAATATGACAATTATCGTTTTAGTGAAAAAATTGGTGAGCATGATATAGAGTTTGACTATAAATTGTATCCGAGGCCGTCTACTTCCCAGAATGCAATCCGTCTGTTAGAGTATTTAGGATTCCCGAAAAAAATTGTTGTAGAAGCAAAGAAAAAATCAGGAATTTAATGTAAAAACAAAATGAAAAATTTATTAATTATAGGAAAAAAGACACATGAAAGGCGAAAGATGTG
>CAYTDI010000041.1:15903-22377 GCA_964436595.1 uncultured Eubacterium sp.
GTATAATATGAGCACTTAGAGAAATCGAGCCAAAGGAGAAGATTGAACTTAGTGCGAGTAATACCTAATCACTTAGCGAGGTGTTATCGAACTTAGTGAGTACGGTATAATATGAGCACTTAGAGAAATCGAGCCAAAGGAGAAGATTGAACTTAGTGCAAGGTAGATTATAATTAAGAAATATCATTGAAAGAAGGAAATAAAATGGATACCGCTGTTACATTTAATGAAGATGTAGATAGCTGGAAAGCGGCTATGTTTTTGTATAATTCTGCTTTAAAAGAGGTAGGAACGAAGTTAGAGATTCTGCGGGATGAATTTCAATATATACACAAATACAATCCAATTGAATATATCAAATCACGTATTAAAGAACCGGAAAGTATTGTGAAGAAATTAAAGAGAAATGGATATGAAAGTACCATTGATAATATGGTGAATTATGTAAAGGATATAGCAGGAATTCGTATTGTATGTTCATTTACATCCGATATCTATCGTTTGGCAGAAATGATTGGAAAACAGAACGATCTTACAGTAGTTTCAGTAAAGGATTATATTAAAAATCCAAAAGAGAGCGGTTACAAGAGCTATCATATGTTAGTGACAGTTCCTATTTTTTTATCAGACCGGGTAGTAGATACTAAGGTAGAAATTCAGATTCGCACAATTGCCATGGATTTCTGGGCAAGCTTGGAACATAAAATTTATTATAAATTTGAAGGAAATGCACCGGAGTATATTAGTCGTGATTTACGGGAATGTGCAGGAATTGTATCGATGCTTGATGCAAAGATGCTGTCCTTAAATGAGGCCATTCTTCAGGCAAAAGAGGAGCAGGAAGAGGAATAGAATAAGATACATAACAGAGGGGTTCCGCAAGGGACCTCTTATTTGCGCAAGTAGCAATGAAAGTCCTGTGCTTGCATAAGGATTTGACGAGCACCTCATTAAAGTATTTGCATGAACATTTGACAATAAGGAGAGAGAATGCTTTATGGAAAACAGACAGGAAAGTAGAAGAATCTTGGATTTGGCAGTATCTGCTGGAGAAATGCTTCTAAAAAATGGTGGAGAGATTTATCGTGTACAGGAGACGGTTATTCGCATTTTAGAGGCATATGGCATAGAGGATTACAATGTATATGTAGTAACAAATGGAATATTTGCTACGGTGCGTGAACGAGAAGAAGATGCCAGCAGTATGGTGCGTTATGTGACCATTGGTGATGTGAATCTGCAAATGGTAGAAGATATCAACCAGCTCTCCAGAGAGATATGCGAGGGCGCTTGCAGTATGGAAGAGGCATATAGGCGCTTGGAGATGTATAAGAAAAAGAAACTTCCATCCAAATGGATGCAGGTGTTAGCGTGTGGTATGGGAAGTGCAGCATTTTGTTATCTGTTGGGAGGAAGATGGTATGACAGTGTCATTTCATTTTTCTTAGGAATGTTGTTGAAGATGTTTTTGTTTACGGCTTCAAAACGTCATACTTCTAAATTTATTTTAAACATTATTGGAAGTGCTATCGTAACAGTAGGAGCACTTGTGTTATATATGGCAGGAACAGGAATCTGGTTTGACAAGGTAATTATAGGCGGAATTATTCCATTAGTCCCCGGAGTATCGTTGACTACAGCTATTCGAGACCTTTTTGGAGGAGATTATTTGTCTGGAAGTATACGATTGGTGGATGCATTATTAACAGCAATGTGTATTGCCATTGGAGTCGGCGCAGCCATTAAAATGTTTCAATTGGTGACAGGAGGTGCAGTTTTAATATGATAGATCAGATAATTATGTCTATGCTGGCAACCATAGCATTTGCTATTTTATTTAATGCACCGAAAAAAGAATATGTATTTTGTGCATTAAATGGTTGTATTGGCTGGATGACCTATCAGTTGTTTCTAAGCTATGGTGCAAGTGCCGTAATGGCATCCTTATGGGCAACCTTAATTTTAACGTTTGTGGCACGGATTTTATCTGCAATACGCAGGTCCCCTGTTACCATATTTTTAGTGACAGGAATTTTTACGTTAGTGCCGGGAGCAGGAATTTACTATGCGTCTTACTATTTGATTATGAATGATTTAGCACAGTTTACTGACAAAGGAATCGAAACATTTAAGATTGCAGGGGCTATGGTGCTTGGAATTGTATTTGGACTGGCATTGCCGCAGAGTTGGTTTAATCAGTTGGGAAAAGTAACACATAAAAACAGGTAGTTTGCACTACCTGTTTTTAGTAAAAAATATACGATATTACACTTCACATTTCCAAAGATATGCACTGTAAGGAGAAAGCTCACTTCCACCGCCAAAGTCATGCTTTTCTCCGGTGATTAAGTCAATGGCAGTGCCGCATCCGGCATCAAAATGTGCAGTATAAGGCTGTCCGTCTGCATTAATAGCTACTAAGACACGTTCGTGTTCCGAGGCACGTTCAAAAATGCATTGTTGGTTTGTAAGGACAACAGAACGGAAGTTTCCGTAATTGAGAGCCTCGGAGGTCTTTTTCGCAGCAGTTAATTTTTGAATCCAATCAGTTAGGTCATTCCATTCCGGATGCTCCAATGCCGGACGAAGTGCAGGGTCACCCTGACTTTTATCGCCCTCTAAGCCCCATTCACTTCCATAGTAAATACATGGAATACCGGGCATACCAAAGCACAGAGCATAGATAAGTGGTAGATGCGCCTTATTGGTTAAAATACTGGCAATGCGGGAAACATCGTGATTATCTACGAAGCTTAAAAGATGTTTGCCCTTATAGAGTGTCCAGTCCTCAGGACCGAATTGTCTTAACAGGGAGTGATTGATTTCAAACATATTCATGGAATTAAAGCTGGAATACAGTCCCTTGTAACACTCATAATTGGTAGCAGAATGAAGCATGGTATCATTCATTAACTGATTGTAGTCTCCGTGCAGCATTTCCCCTACTAAGAAAAAGTCTTCTTTTAAGCTGTCACAGTGGCTGCGAAGTCTTCGCACAAAGTCGTGGTCAAGGCAATAAGCCACATCAAGGCGAAGCCCGTCGATATTCCAATTTTTTACCCAAAAGGTAACACTGTCAAGAAGATAGGAAATCACTTCTTCATTTCTCAGATTTAATTTTACCAAGTCATAGTTACCTTCCCAACCTTCGTACCACAGTCCGTCATTATAGTTGGAGTTTCCGTTAAAATCAATATGAAACCAATCCTTGTAAGGAGAAGATTCCCTGTTTTTCAATACATCCTGAAAAGCGAAAAAGCCACGGCCGGCATGGTTGAAAACTCCGTCCAGTACAACACGGATTTTAGCATTGTGGAGTGCGTCACATACTTCTTTAAAATCATCATTAGTTCCCAAACGGGTATCTAGTTTTTGATAATCTCTGGCATTGTATCCATGAGTATCTGATTCAATCAATGGAGAAAAATAAATGGCATTGATACCTAGTTTTTCCATATGAGGAATCCAGTCCTTGATTTTTAAAATTCTAGGTGTAAGCACACCGTCATTTTCAAAAGGTGCACCGCATAGTCCTAAAGGATAAATCTGATAAAATACACTTTTATAAGCCCACATAATGTTCACATTCCTTCCCATAATTATTTGTAAGAGTAAAAATTATTTACTCATATCTTTTGATTTTTGTACACAAGCACGTTGTGCTATAATGACAGCATTGCGAAGTCCCTTTTCTTCCAGTACGGCAACAGCTTCAATGGTAGTACCGCCTGGAGAGCATACAGCGTCTTTCAAAGCACCAGGATGTGTACCAGTTTCTAATACCATTTTTGCAGAACCGAGGACAGACTGAGCTGCAAATTTATAAGCCTGTGCTCGTGGCATACCATCAGCAACGGCTGCATCAGCCATAGCCTCAATAAACATATATACATAAGCAGGAGAAGAACCAGATACACCGGTTACCGCATCCATTAAAGATTCTTTTACTACTTCACATTTTCCAAAGCTGTTAAAAATATCAATAGTAGTGGCAAGCTCATCTTCTGTTACATTGTCGTTGATGCAAAGTGCACTCATAGCTTCTCCTACCAGAGCCGGAGTATTTGGCATTGCACGAACAAGTTTCATAGAAAAGCCAAACATATACTCAATGGATGCAATTGGCTGACCGGCAGCAATAGAGATGATTAACGCATCTTTTTTAATATGTTCTTTGATTTGCGGAATAACTTCGGAGAATAGAAATGGTTTTACTGCTAAGAAAATAATGTCTGCATTTTCAACAGCAGTTTCGTTATCCTGAGAAGTATGTATACCAAAGCGTTTCTCCAAAGAAGAACAGGTTGCAGCAGTTTTGGCAGTAGCAGTAATTTGTTCCTTAGATGCAAGACCGGAAGAAAGAATACCTCCGATAATGGCACTTGCCATATTTCCGCCACCAATAAAAGTAATGTTGTGATTCATAATGATGCCTCCTAGAGTTGTGTTTTAATAAAAAAGTAATTACTAATATGATAGCAATAGTAAAGAAAATGTGCAAGTGCGATGGAAAAAAAGATAAAAAGTAAAAAAATGACTAAGAAAATATTAATGAAAAGAAATTTAATTAATAACTTGACGAAATATTAATTAATATATATACTAAAATTAAGCAATGTGACGAAACATTGCTAAAAAAATAAGAAAGGGTGTAAATATGAAAAGCAAAAACAGAAAGGAAAACAAAAGAAGGTGGATGGTAGCAGGATTGATAATGGCACTATTTTTATCACTAATACCATCTGGAAAGATGCAGGCGGCAAATGGAGGATTTCAGGTAAGCGGAACGAAACTTTATGATGCTAATGGAAATGAGTTTGTTATGCGAGGAGCTAATTTTCTTCATGCATGGTATACAGACAAATATCAGACAGCCATTCCTGCCATTGCGGCAAAAGGGTTTAATTGTGTCAGAATTGTAGTAGCAGATGGGCAGCAGTACACAAAGACAAGTAAGTCAGAGTTGGAGAAGTTAGTAGATATCTGCAAGGAAAACAAATTGGTAGCAATTTTAGAAGTACATGATGCTACCGGAAACGACAGTGTTGATAGTTTGAATCAGGCTGTAAATTACTGGAAAGAAATGAAAGGGGTATTACAAGGAAACGAAGCTTATGTAATCGTAAACATTGCAAATGAATGGTACGGAACATGGGATGACGGAAGTAGTTGGAAAGATGGTTATGTTTCTGCAATTCAATCTTTGCGTAATGCAGGAATCAAGAATACCTTGATGGTAGATTGTGCGGGCTGGGGACAGTATCCACAGGTAATTTTTGATTATGGTCAGACGGTTTTAAATGCAGACAGTCAAAAAAATACCATGTTCTCTATTCATATGTATGAGTATGCAGGAGGAGATGCACAGACCGTTAAAAGCAATATGGACAATGTTTTAAATAACAATCTTTGTCTTACAATCGGAGAATTTGGTGGAAGACATACCAATGGTGATGTAGATGAAGATACCATTATGAGCTATGCAAAGGAAAAGAATGTAGGATGGTTAGCATGGTCATGGAAAGGAAACGGAAGTGACTGGTATTATCTGGATATGGCAAATGACTGGGCAGGTAATTCCTTAACTTCCTTTGGTGACAGAGTAATCAATGGAGTAAACGGAATTACTTCTACAGCTAAGCAGTGTACAGTATTTGGTGGAGGCGACGGTGAAACAGGTGATGCTGGTGATGACAAAAGTGTTACAAATCTGTTTTATGGTTCTGCAACGGCTTATGACTGGAATCAGGCAGTATCTGTAAATACAAGTAAAAACGGTGGAAATGTAGATACTTCTAAATTCTGTGACAATGGTTATTTCTGGGTAGAATACAACGGAAATGAAGGAAAATTGGAATTGATTTTGCAAAGCTGGTCCGGAGGTGCCGGATGGGCAAAGGCAGCACCAACAGAAACAGGAAGAACCAGCAATGGAACCTGTTATGCGAAGTTTAGTCAGCAGGCATGTAAAAATGCATTTGGAAGTGATTTTTCTAAGTTAGATACAATACACATTGGAGCAGTAGGAGAATATTTAAATGTAATCTCTGTGGATTATACAGTAGAATAAATGATGTTGAGAGCACTTCAGGTTCATGGGGTGCTCTTTTAAATATGCATTTTTCAATGATAGCAGCAACACCATTATCATTATTAGAGGGTAGTATTGTGATATTTTCGATAATCGGTATAGTAAGAAAAGCGTGGAAAATAGAGGGTTTGTTGAAATAAATGAAAAAAATGAAAAAAATTGAAAAAAGGGGTTGACTTTTGAGCGGTTTTAATTGTATAATAGTTAAGCAGTCGCAAAGAGTGACAAACACATGGGATCTTAGCTCAGCTGGGAGAGCATCTGCCTTACAAGCAGAGGGTCACAGGTTCGAGCCCTGTAGGTCCCATATATATCGAATATGGCGGAATAGCTCAGTTGGCGAGAGCACACGGTTCATACCCGTGGTGTCGGGGGTTCAAATC
>CAYTDI010000042.1:0-21252 GCA_964436595.1 uncultured Eubacterium sp.
GGAAACTTTCATTTCCTCTCATAAGGGTTTTACCCCAACTCTTGACAAAGAGCCACAAAAACAGTCTCTTTCTCACATATTAACAATTTATTTCATCTGTTCCAGACGTTCTTCTACCTGCGCCATCATTTGTTCGTATTTTGCAAGTTTTTCTTTTTCTTCCTGTACTTTTGCCTCCGGTGCTTTGCTTAAGAACTTCTCGTTAGAAAGCATTCCCTTAGAACGTGCTAATTCCTTGGTAAGTTTATCTTTCTCTTTTAACAAACGTTCTTTTTCTTTTTCAAAGTCTACCAAATCTTCTAACGGCAAGTATACAACTGCCCCCGGAATAACAACAGATACTGCATCTTCCCCGATTCCATTTTTATCTGCCTGTACCTTAATTTCACTGGCACTTGCAAGCATACTGTAAGCATTCTTCATGGTTTCAAAGGTATCTTGAAGTTTCTTATCTTCTGTTACAATAAATACCTTTGCTTTTCTGCTTGGTGGAACTTCCATAGCTGTTCTGGTATTACGGATTCCTTTTACCAAATCCTTTACATGTTCTACGGCTGCTTCCTCTTCCGGGAAATTCCACTCTTGGGTGTATTCCGGCCACTGTGACAACATAATCGTCTCTTCTTCATCCTGAAGTGTACAGAAAATTTCCTCTGTAATAAACGGCATATATGGATGTAACAGCTTTAATCCCTGAATCAATACGGTCTTTAATGTCCACATGGCAACCTTTGCTGACTCCGGATCTTCTTCTTTTTTGAAAGTTCTGGTTTTTGCAATCTCGATATACCAGTCACAAAATTCATCCCAGATAAAGTCATATACTTTCTGAACAGCAATTCCCAGTTCAAACTTATCCATGTTTTCTGTTACATCTTTTGCTAATGTATTTACACGAGACAAAATCCATTTGTCTTCCGGTGCTAACTTATCTAAGGATGGTTTTGTTAACTTCTCATCCCCGATATTCATCATAATAAATCGGGATGCATTCCATACCTTGTTTGCAAAGTTACGAGAAGCCTCTACACGCTCCCAATAGAAACGCATATCATTTCCCGGTGCATTTCCGGTAATCAAGGTAAGTCTTAATGCATCTGCACCGTATTTATCAATCACTTCTAACGGGTCGATTCCGTTTCCAAGAGATTTACTCATTTTACGGCCTTCTGAGTCACGCACTAATCCATGGAATAATACGGTGTGGAATGGTGCTTTTCCCATCTGTTCATATCCTGAGAAAATCATACGGATTACCCAGAAGAAAATGATATCATATCCGGTAACTAATACATCATTTGGATAAAAGTAATCTAAATCTTCTGTGTTATCCGGCCAACCCAATGTAGAAAATGGCCACAGTGCAGAGGAAAACCATGTATCTAAGGTATCCGGATCTTGTGTCATGTGAGTACATCCACACTTCGGACACTTGCCCGGATTCTCTCTTGCTACTACAAATTCTCCACATTCATCACAATAATATGCCGGTATTCTGTGTCCCCACCAAAGCTGTCTGGAAATACACCAGTCACGAATATTGTCCGTCCAGTTGAAATACGTCTTATCCATACGCTCTGGAAGTAACTTAATCTCTCCATTTTTTACTGCTTCTACTGCCGGTTTGATTAACTCTTCCATTTTTACGAACCACTGCTGTTTAATCATTGGTTCTACGGTTGTTTTACAACGGTCATGTGTTCCTACGTTATGTGTATGCGGTACTACTTTTACCAGTAACCCCTGTTCTTCCAGCTCCTTTACCATGAGCTTTCTTGCTTCATAACGATCCATACCCTCATATTTTCCACCATTTTTGTTAATGGTTGCATCATCGTTTAACACATTGATTTCCGGAAGGTTATGACGTTTTCCAACCTCAAAGTCATTCGGGTCATGTGCAGGTGTAATCTTAACGCATCCGGTTCCAAACTCTTTATCTACATAAGCATCTGCTACTACCGGAATCTCTCTTCCTACCAGCGGCAGAATTAATGTTTTTCCTACAATGTCTTTATATCTTTCATCGTCCGGATTTACTGCTACTGCAGTATCACCCAATAAAGTTTCCGGTCTGGTGGTTGCGATTTCTACAAATCTTCCCTCTTCTCCTTTTACCGGATAATTGATGTGCCAGAAAAATCCGTCCTGTTCTTCATGCTCTACTTCTGCATCAGAAATAGATGTTTTACATACCGGACACCAGTTGACAATACGAGAACCCTTGTAGATATATCCTTTTTCATATAACTTAATAAATACTTCCTGAACTGCCTTGGAGCATCCTTCGTCCATGGTAAAACGTTCTCTGTCCCAATCTGCGGAAGAACCCATTTTACGAAGCTGCTTTACAATACGTCCGCCGTACTCTTCTTTCCATTCCCATGCTTTTTCAAGGAATCCCTCTCTTCCAAGGTCTGCCTTGTCGATTCCCTGCTCCTTTAATGACTGGATTACTTTTACTTCGGTTGCAATAGAAGCGTGGTCTGTTCCCGGCTGCCACAGTGCATTATAACCCTGCATTCTCTTATAACGGATTAAAATATCCTGCATAGTATTATCCAGTGCATGTCCCATGTGAAGCTGTCCCGTAATATTTGGTGGCGGCATCACAATGGTAAATGGTTTTTTACTTCTATCCACTTCTGCGTGAAAATATTTATTCTCTTCCCACTTCTGGTAAAGACGGTCTTCTATGTCTTTTGGATCATAGGTCTTTGCAAGTTCTTTGCTCATGTTCGTTTCTCCTTTTCCTTTATCAGATAAATTTTTATAAGATACTTCGTTTTGCAAGCATACTTCGCACTTATGTTACTTCTATGCCTACTTTGTGAATCGCAAAACAAAAAGTCGCATCCTCTCGGCGTGTTTCTCAAGTTATCGCAGTGCTCTTCAAATGCCGGTGCAAACACAGCATTTTCATTGCTACCTGCGTAAATTAAAACACGCCCTCTACTGACTTCTCAGTAAAGGGCGAAAATCCGCGGTACCACCTTTATTCACATTACAATTAAAATAATGCATCTCTTATATCCTATAACGGGGATAAATCGTGAAAACCTACTTTGTGAAACTTTCTTGTTCAGTTCTCCGGTTCAAAAGCTACCTTCTACAATTCCTTCTTCAAGCGACCTTTCAGCCGATGAGTCACTCTCTCTTTCAAGGGTAATTGTGTACTCCTCTTTCTCACTACCTTTTAAATATATTTTATATATTAAGAGTTAACTTTGGAATTGTCAAGGTTTTCTTGTATATCTTTCTGCTCTTTTTCATATCAGTTCAACAACTTTAATATATTTTCATAGGCAACCTCTTTGGCTTTCCGGCTGTCTATCCCTTGGTAGATTCCCTGATAAATAATATAAGTGGCATATCCCATTACCTGTGATATAATTGCAGTCTGTATCTTATAATAGTCTGTTTCCTGAATCAGATTTTCTTTTCTTGCCAGTTCTGCAACTTTCTCTACCAATCCTTTTACCACACCAAAACACGCTTCATGCTTTTTCATTTCTGTTAACATTTCGCCGCCGTTTACTGTATCTTCATGCAGTATTTTTATGATAACCGCAAATCCACGATACTTTCCAAACACTGCATCCATAAGTGCAAATCCGGTCATAATAATTTCCCGAAAGCTGCGTTCACTTTCTATCAGCTCACCTATGATTCTTATATGTTTTTTTCCTTCATACTCCAGTGCTCCGGCAATAATTTCTTCTTTAGTAGAAAAATATTCGTATGCAGTTCCCTTTCCGATTCCTGCCTTAGTGGTAATCTCTGATACGGTAAGACTATTTAAGCCTTTTCCAGATGCAAATAGCTCCAACACTGCCTCAAACATTGCCTTTACCTTGGGCGGATATTCCTCCGCCCAAAATTCTTTTTCATAACTTTCCGCAAAACTTCCCATTAGATTTCTTCCTCTACCATACTCTTGTTGCTATAAAACAGGTCATAGATACATGGCACTACAATGAGGGTCATCAGTGTTCCATATATCATACCTCCAATTGTTACCACTGCCATCGGTCTTGACATATCAGACCCCATATCGTGTCCAAAGGCTGTGGTTGACATGGCAAGGATTGTGGTCATGGCTGTCATAAGAATTGGACGAAGACGTGTTTTTCCAGCCGTAATAATTGCTTCTTTTTTCTCCATTCCCTCTCGGCGAAGCTGGTTGATATAGTCTACCATTACGATACCATTATTTACAATGACACCCACCAGCATAATAAATCCTATCATGGCAATAATACTGATTTCATTGTTTGTAAAAAATAAAGCTAAAAATCCTCCGGTCAATGCTAACGGAATGGTAAACAGAATAATAAACGGTGCTTTTATGGATTGGAACTGCGCCACCATAATCAGATAAATAAATGCAATTGCCAGTACCAGCATCAGTAACAACTGTTCCATTGCTTCATTAATTGTTTCATCTTCTCCCTGCATTTCAATGGAATAGCCTTCCGGACACTCATATTTATCTAATGCATCTTTTACATCGTTTCCTACCAATCCTACATTATATCCGTCTGCAATAGAAGCATTTACACTAATATAGCGTTCCTGCCCATCTCGACTAATGGTACTTAAACCTTCTGTTTCTTCAAAATCTGCCACATTACTTAATGGTATCTCTGATTCCTCTCCTGTTTCCTTATCCGTGTAGGAAAAAGTCAGATTTTTCAGTGTTTCGATACTTGCATTTTTCTGTTCTACGGACTCCAGATACACGTCATAGTCCTTAATATCCGTTGATATAGTTGCATCTGCTTTGGTATCTTCCATCTGTCCATATACCAACTGATAAATCTGCGCCACTGTCATTCCGTATTTTGCTGCTTTTTCCTTGTCTACGGTAATTCGAAACTCTGGTGTTGTCTCTTCTACTCCGTCTGATACTTCTTTTGTTCCTTTTACTCCTTTGACGATTTCAGCTACCTCTTTTGCTGTTTTTTGCAGGGTATCCATATCTCTGCCTTTAATCTGAATGGATAATCCCTCTCCCATTAAAGAAGTCATATCCATAGAAGATGCATTTGCGGTAATCTCACCCTCCATATCCTTTGTCATATCTGTTATCATGGCAGCGATTTCTTCATTACTATTCTTTTTATCTTCCTTTAAAATCAAATACAAGGTAACGTCATTGCCACTACTTCCGCTTAGTGACAAGGTTGTTCCTCCACCTGCCATAGCACCAATGGATTCTATATCATCAATGGTCTGAATCTTTTCTGTTACCTCATCTGCCAACTCACAGCTTTCTGCAAAATCCGCATCCTTTGGCGGAGTTACGGTTACTGTCATCTGAGTACTTTCCATATCCGGGAAAAATGCAGTTCCTTTTGACATAGAAGCAAATGCACTCACTACTAATAACACTACCATCACAACTAATACCAATGGCTTTACATTCAGCAGTTTCTCCAATAATGTGCCATAGGCTTCCTGAAATTTTTCAAACCACGGATGCTTTATATCCTTTGTCTTGTTGAGCATCTTTGAGCCCATCATTGGCACAAAAGTAAGTGCTACGATAAGGCTGGCAACCAAGGCATAGGTAATGGTAAGTCCCATATCTACAAATAACTGTCTGGTAATTCCCTCCGTGAATACAATTGGTGCAAATACACAAACAGTTGTCAAGGTAGATGCTGCGATTGCTCCACTTACCTGTTTCGCTCCCTCTACTGCCGCTTTTTTTGCAGACACTCCTTCGTTACGCATACGATAAATATTTTCAATTACTACAATGGAGTTATCCACCAACATACCAATGCCAAGGGCTAATCCTGATAAGGAAATCATGTTTAGGGTTACACCGCTAAAATACATGAGCACAATGGCAAAAATAACAGAAATCGGAATAGATACTGCAATTACTAATGTTGGTTTTATATCCTTCAAAAACAGCACCAATATAATGACTGCCAATATTGCACCGTAAATCATGTTGTTCATTACGGAATCTACAATCATATCAATATAAATGCCCTGATCCATCAATACGGACACATGGAGATTTTTATTGCTTTTCTGCAATGCTCCAATTTTGTCATATACACGATCTGTCACATCTCCGGTGGAATATCCGGTTTGTTTTTCAATCGAAAGCATCACACCCGCATTCCCGTCTACTTTTGCATAGGAATCTGCGGAATCGTCTACTACTTCAATATCTGCCACATCGGATAAATGAATGGTATCTACTCCTTCCATTCCCAAATCCATCAGCACCATATCTTTCAGTTCATCTACGCTGTCTACGGCATCTCCCACACGCACCATATACTGAACACCATTTTCATTGATATAGCCTGCCGGCATAGAAAAGTTCTGTGCTGTCAAAATTCCGGTTAAGGTATCCATGGTAAGAATCGTGTTTAAATCGGCGGCTTCATAGGCACTGTCCTTTTTCTCTTCAAATTCCTGCTGTGCCTGTGCTAACTTTTGTTCGCCGTTTATCAACTGAGCAGAAGCATTTCCCATCTCTAAAATACCGGATATTTCACTGGAATTGATTGTAGAAAGTGCTTCGCTTAATGATACTTTTCCTGCCTGAATATTATTAAGTGCTGTCTGAATCGTTGCAATTCCACCATTTACTTCTATCAGGCTTTGCTGTGCCTGTGCAAGTGTCTGGGTAATGTAAGAAAGCATTTCTTCATAGGAGTTTCCATTGGCAGCGCCTGTTCCATTCTCCGGCAACATTCCTTCCGGAAGCTGTCCTAAAATACCTTGCATACTTCCCTGCAACTGTGCTAACTGATTTTGTAGCTCTGAAGTGTCCTGTCCACTCTGTTCTAACTCCGCCAAACTATTTTGCAACTGATTTCTGGTGTTTATCATTTCCTGTATCTGCTGCTGAATAGACTGTAACATCGGAATCCCACTTTCTAAAAGTGTCTTTGTATTCTGTAATTCTGAAAGCTTTGCCTTTAATTCTGCCTCTGTCTGATACAGCTCCAACTGCTTTTCCGTAATCTGTGTCTTGGCATCGTTAAGCTGTCCTGTCATGGCATCTTTTCCGCTTTCCAGCTTATCTTTTCCGCTTTCTATTTCTCCCTGTGCAGAATCCATCTGCTCTTGTGCCTCGGAAAACTTCGTATCTAATGCCGCTGTAATTTTTGCATTAATTGCATCTATTTTTTCCTGATTCAATGTTACCTGAATGGACTCTTCGGCGGTTCCGGTTGCAGACACAGAAGCAACACCCTCTACACTTTTTAACTCTGCAATCAACTCGTCATTGGTGTAGTCGCTTAATTCCAACGTGTCCATTCCTTTTACATCCACTGCCGCAATCATAATAGGCATCATATCCGGATTGATTTTCATAATAATCGGATTGCCTACGGCATCCGGCCAATAGCCCTTAATCTGGTCTAAGCTTTCTCGCATTTCCACGGTAACAGAGTCCATGTTGGCAGTCTGTTCAAATTCCAAAATAACCATGGACATATTATTTGAAGAACGTGAGGTAATGTTTTTTATATTCGATGTACTAGCCATGGCACTTTCTACCGGCTCTGTTACCACACTCTCCACTTGCTCCGGACTTGCTCCGGCGTAACTTGTGATTACGATTGCATATGGCATATTCATACTTGGCAGTAAATCGGTGCTCATCTTACTTAATGATACAAAGCCAAGTATAATAACTAATACAATCCCCACGATTACGGTATAAGGTTTCTTTACACTGAATCTTGACATTCGCTTTCCTCCTGTGTTTTTCAAAATTTTTCCTTTTCCGACCGACCGGTCAGTTTTCTTCATTATAAACATATTATTTGTAAAAACACAAGAGAAAAAGCTGAAAAACTCGAAAGAATGTAAAACACCATTCTTTCGAGTTTCTCACCTTCTAAAGTATTGCAACTATATACCAGTTTTTCAAAAAGAACTATGCATTACAACTATATACCAGTTCTTCCCTATAATTTTCTTCATATATCTTTTTCCAAAGTTCAAAGTTCTTCTTACGCATCTCTTCTACATTAGTTGCTCTTGATGTGCTTGCATCCGGATAGATTGGTTCTCCAATATGAATGGTATATTCCTGTATATAGAATCCATCTTCTCCAAGAATATCACTATCCTCCATGGTTATAAAGCAAGGAAGTACCGGTACATTATTTCTTGCTGCAAAGGTATATGCACCTTTTTTCAATGGCTTTGGTTTGCGGTAATTCCACCACATACTCTGCTCCGGATAAATCAATACAAAATTTCCCTTTTGCAATACGGTATCCATGGAACGCATGAATTTTTCCATGGTCTTGATATTAGAGCTAAGAGGCATCGTGTTACAATTTCTCATAAGCATACCATAAAATCCCGGAAAATTGGTATAATTGCCTTCCCGAATCACACGATAAAACTTTCTGTGTTTATGTCCGGAACTTTCGTATGCAATCTGCATTGCAAAACTGTCAAAAGCATTGAAGTGATTACAGGTAATGACTGCTCCGCTGTTCAGATTCTGAAAATGTTCCAAGCCTTTAATTTCCTTGATAATTAATTGCTTATTATCTATCAGGTTGTTCATAAACTTTCTTGCCACAGTATAAGTAAGCTTCGTCTTTATCTTACTTTTTACCTTTTTTCTTAAATAGTCGATTTCCTCCGGCTTTAATTCTCGTGTAGGTGGATCTTCCTCCACGTCTTCATCAAATCTTCCTTCACGTTCTAACTTTGCAATTTTTTCTAATACCACCAGACGATCTTTAGACTTTAACTGACCACGATTTAACAAATTCAAATAATTATTTTCTTTTGCAATTTCATCTTTGGCAGTCTGAAGTAAGCGTTCACAAGATGCTGCATCTTCCTTTCGCTGTTCCTCTGTATAATTGGCAAGTACCTCTTGAATCTCTTGGTGTACGGCTGTTTTTTTCGCATATTTCCAGAACTGCTCTGCATATCCGGCATCTTCATAGTGCCATGGCTTCGAAACCATAATATAATGAATTACTTTGAATTCACTTTCGGGATAAGCAATTTCACCAAATACTTCCGTATTCCATGGCTGTTCTAACCACAATACCTTATCCTTACAGATAATGTTCAAATAATCCTCATCCTGTGTTACCACAAAATTATAGGTATGAAGCAAATCTACAAACTGCTCTAACACATGATTTTCACGAAACTGCTGACAATTAATCAATAACAATCCTGCATTAAAATAGTGATATCTATCAAGTCCAAGTACTTTTTCTACATACTCACCATATACATTTTCCTGAATCATTACCTGTTCATTGGCTGCTCCCACATAATTGTCCTTCAGGTCATGGAAATACAACTCTGAAATATCTCCCGGCACAACGGTATCGCTGTCGATATAAATTGCTTTTTCATATTCCGGAAACATCTCTGCAATAAACATTCTAAAATATGTTGTTTTAGAATAATAGTCTCGAAGAGGTAACTTATCATTAATAGAGGTAAGATAATCCGTTACATCTTCAAAACATATCGTGAAATTTTCGTTTTCCATATCCATAACTGCCTTTTTCATTTCGTCACAGATATTGGTATTTAAAATATGTATTACATACTGATACTCTTTGGATGCATTATCCATTATAGAACGCATGGATACCATTGTATATTTTACAAAATTATCATCACATGCAAAAAATATTGGTATTATATTGTTACGTCTCATTTGTAATCTCCTACATTTTTTGTTCATTTTCAAATTTCTTTTTCAAATAAATATATTCATACAAAACATCATCAAACACATAGTAATGAAAAATCCGGTGCATTTCACTCACCTTCCATTGCTTGATATTTGCTGTATGAGGGTACGGAAGATAAAATAAGCGTTTTGAAAAGTGTCGCACTACTGTGTGCTTATGTAAAAACTTCTGGTCATTAAATCGCTGGGGTAACATCTTCTTTTTGGTGGTACTCTGATAGACTGCACTTTGGTCGGCAAATAGCAGTTTCTTTTCTTTAATCAGCTTTCGTGCCTTTCGTAACAATCCTGTTTTGCGTATTTCTTTCATATTCAGCAATAGTACACCCGCATTAATATAATTTGGGTTAATCAAATATTTCCCATAATGATCTCTTGCTGCTGCATACTCATATCCAGAAATATCTATATTATATAGAAGTGAAATATCCCGATTCAATAAAATATCCACATCTAAATACAATAATTTTTCCGGCATTCCCTCTACAATATCCGCAAACAAGCGAAGTAATGTATACGGTGAACAATATGCCTGTTCATTTGGGCAACCGCCAAACTCTCTCTCGTACAACTCAGTTACATCTACTCGAATCACTTCATTTTGTGAATCATACTTTTTCGCAATTTTATTTAAAAATGCAATCTGTGCTTCACTTACCGCCTGATACTCCGGTTTTATCCTCGTCACATCCATAGTGTACACAAAAAACCGAAATGTCTCTTTTGTCTGTGTTCTCTTGAAAATAGACAACATACAACTTAATATTCCGTCAAACACGCCTGCATTTCCAGAAAAAAGTACATTAATCATTTCTTGATTCCTTTTTCTCTTCTATTTTTATATATTTTATTATCTCCATATTGTTACACTTTGCCCGTTCCTTCATACACTGATATACCTGATTGCGCAATTCCTGCTTTTGCATCTTAGCACTCTTAGCTGTGTCTGCATAAAAAGGTCCGTCAATATAAGTAACAATTTGAGGATTTTTAGAAAACCGCCTCTTTTGATAAGTATTCGTCAACGAAAATACCGGCGTTTTATACTGCACCGGATAGTGAAACGATGTGTCCTTAAAAGGTCTGATATCTGTGTAAAAAGGCCAGATATGTGCCTCCGGATAAATCATAATTGCCCGTTCTTCCTGCATCAGTTCTTTTATGGCATCCATAAAATTCTTGTATGCCTTTCTTTCATCTGGAAGCGGCAATGCTCCAAGATACGGCGTAATCTTTCCCAATATAGGCATAGACACATTATTTGGATGTACAATTACCGAAATTGCTCTCGGAAAACTAACCATGGTCGGTATCAAGGCATCTGCCATAAAATGGGTATGATTGCCATATAGATAAAACGCCTTATGCCGTACTTGACGAAGTACTTTTTTATTTACTATTTTATGATGAAAATGAAGCTTCATGTACAAAAACGCCAACGGAATCGCTATCACACGATAAAAGAAAATATGCAGTAATCTGCCGACTACTCCTCTTTGGATATAACGATATTTCCCATCAATCTGCTTTGTAACAATGTGATCGCCTGAAAATTCATCATTTAGTTCATCACGATAATAAATTACTTTTTCTTTTCTCTCCATAACATCCCCTTTTTGAAACAACTGTATTCTATCACCACTTTAAAGTGTTGTCAACCATGTCATGTAGTTTTCATTTCTACGTCATGCGTTTTATTTTTTCAACACATAGAAACAACACTATTATCATACCATAAACTCCTCTTTCTGAAAACTGTTTCAAAAAAAAAACAAAAAAATCACCGTCTGTTCTTTTTTTTGTACACGCTATCCGTTGAAAAATTTTTCAAACGTGGTAAATTATATTTAGACTATAAAATACTTTTATTTAGGAGGAACTTGTTATGGATATGCATGGCTTTGGCGTGATGATTGATAAACTAAAAAAGAGCCCGAAAAAAATTGTTTTTACAGAAGGATCTGACCCTAGAATCTTAGAGGCAGCTTCCCGTCTTTTGGCTGCAAATTTCTTGACTCCAATTTTAATTGGTAATGTAGATGAGGTAGAATCTGCTGCTGAGGAATATGGTTACAATATCCGTGGTGCTCAGATTATTGACCCTGAAAATTATGACAGAATAGATGAAATGGTAAACTTGTTCTGTGAGCTTCGTAAGAGCAAAAATGTACAACCGGAAGAGGCTCGTAAAATCTTGAAACAAGGCAATTATTTTGGAACTATGTTAGTAAAAATGGGCGTTGCCGATTCTTTATTAGGAGGTGCAACTTACTCTACTGCTGATACTGTTCGTCCTGCTTTACAGTTAATTAAAACCAAGCCAGGTCACAACATCGTATCTTCCTGCTTTATCCTTGTACGTCCTTCTGCTACCGGCGAAAATGAGGTTTTGGCAATGGGTGACTGTGCAATTAACATTAAGCCAAATGAAGACGAACTTGCCGAAATCGCAGTTGGTGCAGCAGAATGTGGTAAAATCTTCGGTATCGACCCAAAGATTGCTTTCTTAAGCTATTCTACACTTGGTTCCGGAAAGGGCGAAGATGTTGATAAAATGCGTAATGCTGCCGCAAAGGCAAAAGTATTAAGACCTGACCTTCCAATTGACGGAGAATTACAGTTTGATGCTGCCGTATCTCCTCGTGTTGCAAAAACTAAATGCCCTGGCAATGAAGTAGCCGGTCATGCAAATGTATTTATTTTCCCAGATATCAATGCCGGAAACATCGGATACAAAATTGCACAGCGTCTTGGTAACTTCGATGCATATGGTCCAATCCTTTTAGGATTAAATGCTCCAATCAACGATTTATCTCGTGGATGTAATGCAGAAGAAGTTTACTCTATGGCAATCATTACCGCTGCATTGGTAGATGACTAAAATACGGAATAAATTTATATACATAACATAATGATACAAAAACTGCGTGAATGGAATTTATTCACGCAGTTTCTCATACGTTTACTTCAATCTGACACATCTGCATAGTAGTAAGTGCCGCCTCATGGGACTGTGGTGTTACCCCTGCACAACAGGAAGCATCTACACATATGCGATTCTCCGGCATTGCTGCTTTTAGTAACAACGCATTTGATACCACACAAATATCTGTACATAAGCCTATCACTTCTATTTCCAATGGCTCTTTTTCATTTTCTGCCTTTAATATTTCCATAATCTCTATGGAACCAAAAGTAGGCTTTTCTACTACAACTGCTCCCTTTGTCACATCTTCGATTCTCTTATCCAGTTCCCATCCTGATGTTCCCTTTATGCAATGAACTACCGGAAGATGTTTTCCCTCTGCGGTTTCTAAGTAATTTTCTTCATGTGTATCCTTGGTTACATAAATATCTTTGATAGGATAACTCTCTATCTTTTCTACTACTCTTGGAACAATTTCCTGTGCTTCTTTCGTTCCTAAAGCCCCATCAATAAAGTCTTTTTGCATGTCTACTACTAATAATATTTTTCGCATATATTTCACTCCATTCCCCATTATTATATTTATACTCCCCAAAAATATCAAGTAGTACAACACACTTTTTATATACACATTCGCCAAGTAGCACAACACACTTTTTATATACACATTTGCCAAGTAACACAACACACTTTTTATATACACATTATTTCAACATATAATCTTTTAATACTTCATGGTCTTTTAATACTTTTTCAACAACGGTACCTTTGATTGCATGAATCAGCGGTTTCTTTAATGCATTTAATGGTCCCGGTAATTGAATTTCCAATGGAGATTTTCCATCCATCAGTTTTACAGAACTATCTAAAAGCTCTCTTACATCGTAAACACTGCCCCATACTTCCGGAACACCTCTGTCTACTCCTAATAGACCATATACCGCTTCCATTGCCGTTCTAACAGAATATTCTGTCGTAAATATAGTATCTCTTGGTGTTTCTGCGAACTGTCCAAGAAATGCACAGTTTACACATCCATCCGGTATTACATCTGGTCTGTCACCTTTTGCTCTTGGCATAAAGAATGCAGTAATATACGGCATCATAGTTGGAACGCAAACTGCTTCATTTTCTGCCAGCTCATCAATTTCATCTACCGGTACTCCCATGTGATATAGCCATTCTGCAGTAATTTCTTTTCCGGTACACTCTTTCATTGGCTTTTTAATGTAATCTCCCGGCACATCGGTAAATAAACTATATACCCAGATACATACATCCTTTTTGTCCTGTTCTTTGAACTGTCCCTGTCTATTAATGGTCCAGCTAAGAAGCCAACTGGAATCCTTAGCACTTACAATACCACCGGTTACTACTCTTCCTGTTCTTGGATCTCTCTTACATATCTTTTCAATATAAGAAATAATCTTATCACTGGAGGTTGTTACGGTTGCAGATTCCCAATTTGTCTTTGCTATATCGGAACAGAACTTCTCCGGATGTCCAAATGCTTCATCCTGTTTTGCAATGTTTTTCCAAAGACTCCAGCAACCACTTGTGCGAACCTCTGCGTCTCCGTTTGGCGCATGATTCTGATCTCCGTAAATAGTTCCTTCGGTACAGCTTCCATTCGTTACAAATACTAAATCATTTTCTGTCAATTTGATTCCCTGCTCTTTTCCACCGACTTTACATTCAATGACTTTAGCAACTTTCTTACCATCTTTTATATCAAAAATAACGTTGGTTACTTCTGTTCCAAATCTAAATTCTACACCTGCTTCTTCCAGATACTTCTGCATTGGCATAATCAAGGATTCGTACTGATTATATTTTGTAAATTTCAATGCACTGAAGTCAGGAAGTCCTGAAATATGGTGAATAAATCTCTGGATATAGAGTTTCATTTCTAACGCACTGTGCCAGTTTTCAAATGCAAACATGGTTCTCCAGTACAACCAGAAATTAGACTCAAACACTTCTTCATCAAAGAAATCCTCGATTGTTTTATCATACAAATCTTCATCTTTTGTCATAAACAATTTCATAATTTCCATGCAGCCTTTTTGGCTTAAACCAAACTTTCCGTCTGTATGTGCATCCTCTCCACGATTCTGTGTAGCACGGCAAAGCGAATAGTTTGGATCTTCTTTATTTAACCAATAATATTCGTCTAACACCGAAGCACCCGGTATTTCAAGAGATGGAATACTGTGAAACAAATCCCACAAACACTCAAAATGATTTTCCATTTCTCGTCCACCACGCATTACATAACCTCTGGTGGCATCATAGATTCCATCACACGCACCTCCTGCAATGTCCATTGCCTCTAAAATATGAATATTTTTTCCCGGCATCTGTCCATCTCGTACTAAGAAACATGCTGCTGCAAGAGATGCCAGACCGCTTCCTACCAGATAAGCCTGCTTTTCTTCCACACCTTCCGGCTTCTTCGGACGTGCAAAGGCTTCATAGTTTCCATTGCTATAATAAATACCTTTGCTATTTTTTTCATATTTTCCACGCTCTGTATTGCGATATTCACTTTGTGTTTTTTCTACTCTTTCTTTGACTTCTTTTTTCTTTATGTTCTGTTTTTTCAAACTTTTGGTTGCTACCGCTGCTGCTCCAGCACCTGCTGCAAGCATTGCCATTCCTCGTACTACATTTTTCTTTGCCATAATTAATACCTTCCTTTCCTCTTTCCCGTGATTCTTCATTCACTGTTATCAATATAATCTTATTATCTTTTTCTTACAATTTACAAAATTGCCGGAATGAATAAAAATTATACATTCCGGCAATTTTGTAAACTTATTCTATTTTATGTTCTTTTCTGGCAATCTCAAAATTTTGTACGGAATTGGCTATATTCCCTCGTACAGTTAAACTAATCTTTTCAACAAGAATTTGCGGTTCCTCTTTCATACCTTGCTTTATCCAGTCTAACATAATGCCCACAAAGCTATATTTATAAAAACCTGAAATAAACAGTTTGTCTTCCAGAGATATTTCCCTGCCTACGGACTTTTCTTCTACTACATTTTCAATCAAATCTCTAGTAAGTCGAAACAGATAATTTTCAATCTGCTCTCTGCTGACCGTGCGGTATACATTTAAAATAAATGGTTTATTTTCCAGTACCGCCTGAAAAATCTGATATAGTCCTTCTTGCCAAGTGTCATAGGTATTATTGTTCTGTAATGCCTGTTTTCCGTCTTCTTCACAACTCCATTCCACCAAATCATAAATATCCTTGAAATGATTGTAAAATGTCATGCGGCTGATTCCACAATCCTTTGTCAAATCGTTAATTGTTATTTTATCAAATGGTTTCTGAAGCATCATTTTTTTAAGGATGCTTCTAATGCTATTTTCGTTGTATTTGACATCCCAAACTACCCCTTTTACTTTCTGTCATACTCTGTCTTTCCTGCACAGGAGGTACTAATAGATTCAATGGCAACAGCACCGCCACGCACCACCTCAATATGACGGAATCTGCTCTTTAACAATGCTATTAATTCATTATTTCTCCGTTCTGTCGCCTTACACTCCAGCAAGACGCTGTCTTTTCCAATATCCGACACTTCCACATGAAATACCTGTGCAATCTGAAATACCTCTGCTTTATCTTCTTGGGAGCAATCTTTTACCTTAGCAAATAAAATCTCTTTCATATGAATTGGTACATTGCTAAGGTCTATTACCTTTATGACCTCTACCATACAATTTAACTGTTTCTTTATCTGTTCAAAGGTCACATCATCACTACTTACACAAATAGTCATGCGGGATATGGTTTCGTCTTCTGTTGTTCCTACGGTAAGACTTTGCAGGTTATAGGATTTTCCGGAAAAAAGACCGGAAACCTTGGCAAGGACACCTACTTCATTTTCTACATATAATGCAATCCATCTCTTTTTCATGTCCTTCCCTCCTTATTTTAAAATCATTTCACTCATGGGATTTCCACTTTTTACCATGGGTAGTACAATTTCTTCTGTTGCTATCATAAATTCAATAATGACCGGTCCACTTACCTTTTTGGCTTTTTCAAAAGCCGGTGCAATTTCTTCTTCCTTGGTTACACGCATTCCGGTTGCTCCATAACTTTCTGCCAGCTTTACAAAGTCCGGTTCATACGGCGGACATGCCGAATTTGGTCCTTTACATTCCTTTGGACAGCTTTTTCTGCGACGCAGACAAGTGGCTTCGTAGCGTTTTCCATAAAATAACTGCTGCATCTGGCGCACCATCCCAAGGTAATAGTTATTGAATACACACACAATTACATGGGCGTCCTGCACCATAGCAGTTGCCAGCTCTTGAATGTTCATCTGCATACCACCATCACCACTGATACAGATAACTTCTTTCTCCGGACAGCCTATTTTTGCTCCAATTGCTGCCGGAAATCCAAATCCCATAGTTCCTAATCCCCCGGAAGTAATAAATTTCTTTTTCTCGTTTAACTCAATATACTGTGTTGCCCACATCTGATGCTGCCCTACATCCGTTACAATAATGCCTTCCTCAAACTGCTCATTAATATGCTCCATAATCATCTGTGGTGTCATTCCATGGTCTCTTCGCATTTCCAATGGATTTTCTTTGTCCCATTCCTTAATCTGCGCAACCCATTTATCTGTCTTCTGTGGTTCTGCCCATTCCAGCAGTTTTTCAATGGCAAGTCCTGCATCTGCTACAATCGGAACATCTACCACTACATTTCTGGAAATAGACGCTGTATCTACATCTACATGAACAATCTGTGCCTTTGGCGCAAACTCATTCAAATCTCCGGTGATTCTGTCGTTAAAACGTGTTCCAATGGAAAACAATACATCACACTCACTGACTGCCATATTAGCTGCATAACGACCATGCATTCCACTATTTCCGATATAATATGGATGCGTAGTCGGAATTGCCCCTTTTCCCATAATGGTTGTAACTACCGGAATTTTTGTCTTTTCTACTAATTCCTGCAACTTTTCGTTTGCCTTTGCAATATTTACACCACCGCCAATTAAAAATAGTGGTTTTTTTGCAGATTTTAGCAGCTTATATCCCTTTTTCAACTGACCGATATGTACGCTTTCATTTGGCTTATATCCACGAATATTTACGCTCTTTGGATATTCTGCCGGTCCTAACTGTGTCTGGATATCCTTTGGCAAGTCCACTAATACCGGTCCCGGTCTTCCGGTTTTTGCAATGTGAAATGCCATTTTCAGTGTTTTCCCAAGGTCTTTTCGATCGTGTACAGTTACACCATACTTGGTAATACTGCGTGTCATTCCAACAATATCCACTTCCTGAAAAGCATCGTTTCCAATCAGATTCAACGGAACCTGTCCGGTAATGCATACAAGTGGAATGCTGTCTGAATGTGCATCTGCAAGCCCTGTCATAATATTGGTAGCTCCCGGACCACTTGTTACAATACAAACTCCTACTTTTCCTGTTGCCTTGGCATATCCTTCTGCCTCATGTATTAATCCCTGCTCATGCCTTGGCAATATCAGTTCTATTTCTTCATGCTTATACAATTCATCCATGATATCCGTCACCATTCCTCCCGGATATCCGAATACGGTATCAACACCTTCTTCTATTAATGCTTTTACAAATAATTTTCTCCCAGTTATATCCAATGCCATATTTTCACCTCGTATTTTATATCAGTCCCATTGTTTTTAGCAGGAATATCCAGCCCGTTAAGGTAAATGCTGCAAGTAACGTTGTAGTGACTATAATACTTGCGGTCAGCACTCCATCATTGTCCATATTTTTTGCCATAATATAACAGCTTGGTGTTGTGGGTGATGCCAGCATAATCAGCAATGCAATCATTTTCTCTCCTTCAAATCCCATCCATGCTGCTATGGGCACAAAAACTGCTGCCTGTACAACCAGCTTAATAAAAGAAGCTGCCAAAGTCGGCTTAATTTTTGCTAATGCTTTTTTTCCTTCAAATCCTGCTCCTAATGCAATTAGAGCTAATGGAGTTGCCATCTGTGCAACATTATTTACTGTTTTATCCACTAATACCGGAAAATCAATTTCTAACAAAGACACCATAAGTCCTAAGAAAATTCCAATAATAATGGGATTTTTTAAAATATTAATACAAACATCTTTTATCTTATTCTTCTGGCTTTCTTCTTCTCCGCCTTGCGCCTCAAAAGTCAGTACAATAACCGAATAAATATTATAAAGAGGAACTGCCCCAACAATCATTAATGGTCCCATGGCAGACTGCCCATAAATATTCTGTATAAAAGCCAATCCCATGACAGCCGCACTGCTTCGGAACGATGCCTGCACAAAGGCTCCCGTCATGGTCTTATCCTTCATGAACAGCTTTGTACCACCCCAAATAACCCAAAAACAAACCGAGCTTGCAATGGCACAAAACAATACATACTTCAAATCAAAAACCGCTTTGATATCTACGGAGGAAAGATCCCGAAACAGCAAAAACGGCAAGGTTACCTTGAAATTAAACTTATTTGCTACTGTTACAAAGTTATCATTTAACATTCCGATTTGTTTCAATCCCCATCCCAGTACCATCACCAGAAAAATAGGAATTGTCACATTAATACTAAAAATAAAATTTTCCATGTCCTACTTCTTCTTTTTTTCATATTTCAGGAAATAAAATTCCAAATCAAAATACGTCTGTTCTTCACTATCTGCTGTAATCTCCCAATCTTCTTTTTCATCCAAATTAGGGAAATAAGAGTCCGCTTCATATGCATAATCAATTTTTGTAATATGTGCCACATCGCACATATCTACCATCTGACGATAAATACTCTCTCCGCCGATAACATAAATATCTTCACTATTATAATTTTTTAACTCTTCTAATAACTCCTCCATGGAATGTACAATAATGGCATCTTTTACTTTGTAGTTTTTATCAGATGTCAATACAATGTTCACTCGATTTTTCAATGGAAGTCCGTTTGGAAAACTTTCTAAGGTTTTTCTTCCCATAACCACTACTTTCCCTGTGGTGGTCTTACGAAAGAACTTCATATCCTCTGGAATACTTACTAACAGCTTGTTGTTTAGTCCGATTGCCCAATTTTTGTCTACTGCTGCAATTAAATTCATGTTGTATCCTCCTAATATATTTTTAATATATTTTCTAACATATCGATTACATCTTATAATATACCCCTTTACATACATCCGTTGCAAGAATGTGTCCTTCCATCTTCTGATATAATTCATTTAACCAGAAGCCATTTTCCAATTCAAGCATACAATCTAACGCAAATATATGTAATTCATATACATGATCCTTGTCAGGTGGAGTCATTCCGCTATAAAAGCTTGATAATTCTCTTGACTGTTCTCCACCTTGTATGCTCACAAAACTGTTGCACCCTTGTATAAAATCTTTGGCACTGCAACTCTCATTTTCCTTTATTTCAAAACGAGTAATGTTGGCAGCAAGCCAATGTATCCATACAAATCCGGTTACCGGATATGCATCCTTATCCTCTAATACTAATGCCAAGGACACCGTTCCTTCCGGTGCTCCCTCCACTTGAAACGGCAGGGAATAATTTGGCACCCCATTTTCGTTAAATTGGTTTCCTCTTCCCCCATATTCTTCTGAAATAATACCATTCTTTACACCTGTACTTGTTACTTTCATTTTGTTTCTCCTTTCTATGCAACACTTCTTGTATTTAAGTTGCTATAAAAAATTATAAACAAAATGACTTTTTCGTAAATTACCCACTTTTTTGTAGGTACTACTCTACAATAACTCCCTTTTCTTCTAATACATGCTCCAAACCATTTTCTTTTAAATAAGAAATGCCAATCTGTTGCATGATTTTCAATGCTTCTAATATCTGCATTCCCATATCAGATGTTAAGGAATATTCCACATGAAGAGGATAACCTTCAAATGTTTTCTTTTCTACAAATCCATAATCCATTAGTTCCTTGAGCTGTTCTAATAACATTTTCTGTGTGATGCCTTCAATATCCCTTTCTAATTTTGCAAGAGAAGTAGCTCCTAAACGCAATCTCCACAAAATAATGCTTTTCCATTTTCCTTTTATCATATCATGCACCAGTTCTAATGGGCAGGTATATTCTTCACGAAGTTTCATCCCGTCTCTCTTTTCTATACTTTAAACCGCTACCGGAATGTTGGTTATCTGTGGTCCGGTAACATAATTATCTAAACGCACATCATTTCTGGTAAACTGATAAAAGTCCTTAATTTCCGGATTCAGCCAAAATGTAGGCGCAGGATATGTCTCTCTGCTGATTAATTCCTTTACCAATGGAATATGACGGTCATAGATATGTGCATCTGCAATTACATGCACCAATTCTCCTACTTCCATATCACACACTTGTGCTAACATATGCACTAACACCGCATACTGGCATACATTCCAGTTATTGGCTGTTAATATATCCTGTGAACGCTGATTTAAAATAGCATTTAGTATCAATTTATCATGTCCGGGCTTTTGTGTTACATTGAAAGTCATACTGTATGCACATGGATAAAGATTCATTTCATGTAAATCCTGATGAACATAAATATTTGTCA
>CAYTDI010000043.1:0-20968 GCA_964436595.1 uncultured Eubacterium sp.
TGAAAACTCTTAGAATCTTTCAAGGTTGTTTCACTGTTCAGTTATCAAGGTTGTTCATCTTGTTGCCTCAAGCGACAACTTCTATATCTTATCACAGTCATTCGCTTTTGTCAACAACTTTTTTTATTTTTTTGAAAGTTTTTATTTTCAGCCTTTTTTCTGATACAAAGCTTTCAATTTTTTGCCGCCGTTCTCAGCGGCGAAAACTATAATATCATGTTTGTTTTTACCTGTCAACACTTTTTGACAAGTTTTTTTATTTCTTTTTTGTTCTTCTTTTCTTTCCATAAATATAGGGGTGTATTCTTCATTACACCCCATATCTATTACAGAATCACACGCATCTATTTACAGAATTACACACATCCATTACAGAATTACGCGCAGCTGTTACAGAATTACACGCATCAATATGTATTCCACTAAATTATTTTCATATATTAGTTTTAGAAATGCGCTTTGATTGATATCGTTTAGTAATCCCTGACACATTTCACTACTTTTACATAATGTAATTACAAAAAACATCAGCCATACTATCAAAATTCCCTCTGCAGCACCTGCCAGTACTCCTCCCAGACGATTCATGGCATTTAAAACAGGCAGTTTGGCTACTAAATCCAGCACATTCACTAGAATACGAAGAATTAACAGTACTACGATAAATGTAAGTACACATGCTATCATATTTATAATGATTCCTGCTACATACTTTCCTATTTCTTCATAGATTCCACTTTGCTCTAATACTCCATCTGTTGCCTGCACTGCTTTTTGCGTGATAATTTCCTGCCATTCTTTCGGCAATTCGATTCCTGATATTTGAATAGGTTCTTGACTTTGAGTCTCCTGCCCCACTTCATTTTGCACTTTCCCTTTTATGCTTTCTACGCATTTTTCTTGTATGTTCTCGTAAACGGGTGTTTTTTCTAAAATTTCGGATACATATGGTGACAGCCATGATGCTAAGCCGATGGTAAGAATTATGGATACCAGTGAAAAAATCACTCTCACAAAACCTTTGATATAACCATGAAGGATAAATCCTGCTAATATAATTAATACAACTGCAAATAAAATACTTATTTCCACTTTTATTTTAATCTCACTTTCTGTGTTTCTTCATCCATCATAAAAATGTATTCTATGCTATTTTTTGTTGAAAATACTTTCCAAATATTTTTTTCAAAATTAGAATGGAACTTACGATTCCCTTTTAAATTATAGATAGAACATTCCAATTCATTACGAACACAAATTTCATCATTTTCAAGAAACCCAATTTCATCGTAATCCATATCAAGGTTCTGTGTCATTTCTTCTGTTCCTCGTAAATTATATACACTTATCTTATACGGATTCTTTTCATTCTCATTATTAAATACAATTCCTATATATGCTTCATTGTAAAAAACACTATGTACTTCTTGTTTTAGTGCTATTTCCTTTTTGACTTGCGGCTTTTGCGTTCCTTCAAATATAATTGCTTTTTCATCTCCAAATGCTACCATTATATCATTCGTAAGAAATTCTACCTTAGGAAAAATCACATCTGAATAGGTATATGCTCCTACAATATTGTCTATCTCGTTTTGTCCTACTGAGCCAAAATTGTAGAATGTAATGTTATTTTTAACGATTCCTTCATTCATATTTAATTGAGAAACTGCCATTTTTCTTCCATCTTCAGATAGTGTAATGTCCAACGGATAACCACTGTTTTCTGTATGCACTTCTCCTTCTGCTAAAAAGTCTCCTTCTTTATCATATAACTGCAGATACCCGGTGCCTTCCTGTTCCATCAAAATTGCAACCGTTCCCTGATTGGCTATCTGTACTCTTTGAATAGGCATTGTTGTCTCTATTTCTCCACTTTTTCCCTTGGTGTTCATGATATATATTTTGTTTCCTTTTTTCTCAGCAATAGCAACATAGTTTTCGCAAATATCTATCATTGGCGACTGCATTTCATATGTCTGATTCCAAATCAATTGATTTTTCTCATCAATACAGGTTGCCCCGTCTTTTCCGTATTTCAAAATTTTCCCTGCAAAAAAAACAAATTGGGTTCCTGCCGAATCTTCTCTTTTTACACTATCTATCACTTCATACTTTGAATAAACCTTTGACTGAAAATAAAAATATGCTGCCGTTATTATAAGCAGTACCACTATAACTGCGGCACATGTCCATTTTAATATTTTTCTTCGATGGGCACGAATCTTCTCGTGCATTTCTTCTACGTCTGATTGTACCACTCGATATGTTCCTTCTGTCAAAACTGCACCTCCAAAATTACACTTGCATTCATTATAACGCATTTTCTTTGTCTGTGCATTAAAAATTGTTTATGGCAACAGCAATTTCTGACCTGCCTGAATTTGATTTCCATTGGTAATTCCGTTTGCCTGACATAGTGCCGCTACTTTTGATTTATCCTGATATAGTTTTAGACAAATGGATTCTAATGTGTCTCCTGCCTGAACAACGTAGTATTGTGGCTGTGCCTGCTGCTGTCCTGCCGTTGTTTGGTCGGATTGTTGTTGCCCTGTCGCTATCGGAGCGGATTGTTGTTGTTCTGTCGCTGTTTGGTCGGATTGTTGCTGTTCTGTTGCTGTTTGGTTGGATTGTTGTTGTCCTGACTGCGTCTGATCCGACTGTTGTTGTCCCAACTGCTCTTGTTCTACCTCTGTCTGTTCAGGTTGAGTTTGCCCTGCTACTGCTGTCTGGTCAGGTTGCTGTTGGTCTTCTGTTTTTTCATTTTCTAGCGGAGCTACATCTGATGGAATGCTTTCTACAACTAAATTGCTTTTTTCTTCTTCTCCCGTTTTCATTACTGATAATACGTTTTCTACTTTTTCTACTTTTTGATAATTACTAATTGTAACAGCCCCTAGGACTACAAATGCAACTGCAAAAAAGGATGCCGCTGTATATAGAAATCTCTTATTTTTTCGTTCTATTTTGCGCCCACGCTTTTCCAACATCACATGACGATAATTCTGCAGTGCTTTTTCTGCATCGGAAACCGTTTCTTCCATGCTGCTTTTTACAAACATTTTTTCATGAGTCTCTTCTTTTTTTTCAGGCTCTTGTGCAATCTCTCTATGTAGCTCTTCCCATTCCGTAAACTGTTGTTTCTCTTCTTTTCTGTCTGACTCGGGACTTCTCCACAATTCTTCTTCCTCTGATGAATCCGGCTCTATAATTGGCGCACCTTCCCGTTTTCTTATCATGTATTCCTGCATGGGAATATTTTTTTCGTAATATATGTAATATCCTTCTCTTTTCTGTAAATATCCTTGCTCATAAACGTAAAATACCTCTTCATCCTCTTGCGCATCCATCAGCATTAGCACTTTATCTCTGCCCGCAAAGTATTTACGATGGGCAGACTCTATGTTTGGAGAAAGGTGCATTGCCTCTCCCTTTTCTCCTACAAACCATCCTACTATATTTATTCCTTTAAAATATTCCTGACTTTCCATGCATATGTATTTCCAAAAGCTTTCGTCTAAATAAATGCTGTCAAATTGAAACATGGCTTGTCCACACTCGATTGCTCCCTGAACAAAGGTATACCGCATATCTTTATTTGTGTAACTGTTTCCCATGAGTACGGCTGCTGCTTTTTGCTTGGATTTTGCCTGATTTTGTAAATAGGTATACACATAGTCTTCCATATATATTTTATGACGTCCTCGTGGGTTTCCTACTTGTCGAATATTTTTCGGCAACTTTATTTCTTGTTCTTCTTGTTCATTTTCCCTGCAAATAATTTCTATCATGTTATCACCTCATTTTTTTGTTCATGGTAACACACTCTTTTTGCAGTTTTTGAAAATTTGTGTCCCGATTTTCAAGAATATTTCGTGTCTCTCTGTCAGAATTCTTTTTCAGACATCAAAAAAGGACTTTCCACAACATTTTGTGTTGTAGAAAGTCCTTACTTTTATTGAATTATTTTAAAAATTCTTTTACTTTTTCGCAAATTCCGTTGGCATCTAATCCGTATTTTTCAATCAATTTTACTGCCGGACCGGATTCTCCGTAAACATCGTTAACTCCAATCTTACATACCGGAGTTGGTGCTTTTTCACAGAGACATTCACATACCGCACTTCCTAATCCACCGATTACAGAATGTTCTTCTACCGTTACTACTTTTCCTGTTTTCTTTGCAGATACTGCAATGATGTCAGTATCTAACGGCTTAATGGTATGAATATTTATAACTTCTGCATCTATTCCTTCTGCCGCTAATTTTTCTGCTGCCGCTAAGGATTCTGATACACAAAGACCTGTTGCTACAATGGTAACATCTTTTCCTTCTTTTAATAATACACCTTTTCCGATTTCAAACTTATAGTCCGGACGGTCATTGATAACCGGAACTGCCAAACGACCAAATCTCAAGTATACAGGTCCGTCTAATTCGTAAGCTGCTTTTACTGCTGCTTTTGCTTCTACATCATCGGATGGATTGATTACAATCATCCCCGGAATTGTACGCATCAGCGCAATATCTTCGTTACACTGGTGAGTAGCTCCGTCTTCTCCTACGGAAATTCCTGCATGAGTTGCTCCTATTTTTACATTTAAATGTGGATATCCTACGGAGTTTCTCACCTGTTCAAAGGCTCTTCCTGCTGCAAACATTGCAAATGAACTTGCAAATGGTACTTTTCCTGTGGCTGCAAGTCCTGCTGCAATTCCTATCATGTTACACTCTGCGATTCCGCAGTCGATATGACGCTCCGGAAATTCTTTTTTAAAGATTCCTGTTTTGGTAGCTTCTGCAAGGTCAGCATCTAAGACTACCAGATTTTCATGCTCTTTTCCTAATTCTACCAGCGCATTTCCGTAGCTTTCTCTGGTTGCAATCTTCTTTACTTCTGACATAATGCTTCACCCGCCTCCTTCAGTTCTTTCATAGCTATTTCATATTCTTCATCATTTGGTGCTTTTCCGTGCCATCCTGCCTGATTCTCCATGTAGGAAACACCTTTTCCTTTTACGGTTTTCATAATAATTGCTGTCGGCATTCCCTTAGTCTGTCTTGCTTCATTGAATGCTGCACGAAGTTCATCAAAGTTATTGCCATCTGCTACGTTGATTACATGGAAATTAAATGCTTTAAACTTTTCATCAATTGGGTATGGAGAACATACTTCATCCACCTTACCGTCAATCTGCAAACCGTTATTATCTACAATTACTACAAGGTTATCCAGTTTACGGAATCCTGCAAACATAGCAGCTTCCCAAACCTGTCCCTCTTGAATCTCTCCGTCACCTAATAATGTGTATACACGATAGCTGTCACCACTTAATTTGGCGGAAAGTGCCATTCCTGCCGCAACAGAGATTCCTTGTCCTAAGGAACCACTGGACATATCGATTCCCGGTGTATGCTGAAGACATGGATGTCCCTGCAAGTGGGAACCAATGTGGCGTAATGTCTCTAAATCTTCTACCGGAAAATATCCTCTGTTTGCCAGTGTTGCATAAAGTCCCGGTGCAGTGTGTCCCTTTGATAACACAAAGCGGTCACGGTCTGCTTTCTTTGGGTTCTTCGGATCAATATTCATTTCCTCGAAGTATAAGTAAGTAAACAGTTCTGTTGCAGATAAAGATCCACCCGGATGACCTGCCTTAGCGGCATGAACTCCGGTAAGAATACCTTTTCGGACTTCATTTGCAACCTTTTGAAGTTCTAAATTTTCCATGATTTTCTCCTTTAAAATAACTATATTTCTGTTCTTCCTTCCAGCGCGCGTAACAATGTCATTTCATCAATGTATTCCAAATCTCCGCCAACGGGAACTCCACTGGCAATTCTGGAAACTTTAATACCAGTGGGCTTTATCAGCTTACTGATATACATGGCTGTGGTTTCACCTTCTAAACTGGAATTGGTTGCGATTATCACTTCGTTAACTTCTCCTTGTAATCGCTGCATTAATTCCTTTAACTTAATATCATTTGGGCCGATGCCGAGCATTGGTGAAATAGCTCCATGCAATACATGATAGACTCCTTCGTATTTTCCTGTCTTTTCATATGCCGCCAAATCTCTTGTATCTTCTACTACCATAATGGTCTTCTGATCCCGATTGCTATTTTTGCAAATCGGACACAGCTCGTTATCTGTCAATGTGAAACACTGTTTACAATACCGCACATTTCTTCTTGCGTCAATAATTGCGGACGATAATTTTTCAACATGTTCAACCGGCATATTCAATATATGAAATGCCAGCCTTTGCGCTGATTTACTTCCGATTCCCGGAAGTCCTGACAATTCTTCGATTAGCTTGCTAATCTGTGTACTATAATAATCCATTGTTTTCTCCAACTCCTTGCCGGAGGCTACTTACATAAACTTAGAATGGGAATCCTCCGCCCATTCCTCCGAGTCCGCCTGTAATCTTTGACATGGACTGAGCAGAATATTCTTCAATCTGTCTCAATGCTTCGTTGGTCGCTGCCATGATTAAATCTTCTAACATCTCAATATCGTCCGGATCTACTACTTCTTCTGCAAGTTTTACCTTTGTTACTTCTTTTTTACCGGAAACGGTTACTTCTACTGCCCCACCACCTGCGGTTGCAGTTACTTCTTTTTCTTCTAACTCTTTGGTAGCTTCCTCCATCTGTTTTTGCATCTTCTGTGCCTGTTTCATTAAGTTGTTCATATTTCCAGGCATTCCTCCCGGAAATCCTCCACGTTTTGCCATCTGTTTTTCCTCCTGATTTTCATTTATTCTTCATCGTCTTCGATGGTTACTTCCATATTTATCAATTTTCCAATATCTGGAAATGATTCTTCAAATGGTCGATTTGTCTGATTTAACTGAATTTTGACTTCTACCTCTTTTCCTATCTTAGCAGCTATTGCATCCTTTAACTCCTGCCTATGGGCATCGGAATTGACAATTCCCTCTGCTACTTCATCCTCTAGCACCACCAATAGCTGGCTTTCGCCACCAAGGCTTAAATGTGCCGGGCGCAGATAGTTTTTTAACATACCTGAAAGCCCCTCTAAAATGGAGTTCCAGTTTTTCACTACCTGTTTTACATCCTCCGGTATCGCCTTAGGCAACTGAGGTCTTGGCTTTGGGATACTGTCTTGGGGCATCTGCTGCACTTGTGCATTTGGCTGCACCATTTGCATTGGAACGCCTTCTTCTATCTTTTTTTCTAACTGAGCAATTCGCTCTGCCAAAGAACCGTAATCTTCTTCCATTTCAGGCTTGCATAGCTTAATCAATGCAATTTCTATCATCACTCGCTTTTGCGTTGCATATCGAATCTGATTGGATAATTCTGAAAAAATCCGAATATAGCGCATAAGCTGTGGTGCTTCTATCATTGCCGCTTCTTCTTTTAATAATGCAAGATTGTCACTTGAGATATCCAAAGCATCTTCCATATTATCAGAACTTTGCACTAACAGCAAGTTGCGAAGATACCAAGTGAAGTCTATAACAAACTGCCCCGGCTCTCTGCCTTGAACAATTAGTTCTTCTAATAGTGCAATTACACCCGGAATGTCTTTTTTCATAATCTTGCGGAGCATACGGCTAAATACTTCTGTGTCTACCGCTCCTAAGACCTCAAGGACATTATCATAGGTAAGCTTTTGTCCCAGATAAAAGGCAATACACTGGTCTAACAGACTTAAGGCATCACGCATAGAACCGTCTCCTGCCTTAGCAATATAGCGAATTGCCTTTTCTTCTACCTCTACACCTTCTGTTTCCATAAGCTCTGTAAGACGGGCTGCAATGGTTTCTATGGTGATTCTTTTAAAATCATACCGCTGACAACGTGATAAAATCGTAATTGGTATCTTATGTGCCTCTGTAGTTGCCAGAATAAAAATGACATAAGACGGGGGCTCTTCCAAAGTCTTTAGTAAGGCATTGAAGGCTCCTATGGATAACATATGAACCTCGTCAATAATATAGACTTTGTACTTGCCCTCTGTTGGTGAATATGCTACTTCTTCCCGAATCTCACGAATGTTATCTACACCGTTGTTAGAAGCCGCATCTATCTCTATCACATTCATGGATGTACCTTCTGCAATCCGCTTGCAGGACGGACACTCTCCACATGGGCTGCCGTCTATGGGATGTTCACAGTTTACTGCCTTTGCAAATATCTTTGCTATGGTAGTTTTACCTGTACCACGAGTTCCACAAAAAAGATAGGCATGTCCGATTCTATCTGCTTTTATTTGATTCTTTAGTGTTGTAACAATGTGTTCCTGCCCTTTGACATCTTCAAATTCTTGTGGGCGAAACTTACGATATAATGCAGTATAAGACATTTTTAATCTCCAAAACTAATACCGATGAACTTTGCCTCTTGAATCATTTGGCAATCCGGTTCTACGGTTTTTAACTTTCCTGCCACTTCTCCTAATGGCACCGGCTTGGTATTTCCATCTATCATTGCTACCATATAGCCGTATTTTTCTTGTAAAATCAACTCTGCCGCTGCTGCACCAAGTCTGGTACAAAGCACTCTGTCGTATGGACAGGGACTTCCCCCTCTTTGGGTATGCCCCGGCACAGTTACACGCACTTCACATCCCGCTTTTTCTTCCAATCTGGCTGCTACTTCGTAGGAAACCGATGGATATGGGGACTTTTTCAGTTTCTCTTTGTATTCCTTTTTCGTGAGACAGGCATCTTCTTTTGAAATAGCTCCTTCTGCTACGGCAAGAATAGTAAACCCTTTTCCCTGTCTGCTTCTTTGCTCTACGGCTTCTGCTACCTTATCAATATCATAAGGTATTTCCGGCAGTAAAATAATATCTGCTCCTCCTGCAATTCCTGCATATAAGGTAAGCCATCCTACCTTGTGCCCCATAACTTCTACAATAAACACTCTGTTATGAGATGCCGCTGTTGTATGAATACAGTCAATGGCTGTTGTTGCAACATCGATTGCACTTTGAAACCCAAAGGTAATATCTGTTCCATAAATATCATTATCAATGGTTTTCGGAAGATGAATAACATTGAGTCCCTCTTCGCGCAAAAGATTGGCAGTCTTTTGAGTTCCGTTTCCTCCAAGTATTACAAGGCAATCTAACTGAAGCTTTTTATAATTCTTCTTCATTGCCTCTACCTTATCTAACCCATTCTCGTCCGGAATTCGCATACGTTTAAATGGCTGTCTGGAAGTACCTAAAATAGTCCCTCCTTTTGTGAGAATCCCTGAAAAATCATTTGATGTAAGTAAACGGTAATTTCCATAAATAAGTCCTTTATAACCTTCATAGAATCCGTATATTTCTAACTGTTCTGTATTTTTACTTAATCCTTTCACCACTCCGCGCATTGCGGCATTCAGTGCCTGACAGTCTCCTCCACTGGTCAGCATTCCGATTCTTTTCATCGACTTCACATCCTTTGCATTTTGCGTTCATGTGTTTATGTGTTTTACATCTTATTATATCTTATTATTTTCCATATCTCAAGTTTATCTAATAGAAAAAGTCATTGCAATCTTAAAAATTATTGGTTATACTATCATAAGTAATATTATTTGGAGGAGTACCCAAGTGGCTGAAGGGTCTGGCTTCGAACACCAGTAGGTCGGTAACACCGGCGCGGGGGTTCAAATCCCCCCTCCTCCGTTTCATAAAAAATCCGTATTTTCAGATATTATTATATCTAAAAATACGGATTTTATTGTTTTTGATTCGCTTATTTGTAATCACTTACATTACTGCTATCTACTTTTTCAAATGGTACCCATACATATTTACCATCTTCGGTTGCTCCATCCATATCTTTTATGGATTCTCCCTTAGCCAGCTTAATGGCTGCTTCAATTGCTGCTTTTCTCTGACCGCTTCCTGACTGATATACGTTAAATGCCATATCACCTTTTTCGATTGCTGCACACCCATCTTCTGTTGCATCTACTCCCAAAATCGGCAATTCGCTTAAATCCATTTTAGCTTCCTTACACGCTTCCACTACACCAAGTGCCATTCCGTCATTGTTGCAAATAACGCAATCTACATCTGAACCGGTTTGTAAGAAAATTTCAAACATTTTCTTTGCTGTGTCGCCATCCCAGTTTGCATTGTCTTCAAATACATAATTGATGGTCTTTCCACTTGCTTCTAAGGTCTGCTTTGCTCCTTTGGTTCTTCCGTTTGTTGCAGAATGTCCTTTTGGTCCTTTTAAAATAACTACGTTTATTTCGTCCTTATCCGCAAATTTATCTAAAACATATTCTGCCTGATACCGCCCTGCTACGGTTTCATCAGAACCCTCATAAATGTACTTTCCGTCTTCTAACCGTCTATCATCCGGACAGCTATTGATAAATATAATCGGAATGTCTCCTGCATTTGCCTTTAATTCTACTGCCGTATCTGCTGATACCGCTCCGCAGATAATAACATCATAGTTTTCTTTTACTGCTGTTTTTATATGTTCTACCTGATTTTCTATGGATTCTTCTGAATCCATTACATCAAGCTGAACTCCTTCTGCTGATGCTTTTTCCTGCGCCGCATCTATTAATGTTTGTCTAAAAGTATCTATTGAGTTTATGGTGAGAAGTACCTTTATATCCTTACCGCTTGCTGTACTCTTGTTTCCACAGCTAGTAAGGGTCAGCATTCCAATCATTAATATGCTTAATATTAGTCCTAGCTTTTTCTTCATCTTAGCACTCTCCCTTCTCTATTTTAAATACCTCAACCTGATTTGCTAATTCTTTGGCAGATGTTGTCAGTTCTTGAGCGTCACTTGCCACCGTCTGACTATTTCCGGTAATACTGTTTGCCTGTTCTACCATAGTATCTGATGTAGCTAAAATTTCCTGTGAGCTTGCTGCCTGTTCCTCTGAAATAGCGGCTACGTTGCTTGCTACCTCGTCTACTTTTTCTACCTTTTGAATCATTTGGCGTACCAGATTGCTTACTACTTCAATATTATCAAAAATTGTATCAAAAGTCTTTAAGGCATCGCCTACTAATTCACTGCTGCTATTAATGTTGCTTACACTATCATCTGCCTGAGTAACTGCATCTTTTACCAATGCATTGATTTCGGAAATAAGTCCTTCAATATCACGCACAGAATCCGCACTGTTTTGCGCTAACTGTCCGATTTCTATTGCTACGACTGCAAATCCTTTTCCTGCTTCTCCTGCTCTCGCTGCTTCTATGGATGCATTCAAGGACAGCAAGTTCGTTTCGTCTGCAATTCCACTGATGACACCTGTTATATTGGTAATCTCCTCAGAGGCTTTTCCTACCTTATCAATCGCCTGCTGCAATTTTAAGACGGACTGATTGATATTCTGCATTGCTATGCCTACATTTTGCATATCCGTCTTTCCCTGACGAGAAACTTCTACGGTATCTTTCATTTTTCCGTCTACCTGCTCACCTTCTTCTCTGGTATCTGCTACTACCATCGCTAAAGTGGTTGCATTTTCTTCGCCTTTTTTTATCTAATCTTTCTATATTTCATAAATTTTATTGCGATTTTCCCCTTTTCTTGTTAGCATTAACTTAAAGAATTGTATATTTCATGAAATTGGAGGTTTTCTTATGATAAAAATTATAAAAGCCAAAGATTACACCGAAATGAGCCGAAAGGCTGCCAACATTGTCTCTGCACAGGTCATTATGAAGCCCGACTGTGTACTGGGACTTGCAACCGGTTCTTCCCCGTTGGGCATTTATGCTCAATTGATTGATTGGTACAAAAAAGGAGATTTGGATTTTTCTCAGACTAAAAGTGTCAATCTGGATGAATATCGAGGACTTTCTCACGACAACCCTCAGAGCTACTACTATTTTATGAATGAAAACTTTTTCAAACACATTAACATTAATCCGGCCAATACCCATGTTCCAAACGGTATGGAAACTGATGCGGCTAAAGCCTGCGCAGACCACGAAAGAATCATTCAGGAATTAGGAGGTATCGACTTACAGCTCTTAGGTCTTGGAAACAACGGACACATCGGCTTTAATGAACCCGGTGTGGCTTTTGAAAAGGAAACGCACTGTGTAAATCTTACGGAGAGTACCATTCAGGCTAACTCAAGATTTTTTGAAAAGATTGAAGATGTTCCTACACAGGCTTATACCATGGGTATTAAAAGCATTATGATGGCAAAGAAAATCTTACTTATTGTAAGTGGTGAGGGAAAATCCGACATTGTAAGGGAAGCTTTCTTTGGCCCTGTGATACCGCAAGTTCCGGCTTCTATTTTGCAAATGCATCCTGATGTTACATTGGTTGCTGACGCATCCGCTCTAAGTAAATGTACACTCTAATACAGGAGGGGATTTTACATGAAGATTATAAATGGACTTGTTTTTCATGAAAAGCAAGGATTTATCCCTAAGACTTTATATGTAGAAAATGGTGTTTTTTCTAACCACACCACCGATGATGAGGTGATTGATGCCAATGGTCGTTATGTCATCCCCGGTCTTATTGATATTCACTTTCATGGCTGTGTAAATCACGATTTCTGTGATGCTTCTCTTGAGGGTTTACGCACTATGGCCGAATATGAATTAAGTCAGGGAGTTACTTCTATTTGTCCTGCTTCTATGACCTTATCTGAGGATATGATTACTGCCATCTGCAATAATGGACATACTTTTTTTGATAAGCAGGATAGTTTTTCTGCTGCACGTTTGGTTGGCATTAATTTAGAGGGACCTTTTATTGCTTATGAAAAACGTGGCGCACAAAATCCTCATTACATTATGCCTGCAAGCTATGATTCATTGAAAACATGGCAGGAAACCTCCGGCGGACTGATAAAACTCATCACTCTCGCTCCTGAAACAGAGGGGGCTATGGACTTCATCAAACAAGTTAAGTCTTCTTCCCTAAAGGACATTGCCATTTCCATTGGGCATACTAACAGTGATTATGATACCGCTATAAGGGCTTTTTCGTATGGCGCAAACCATGTAACCCATTTGTTTAATGCCATGCCCGGTTTTACTCACCGCTCTCCGGGAGTTGTGGGGGCAGCCTTTGACACTTCTGATTGTTTTGTGGAAATGATTTGCGATGGTGTTCACATTCATCCTTCTATGGTTCGTGCAGCTTTTTCTATGTTTACAGATGAACGTATTGTTCTTATCAGCGACAGCATGATGGCAACAGGAATGCCTGACGGTATGTACACTTTGGGCGGACAGGACGTGATAGTGAACGGAAACCACGCCACTTTACAGGATGGTACTTTAGCCGGCTCTGTTACAAATCTTGCTGATTGTATGCGCAGTGCTGTTCGCATGGGAATCCCCCTTGCCAGTGCTGTTAAGTGCGCTACCATTAATCCGGCTCGTTCTATCGGCATAGATGATAAATATGGAAGTTTGAAGATTGGAAAAGCTGCGGATTTTGTTTTATTGAACCCCGACTTGTCTCTACACCAAGTATATCGGGGATAATTTCTTAGATACTTGGATATACTATGAAGACCCTGCAAAAAATTTGCAGGGTCTTCTGACACTTTTGCTAGAGCTGGTTTATCTTACCGGAATTACTCCGTCCCCCGAGATATCCACACCCTGAATCTAATTCTAGCATAACCCTTTGCCTTTACCATGAACTTTGAGGAAAATTTATAAAAAATAAAATATTTCCTCAAAGTTCATGGTTTTTTTTTTAATTATGCGTTATTGTCCCTTTGTAATCAATTAATCACTTTATTTTTAGGAGGTCCTATAATGAAAAAATTTTTTTGCGGTTTATGTACAAGCTTATTACTTAGTTATGCATTGGTAACACCTTTAAGCTCACCAATCTCTAATTCTAATGATAACACTACTTCTCCTCTGGCATTTTTCGTTGCTGTTGAAGGAGATTAAAATTCCAGTTTTCTTCAAGATAATGAATAAGACGTTTACACTCTTCTTCATTATCCATAGCATCCCACATATGGTAACTTTTTTGTAACTGCCTGCACGCCTGTTCTTCTTCCCCTTTTCCTAATAGGGCAAATCCCTTATTAGCGAGAAAGTAAGGAAACAGGCGCAGGCGGTTATTCTTTTTGCTTTTTTGTATTCCCAAGTCACACATCTCTATGGCTTCATCATATCTTTTTTCTGCCAACAATACATTAGAAATGTCAAAAACAACTACCTGATACTTCTTCATACGTTCACGTTCATCTAACACATGGGTTTCCATATATTCCTTTAATTCCCAAAGAATATTTAATGCCTTTTCATTATCTCCGCTTTCTGCGTAATTATTGGCTATATTGGTGATAATTACAATTTCATTATAAGTCAGCAGTCCCTTGATTTTCTCCTCCCCACACTTATAGTTGGGTTTGGTGACCTGCAACGCCCCTTCTAACTCCTGTATCACCTTTTCCGGAGATTCCCCCTCTACTTGATGCAGAATTGCTCTGGCAAATCTACAATACTGGGAATTTAACATATCTTCTTGGGGAACACTTTCCTCTAACTCTCTTACAACCTCTTCTACGCCTTCTTTGTCCCAATTCGATAATTTTCTCACTATTTTTCTACAAAGCTCTCTGCGGCGCAATTCTTCTTTGGTGGAAAACTGCAAAATTATCTCTTCACAGCCTAATCGCTGCAATAATGCCTCTGTGGTTCTTTGATTTGGCATTCGGATTCCATTTTCTATTTTGGATAAATTTCCGGTAGAGCATATTCCATAGCACAACTCTTCCTGCGAATACCCTCGCCCTATTCGCAAATCATGTATAAATTTCCCAATATCGTATAACATACTACCAGCTCCTCTTTTTATAATAGTTTTTTATTATAACTTTCCTCTTCCCCTTTGTCCATGCGTTTCTATGTAATTCCACTTTATTTTCACAACATTTTAGCACTTAAAAAGGATTCTTTATATTCTTCCGCTTTCTTTCCTTGCCTTTTCCTGTTTTTGCTTTTATAATATAGCTAATCATTGAATTTATCTTAATTAAGGAGCGTTTTTGCATGAAAAAATTTTGTACTTGTATTTTTTATATTTTTCTATGTTCTTGTATCCTTGCCGCTTGCGGAAAACCGGAAAACAATGCTGCCTCTTCCGTAAAAGCGATTTATGACTTATACATTCTGGGTGATACCGAGGGAATCTCCTCTCTTGGAATGTCAAGTCAGGAAATCAAAACGGCACAAACTGATTATGATAATTCCCTAAAGGAAACCATCCGCTCTAATTTTTCTGCCAGCGGACAGGAAATTGACGATGATACTTTAGACGAACTATGTGCCGCCCGAAAAGAAGCCCTTTCTAAATTGAAAGCCAGCGCTGAAATCACTTCTGAATCAGAGGGAAAGGCTACGGTTGTTCTCCACACTACTTACTTTGATGAAGCCAAGCTTGATCAGGATGCATTTTACAGTGCCAGAGAGTCCGCAAACCAATCCGGACTTGCTACTATTGAAGAACAACAGGTATTTCTCATGAATACTTATACTCAAAATCTAATTGCAGCCTATAAGGATGTGACACCTTCCAAGGATACAAATGACATTACAGTTGATTGTGTTATTCAGGATAATTCTTGGGTTCCTGCAAATATGTCTAAGTTTGGCTCTGACCTTGCCATTGCCATTACCGGACCTAACCAATCTTCTGACTCCTCCGAGGAATAATTTAAACTACTTTGGAATAAGATATAGAAACCTTGTTGGAGTGCATAAAATGTCTGAATTCCATCGTATTGTTACTTATCTTTATTTATATGAAAATAATCAAAAAACTCGCAATGTGGGTTATGCTAAAATTGAAAACAAAGACACGCTATGTCGTGTAGAAATACATATGAAAAACACCGGACCTATCGCTAAGGATGTTCCGGTGTATTTCTATACCCAAGATAATGACAATTTTTCGGGTATTTTACTAGGTTCTGTCACCTTTGTGCATGGCACGGGAGAATTTAAAAAAATTTTAAATTCCGACAATCTTCTTGATACCGGTTACTCCATCTCCCGTATCAAGGGCATCTTTCTTCCCATTTCTGATGAAGAAATGATTTTAAGCCAATGGGATGATGATATCTTTCAAAGAAGTGCGTTTGTTCCGCTGGGATCATCTGTTGCCGAATCTAGTCACAGCTCTGAATCAGATGGGTATATTGAATCAAATCACGATTCTGACTCTGATGGCAATACTGAATTAAATCGCTGCTCCGCCTCTGATAGCAACACTGAATCAAATCACATGGCTGATTCTGATGACGATACTGAATTAAATCGCTGCTCCGTCTCTGATAGCAACGCTGAATTACAGGCTGCTGAGGCTGCTCCTGACCTTTCTTTGCAAAAACCAGTCTCCGACTCTTCTTCTCTTCGCTGGGATTTTATCATGGAAAACTTTTCTTCTGTAACTCCCTTTTCCACGGAAGATCCTTTTGACTGGGTGCAGTTGGAGTTAAAGGATTTGCGCCTGCTTCCTAATTGTTATTGGTATTTGATCAACAACAGCTTTTTATTACACGGCTTTTTTAATTATCACCATCTGCTTTTGGGTAGAAAAGACAATGATTCTTTGTGTCAATATATCCTAGGCATTCCCGGTGTTTTTCAAAATCCGGAACGGGTCATGGCAACTATATTTGGTTTTCCTGAATTTCGTTCTACTTCCCAAGAAACTCATAAACTTGGGCAATTCGGTTATTGGCTTCGCCCTTTAAACTAATTCTATTCTAAGCTATCCTCGTTCAACAGACTGTAAACTTCATGGTCGCACCAAGTGCCATGAAGCTTTACATTCTGTCTTTTTACTCCTTCACAGGTAAATCCAAGTGCCCGAAGAAGATGTTTGGATGACTCATTTTCCGGTTGTACTAATGCCTCGATTCGATGCAGTTTTAATTCTTTCAACATAATTTCCAGACCTTTTTGAATACTTTCTTTGGCGTATCCTTTTCTCCACACGGATTGGTGAAATTTATAACCTAATTCACAATCCATATATGCCGAGTAACGAATATTGTGAAAGGAAAATGTTCCTATTATCTTCTTGGGATTTTCTTTTTCAAATACCCAAAATCTTACCATTTGGATACGCATCATAAGATTGTATTCACATCGCAATAAAGCCGCCTGATATGTTTTCGTATAAAAGTTTTCTGCACGGTCTATTTCGTATTTTTCAAAAATTTCCTTATTTTCTTCGTAAAACTGTAACACACTTCCTGCTGCATCCTCCCGCAATACTTTGAGCACCAGTCTCGGTGTTTCATATACCATTTCCATTTATTCCACTCCTCACACCTGTATAATGGGCATTTACTATTGTAAACTTACTATTGTAATATAAAATCCGCAAGGATTTTCTCCCCTTTTTACAGGATTTATGATAATATATTTTTGTTTGAATTATTCTACATATTAATATATCACAGAATTAACAGGAGTGTATATGAATCAGGAAGAAAAATTTATGAAAGCAGCTATTCGGGAAGCAAAAAAGGCGGAAAAACTGGAAGAAGTCCCCATTGGCTGTGTGATTGTATATAATGAAAAAATTATTGCACGGGGCTACAATCGCCGCAATACAGATAAAAACACCTTGGCACATGCTGAATTATTAGCAATAAAAAAGGCGAGCAAAAAGTTAGGGGACTGGCGGCTGGAAGGCTGTACCATGTATGTGACGTTAGAGCCTTGCCAAATGTGCGCCGGAGCTATCGTACAGGCCCGTATGGATAAAGTTGTCATCGGAAGTATGAATCCAAAGGCAGGCTGTGCCGGCTCTGTGCTAAATCTTTTACAAATTAGTGCTTTTAACCATCAGGTTGCTTTGGAAAAAGGTGTATTGGAAGATGAATGTTCTACTATGCTTAGTAGTTTTTTCCGTACTCTTCGGGAAAAGAAGAAAAGGGGAATTGAAAAATAAGTTTTGGAGGAAACGCAATGCAACCGCCTGAAATACCTCTATTTCGACATAGAAATATGTCTCTGGCAGTTGACTTTTACATCAAAAAACGTTATACTTAAATCTCCGAGCAGCTGGGGTGGCAGCGGTGCCCTGTACCAACAATCCGCTATAGTTGGAGTGATGCTCTGCCCCGGATTTTTTGTCTGTGGGGCTGCCTTTTATAAGTGGTGATGACGTCTGGGTCTTACGCAATGGAAATCTGTGAACTGTGTCAGGTTGGGAACAAAGCAGCACTAAGCAGAACCTTTCATGTGCCGTGAGGTCGCCTGGGCCGAGCTAACTGTAAGAGTAACGCCTGTGGACTGGATTCAAAGCAGAGCGCTCGGTTTTAAAATTAATGAAATGAGGTGTTTTCTTGAAAAAATCCTTAAGTAAATTACGAAATACCCTTTATGTTTCCTGTAATGTTTTGGAATTATTAATGGCTTTTGTGGTACTTATTGCAATTATTATTGCCGGCTTTTCTCTGGGAGATGCCTTTTTAACGTTTTGGCATGACCGTTTTTCTAACGAAGCGTTTTTAACATTCGTAAGCTCTATCTTTAATATTTTAATTGGAATTGAGTTTTTAAAAATGCTCTGTCAGCCTAGCGAAGATACGGTATTAGAGGTACTCATGTTTTTAGTGGCTCGTCATATGATTATTGAACCAACTACCGTTTACGAGAACCTTGTTACCATTATCAGTATCGGACTTATTTTTGCGATTAAAAAATATTTCAATCTTCCTTCTAAAAAGGGAAGTGGCGATATGTTCAGCACTACTGATTCTGAAGAACACAAAGAGGAATAATTATAAAATAATTGCCTTTATAACTTTATAACTCCAAAAGGAGAGCTCTTTCTATGAAGGAAGCTCTCCTTTTATTCTATCGGTATACGTTCCGCGTATTCCCGTGTAGATTGCCCATATCATATATATACCTATTGGCCAACCTATGCACCCCATCACACCAAAACTGTGATTTTTCGAGCAACACAAATACACTGTTAAAATTTGTCCTGCATAGGAAAATCCCATTAGCACTCTATATGTTAACACTTTTGTTGTATTTTTTTGATATATCAATTTTGCAATCAGTGCAAAGAGAAAAATGAATAATCCCAGTATGCCCGGCACAATAATCATAGTAAGCAACACTATTATCAATCCCAATGCCCCCATTCCATAACCTATGCTATCTATTAGTATTTCATACCCCTCCACGTCTCCTATTTCATCTCTGCTGCTCAATTCCGCAATATTACTTCCTATTTGTCCAATTCCATAATATAAAATGCAGGCAAAAATAATTCCAAGTACTACCAAAAAGAATAATATTGCTGCTATTGATAATGATAATTTAAAATTTTTGTTTATTTGTTCTTTCATAACTTTTTCTCCATCCTTAGTTGAAGTTGCATTGTTTCTTTGTTTATAATTTTTAACTATTTGTTATATTTTTCTATCAATCATTAAAATTAATAAGAGCCATTCCATGTGGTCCGTCTGTTACCATTGCTTTTGTAACGCCTACCAGCTCGATCCATTTACTAACTTGACTTTCTATTGGTCTATACTTATATTGTCCCATATACTTATATCTGTCTGTGTACAAAATATAAATAATTCCATTTTTTACAACAATCTCATTTGTATTTGCATCTGCCAAAGTAAATAGCTGTTTTTCTTCCATAAGTTTTTCTTTTATCACCGATTCTATTATTTTTATGATTGACTTAAAATACTCAACATCCTTTATTTTGTTTTCCTGTTCTGCCATAGGAAGCATCCTTGTATATAAACAATCCATTGTGTGACAACATTCAAATAACTTCTCCTCTGCAAACACTTTTAAATGCTCTTGATACGAGTTACCTTCAAACACTTTTTGGAGAATTATTCTTGGCGAACTTTCATCCAGACTATATTTATTATCAAAATTATTGATTCTAATAGGGTTAAATTGAAGCGGAATATCGCCTTTATTTTCCTTTAATATCTTATCCATGTTTTCTTTAGATACCAACATAGATATTTCTTTGGATAATTTATTCACTTCCATAAACCACGAAATATTACATCCTAGCGAATTATCACTAAATCCCGGATTAAAATCCAAAAAATCAACCTTTGCAGCATTTGCTATTCCTAAAATTGTCTGTAATCCATTTATTTTATCCTCTTTCTCCACTACGCCGACAGGATACACTCCATCCAAAACCTCTAATTGCCTTTTTTCAATGTATTCTCTTGCATATGTCTCCTTTGAGAAAATTACAATTCCTTTTCTCCCATCCTCAAGTTGGCAAATCAATGGTATACTCATACCTTTTAGCATATTAGCATTATCAAAAACTTATCTTCTCTGCTGTTTTCTTGTATTTATAGTATTACTAAAACATATATGCATTTACAATATCATTTTCATCAATATTTAATCGTTTTAATACTTCCTTAATAACTTTTCTTGCTTCTTCTATTGTCATTGCACTTTTCCTCTACATATACAAAATGCACCGTTTTTTCAATGTTTCTTTATAACTCGCGTAGTACTTTATCTGCCCGCAACCTTTCTATAAAATCCTCTATTGCTTCCGTTTCCGTATTATACTTATCAACTGAATTAGTAATTTTGCTAGCACGTTCATCCGTCACATATACGATCCATGTTTCATTTTCTTTCTTAACCACCACTTCATTTTCTCTATTTTCTCGTTCTTCACATAAATTGTAACCTTGAAGACCTTCCTTTTGTATTATTTTTCTTGCATCCTCTATTTTCATCTTTTAACCTCTATACTAGTTTATTTCTCTTAATAATCCTAATCCTTCTAATTGTTCTACCGTTAATGAAAGTTCATATTGTATCGCTCCTCCCTTTCCCCAGCCTTCAACAGCTGCTGCTTCTCCTTTATATGAAGCCAATCTACTATAATCTCCTTTATAGTATTTTTTTACAATTGCCTCGACTTGTATCTTTAATTTTTCATCTGGACAATTCTTCACATATTCCTCAATTTTAGAAAAATCT
>CAYTDI010000044.1:0-20620 GCA_964436595.1 uncultured Eubacterium sp.
TATCTGTTGGTGTATTTCAAACACTCCGTTGGTGTCCGGCCGGTCAGCCTGATAAATATCTGAAACTTCTCCCAGTTTCCGGTTTACCCTGTCTGCAAAATCCTCCGTATCCATGGCGTTCGCATTTAACTTTGTACGAAACGCTTTGATTTCTTCTTCCGGAAGTACAAAGTTGGTACTGCTGTCTATGTCATAATAGCCTGCTTTGTATAATATCAGGTTGTCCAGAATGTTCTGGGCTGTCACCTTAAAACCGGAAAGCATGGTGATATGTACCTCATTCATGTAGTTTTTGATAGCGGTTGCCGCTTCTCCCTGAAAAGACGTACTTGCGATAAAATCATTGATACTGTTTTCACAATACCCGATTTGTTCTATCAGGGTTTCCAGTTTTTCTTTATATTCCCACAACAGGTTATAAATGTCAATGTATTTGATTACAAATCCGCTCATATGTCTCTCCCTCTGATTTATGGTGTCTGTGTAAGTTCAAACACAAACCCTAAGTTTTCTGCCCTTTCGCTTTCTCTTTTGTCTGCCTGTTCCAGTGTGTTCATGGCATTGCTTACACTTTGGATATCATTCTTTAGTACGCTCCCATACGCAGACAGGGTATCTGCAAAGCTCTGATAAATGCTTAAAAACTTTTCCAGTGCTTCTCCCTGTCCTTCCAATGCCGTATTGGTGTCAATCAGGGAAAGCTTTCCTGCATTTGTTCTCATAATTCCTGCATAGGCATTGCTGTTTAACGCATCTAATTTTATTTCCATCTGTATTCCTCTTTTTTCTGTATATGTTCCATTTACTCTGTACTTTTTCTTTCTTTTTCCTGTATATGTTCCATTTACTCTGTACTTTTTCTTCCTTTTCCTTGTACATGTTCCATTTACTCTGTACTTTTTCTTCCTTTTCCTAGTTGAAAAAATTTCGGATTCTTGTACACAAATCCTCCCATGCATTTACCAGACCGGAAAGGATTCCGTACTTTTCATTCTGACGTTCCTTTAACTCATTGATTTTCCAGTTGATATCATCCTCCACCGCATCAATGTTATTTACATATCCCTGATAAGCGGTCTTAAGTTCTCCGCTTTCACACATATCATAGATATGCTGTGCCTTACTTCCTTTCCAGAATGATTCATAAAATGACGGCATGTTGCTTTGCACACGCTTGATATCGTCTATGGATTCTTTTGCATCATCCATGCCGTTGTATGCACCACGAAGTCTGGATATCCATTCGTCTATGGTATCAATTTCTGCCTGATATGCCTCCTGCCGGTCTTCATTGCTTCGTTTTTGGGATTTTAAGTTGTTATATTCCTGCTCATCATACTTTTTTGCCATACTAATTCTTCATCCCCTGTGTTAACTGCTTTACGTCTGCATGGGAAATATCCATGCTTTCGTAAGCCTGTTGAATGGTTTCTACCATCATTTTGTTGTCTTCATCGGAAAATCCCTGAAATACCACTTTGCTGATATTGGAATGTTGAAAATACATCAACCGGTCTCCCATCATTCCCTCCGGATAGAGACATGCTCCATAGTCAAAAAAATGATTTTCTCCATTTACTTTTACCTGAATCCCTCTTGCAGTAATGACGTACTTTTTCACGCCTCCATTCACCACAACGATACTGCCAAGCGGCAGATAATCCACCTTTTCTTCCATTCTGCTTCTCCTTTCAAAGTCGATTACTTTTTTCTGATTTTTATGTAATATTTTGAAACCTCTGCACGTTATTGCTTTATCTTGTGCAGAAATATACTGTCACTTTTTACTTCTCTTTTGTCTTGGATAATTTACTGAATAAGTGGCTTATCGAACGATAATCCTTAATGATAAATCCCCTATCCCTTATTTACTTATCCCTCTAAACTCTAACTTCAATTATTGTAGTATTCTTGGTATATTTTGTCACCCCTAAATATTTAAAATTAACATTAAATATTTAAAATCCGCATTAAAATATTTAACGACAGAAAAATACTTTCTATTTTCCTGCCGTTTCTTAATTACTATTTTTCCTACTTATCACTACTTTTTTCTAATGGATGCTCTTTTATATATGCTTCCATGATTCCTGCTGCCATTTTTACTAATTGCTCACAAGGACGTTTCTTATAGTATTCTTCCGTACGCTGTTCCGGTTTAGGCTCGTCCCTCTTTTGATTCAGTCCTAATAGTTCTCTGCAAACAATAGAACCATTTTCTTTCTCATATGCCTTTGCCAGTTCCTGTACTCTTGCATAATGCTCCGACTTTCCGTCATAATCCCGTGGTTCATTATATCCATACAAAATTCCTGCAACAATCAACATTCCGCTGACACCACCACAAACCTCACGAAGTCTTCCCATTCCACCACCAAAGGAAGAACTAAGTTTCAATAATGTTTCTCTATCTATGTCATATAAATCTTCAAAAGCAAGTACTACGGACTGGGAACAATTATATCCTGCCCGAAAATTCTCTCCTGCTTTTTGCGCATATTTACTTTCTTCGTACTTCACAGTTTCACTTCCTCTTATGAATTTTCTTTTTATCTTTATTAGATTACATGAAGATTTTTTAAGGAAACATCCATAATAGGAGCTGAATGTGTCAATGCACCACTGGAAATATAATCTACGCCCAAAGAAATATAGTGAGAAATATTTTCTTTCGTTACATTTCCGGAACACTCAATTTCAGCTTTTCCATCAATAAGCGCTACTGCCTTTTTCATTTCTTCTACACTCATATTATCTAACATGATAATATCTGCACCGGCTTCTAATGCTTCTGCTACCATTTCTACGGTTTCACACTCTACTTCGATTTTTCTTACAAAAGGTGCATATTCCTTTGCCATAAGTACCGCTTGCTTTACTCCGCCTGCTGCACCAATATGATTATCCTTTAACAACACACCATCGGAAAGGTTATAACGATGATTATATCCGCCACCGGTTTTTACTGCATACTTTTCAAAAATACGGTTGTTCGGTGTTGTCTTTCTAGTATCTAACAACTTAACCTTGCTTCCTTCTAATAACTTTGCTACCGAATTGGTATAAGTAGCAATACCACTCATACGTTGTAAATAGTTAAGTGCTGTACGCTCCCCTGAAAGAATTGCCCGAATATCTCCGGTTACAGTTCCTATGATTTCACCATTCTTTACGGTATCTCCATCTTCAAAGTTAAGCTTTACACAAATCTCATCATCTAAAAGTTCAAATACACGTTTAAACACCCAAAGACCGGACAACACACCATCCTGTTTACAGATTAACTGTGCTTCACCCTTTTGTGCCTTTGGCATAACTGCATTCGTAGTAACATCCTCACTGGAAATGTCCTCTCTTAGTGCCTGTAAAATCAAATCATCCACATTTAATGTCATGGTTATGCTGTTCATATTCCTTTTTCATCCTTTCTATTTCCTGACGTACCATTTGTTTATTTTCCTGATTAAATTCGTCCAAATTCAAATACTGTTCCGGGTCAAATAATTCTTCCGCTATTTTTGCAGGTGTTTCTGTATCATTCTTTTCCATTATATCCTGTGCTGCTCTTTCTGCAAATACAAGGCTCTCTAATAATGAGTTACTTGCCAGACGATTTGCTCCGTGCACTCCATTACAACAGGTTTCTCCTACTGCATACAAATGATTCATAGAAGTCCGTCCTTCTAAATCAGACTGGATTCCACCCATAAAATAATGCTGTCCCGGTACTACTGGTATACACTCTTTGGTTACATCATATCCTTCTTCTAAGCAACGCTGGTAGATATTTGGAAAATGACTTAAAATATCTTCTTTTGCTATTGGCGCCATGGATAACCAAACATATGGCTTTCCATCTTCTTCCATTTGTTTATGTATAATAGATGTTACAATATCCCTTGGTAGTAATTCATCTACAAATCGTTCCATTTTTGCATTATAAAGCAATGCCCCCTCACCTCGTACTGACTCTGAAATCAAAAAGCTTCTGCCCGGCTTTTCTGAATATAAAGTCGTAGGATGAATCTGTACATAATTTACATCCTGAAGTGTTATTTTATGTCGTAATGCAATGGCAATGGCGTCTCCTGTTATATGTGGAAAATTCGTAGAATGACGATATAATCCACCGATTCCACCACATGCAAATACGGTATTTGGTGCGGTAATGGTATCTACTTTTCCATCCGGAAGCTGTATTACCAGTCCGTAACATACGTTATCCTTGCATAAAATATCTAACATTGTGGTATATTCATATAACTTGATATTCTTCCGCTCTTTTACTCTTTCTAATAAAGTTCCGATAATTTCTTTTCCTGTAATGTCTTCATGGAAGAGAATTCTTGGGCGAGAATGTCCCCCTTCTCTGGTAAATGCCAGTTCACCATCTTTTCTTTCAAAATCCACACCATACCCAATCAACTTCTGAGCAATATGCTGGGAACTCCGAATCATCACTTCTACGGATGCTTTATTGTTCTTATAGTGCCCAGCTTTCATAGTGTCTTCAAAATATCCATCAAAATCATCCTCGGAACGCAGCATACACATACCACCTTGCGCCAAAAATGAATCACTGCTTTCTGCATCTTTTTTGGTTATAACTGTTACTTTTTTATCTTCTGGAAATTGTAAAGCACAGAACAAGCCAGCCGCTCCTGTTCCAACAACTATAACATCTGTTTCTCTTTCCATTTCATCTCACCTGCTTACTCCTTTTTCCGCCCATTATAGCACAATAGACTTTTTCTTACAAGATGATTGTAAGTCACCTGCTTTTTCCCTTACTTCTTTACGCCTTTTCCATCACGGTTTGCTACCCTTAATCGGTGGACTGCAATTTCCTTTCCTCGTACCTCTATGTTCTTTTCTTCCTCTGCTCCCAGCAAATATACAGCCTCTAATTTGTCCTTTGGCTCTATCTTCATACCACGAACACCAACTGCTCCTTTTTTCTTTTCCGGCACATCTTCTGCCGCAAATCTTAAATACATTCCTTTTTCGGTACCCATAACAATAGTTTCTCCCTCTACTCCGGTTACAGGATGTATCATCAGAACCGTTGCTCCCTCATTTAATTTTGTAGCAGCCGTAGTTCGCTTAGAAACATCAAATTCTCCGCCATCTACCTGCTTTAGCATACCATCACTGCTTGCAAATAACAGTTTTCTTCCTAACATATTTCCTATGCTTTCAATATAAATGATATTTTCATCACTACTGCTATAATTACTTACATTATCAATCGGTGTTCCCTTATCTCGGAATTTTCCGTAAGGCAAGTCTAACACCTTTACCATATGCATTTGTCCTTTATCTGTAAAAATGCATAATCTATCGGTATTCATACAGTGAATAATATATTTGCTTTCTGCATCTGCTGCTTCTTTATTTCTTTCATAAGCAGCTACATCAATGGTCTTTGCATAGCCAAAACGATCCATTAAAAGAATTACCGGTATTTCTTCGATTTTCTTTTCCTGAAATACTGCTTCTGCTGCGTTTTCAATTGCAGTTTTACGAGGACTTGCGTATTCTTTCTTAAATCCTTCTAATTCCTTGATAATAACCTTCGCCATCGCTGCACGGTTTCCTAAAATTTCTTCGTATTTTTCAATATTCTGCAATGTAGTCTCGTGCTCTTTCATTAATGCTTCTATTTCCAGACCAATCAACTTATATAAACGCATTTCCAAAATTGCAGTTGCCTGACGTTCCGTAAAATTCAACTGTTTTGCATCTGCCTCCGAGCCTTTATAACGAAATTCAATTTTTTCCGTATTACCATTCATAAGACAATCTTTGGCATTTTTTATATTCTTAGAACCTCTTAAAATTTCAATAATCAAATCTATAACATCGCAAGCCTTAATCAAGCCTTCTTGTATTTCCTTTTTGTCTAATTCTTTTGCCAATAATGTCTTATATTTTCTGGTTGCAAGCTCGTACTGAAAATTCACATGATGACGAATAATAGATACCAATCCCATGGTTTCCGGTCTGCCATCTGCTACTGCCAACATATTTACACCAAAAGTATCTTCTAATCGGGTTTTCTTGTACAGCATATTTTTCAAGTTCTCTACATCTGTGCCCTTTCGAAGCTCTAATACAATACGGATTCCCTCTTTTGAGGACTGATTGGAAATATCCACGATATCATTGGTTTTCTTTGTTTCTACCAAGCTATAAACATCATTTAAAAATTTTCCAATATTCGCACCAATCATTGTATACGGAATTTCTGTAATTACTAAACGTTCTTTTCCACCTTTTACCTGTTCTACTTCTACTTTTCCACGAATTTTAATCTTTCCGCTTCCTGTCTCGTAAATGTTCAGCAAATCGTCTTTATTTACTACAATACCACCCGTAGGAAAATCCGGTCCTTGAATGTATTTCATCATTTCTTTTGTAGTAATATCCGGGTTTTTCATATATGCCTTAACCCCATCAATTACTTCGCCAAAATTGTGGGGTGGAATACTGGTTGCCATTCCAACTGCAATACCGTCTGCTCCATTGATTAGAAGATTTGGTACTTTTACCGGTAGAACAGATGGTTCTTTTTCGGTTTCGTCAAAGTTTGGTACAAAGTCTACTACATCTTTATCTAAGTCGGCAAGATATGCCTCCTGTGTGATTTTTTGTAAACGTGCTTCGGTATAACGCATTGCCGCTGCTCCATCTCCTTCAATAGAGCCGAAGTTACCGTGCCCATCTACCAATGGCATTCCTTTTTTAAACTCCTGTGCCATTACAACCAAAGCCTCGTATATGGAACTGTCACCATGAGGGTGATATTTACCCATGGTATCTCCTACTATACGGGCACATTTACGGTATGGTTTATCATATTTTATTCCAAGTTCATGCATATCATAAAGGGTACGACGCTGTACCGGTTTCAATCCGTCCCTTACATCCGGCAATGCTCTTGCAATAATGACACTCATGGCGTAGTCAATATATGACTTCTGCATGATTTCCGAATATTCAGTTCTTATGATTTGTTCATTTTCCTGCATAACAATTTCCTTTCTATGAGAATTCTAAATTGGAGTTGATAATTATAGATTTCTGTTAAAAGGTCCTGTTGCAACGCAAACAGGACAAATTGCGTCAAAATTGCACATGGAAAATAAATTTTCCAGTTGCAATTTCTGCGCAATATTCTCTCGGTGCATACGCACCGGGCGCTTTTAACAGAAACTATTTAAACCAATCTTACTATATATCAAGTTCTGCATCATGGGCATGTTCGTGAATGAATTCTCTACGCGGTGGGACTTCTGTTCCCATCAGCATTTCTGTTACATCCGAAGCCATTCTTGCATCTTCTATTTCTACTTTTTTCAAAATTCGTGTTGCCGGGTCTAGGGTTGTCTCCCAAAGCTGCTGGGCATCCATTTCTCCAAGACCTTTATATCGCTGCAACGTAAAACTTCCCTTATGGGTTTTACGATATTTTTCCAGTGCTGCATCATCATACAAGTATTCTTCCTCTCCCTTAGACGGGATTGCCTTATAGAGTGGCGGCATTGCAATGTAGACATGTCCTTGAAATATCAACTCCGGCATGAAACGATAGAACAAGGTAAGCAGCAATGTTGAAATATGCGCTCCATCCACGTCCGCATCTGCCATAATGATAATCTTGTCGTAACGAAGCTTTGTAATATCAAAGTCATTTCCAAATCCTTCGGAAAATCCACAGCCAAAGGCATTTATCATAGTTTTGATTTCCGCATTTGCCAATACTTTATCAATACTTGCCTTTTCCACATTCAAGATTTTACCACGAATAGGAAGAATTGCTTGGAAGTTCCTGTCACGAGCTGTTTTTGCTGAACCTCCCGCAGAATCTCCCTCTACGATAAATATTTCACAAATAGATGCATCTCGACTTTCACAGTTTGCCAGCTTTCCATTGGAATCAAAAGAAAACTTCTGTTTTGTTAAAAGATTGGTCTTTGCCTTTTCTTCTGTCTTACGAATCTTTGCTGCTTTTTCCGCACAGGCAATTACACTTTTCAGTGTGTCTAAGTTTTTATCAAAATAAAGCTGTATTTCTTCTCCGGTTACCTTTCCTGTTGCCCTTGCCGCATCCTGATTGTCTAACTTGGTTTTGGTCTGTCCCTCAAATCTTGGTGTCGGATGCTTTACAGATACAACCGCAGTTAATCCATTTCTTACATCTGTTCCTGTAAAATTAGCATCTTTTTCTTTTAAAATTCCAAGCTCTCTGGCGTAATTATTAATAACTGTTGTAAAGGTTGCCTTAAATCCGGTTAAATGTGTTCCGCCCTCTGCATTATAGATATTATTACAAAATCCCAGTACATTTTCGTGAAATTCATTGGTATACTGAAAAGCTACTTCTACTACAATTCCTTCACTTTCTCCCTTAAAATAAACAACGTCATGTACCACTTCTGTTTTCTTATTTAAATCTTTAACAAATCCACTGATACCCTCCGGTTCATGGAACTCCATATGTTCTGTCTCTTCCCCACGTTTATCTTCATATATAATCGTTAAGTTTGGATTCAGATACGCAGTTTCATGTAAACGGCTTTTTACATCATCCTCTTTAAATCTTGTTTTTTCAAAAATTTCCGGGTCTGGTAAAAAATTAATCTTTGTACCACGTTTTTTAGTATTGCCCAAAATAGGAAGTAAGCCGTTTTCTAACGCTACCACCGGATTTCCTTTCTCGTAACGGTCATGGTGAATTTTTCCATCTAAATATACTTCCAAATCTAAATAAGTAGATAATGCATTTACAACCGAAGAACCTACTCCATGCAACCCTCCACTTGTTTTATACGCTTCATTGTCAAATTTTCCACCTGCATGAAGTGTAGTAAATACCAGACGTGCTGCTGAAACTCCTTTTGCATGCATCCCTACCGGAATACCTCGTCCATTATCTTCTACGGTACAGGAACCATCTGCTTCTAATGTTACCCGTATGGTATCACAATGACCTGCCAGATGTTCGTCTACCGAGTTATCTACGATTTCATAAATCAAATGGTTGAGTCCCTTTCTAGAAACACTTCCAATATACATACCGGGTCTTTTTCTTACTGCTTCAAGTCCCTCTAAAACCGTAATATTCCCGGCACCATACTCCTGCTTCTTTGCCATTTCATTCTTTCCTTTCTTGCTATCTCTATCTTCTATTAAACAATTTGTTCTATTTCTTATGCTCTATATACTCTAATCGATAGTATGTTCTGTTTTTTCAAACGTTCCTAGTATAACACAATATTTTATGGTTTGCAAAATTTTTCCTACAAACAAAGAGTCCGCTCATCGGACTCTTTTGCAACTATTGACTGTCTTTTAACAATTCTATAATATATCTTTTAAATAAACATAACTATTTGTATGCCAAAAATAAATTATCAGCAGTACCAAGACTGCTGACAAAATTCCCATTACAACCTGTTTCTTCTTTCTTTTCCCTCTCATTATTTTTCTCCTTCTCCATTCTTTATTTTTCTACTTCTTCCCACAAATCCTCATGTTCCGCTTTTTTGTCACGAAGCATCAGTTCTGATACCGCCTCTTTTGCTGGTTTATCTTCAAATAATACTTTATTTACCTGTTCAATAATCGGCATGGCAATCTGATATTTCTTCGCTAATGCCATAGCAGCCTTTGCAGAATAAACACCTTCCACTACCATCTGTACCTCATCCATAGCTTCCTGCATGGTCTTTCCTTCACCAATCAGGATTCCGGCACGGCGGTTTCTACTATGCATACTGGCACAAGTTACAATCAAGTCTCCGATTCCGGTTAATCCGAAAAGTGTCTGGTATTTTGCTCCCATTGCAATTGCAAGACGACTAATCTCTGCAATTCCTCTGGTAATAAGCGCTGCCTTTGTATTATCACCATATCCTAATCCATCTGCCATTCCTGCTGCAAGAGCAATAACGTTCTTCAGTGCTCCTCCTACTTCAATCCCAAGCATATCCGGACTGGTATAGATTCGGAATTCCTCGTTCATAAATACATTTTGAATATACTCTGCTATCTTTTTGTCATGTGCACCCACTACACAAGTAGTCGGCAATCCTTTTCCCACTTCTTCTGCATGACTTGGACCGGATAAAATTGCTACATTCGCCTGCGGAACTTCTTCTTCAATTACATCAGACAAAATCATCAATGTGCTTTCTTCAATTCCTTTTCCCACATTTACAATCAATTGTCCTTCTGAAACAAATTCCTTCATGTTTTTCGCCGTACTTCTGGTATGTACAGAAGGAACTGCCAACACTAAAAGTTCTTTGCCTTTTACTGCTTCTTCCAAACTTGTTGTTAAGCCTATTTTTTCCGAAAGCTTCACTCCCGGAAGCTTTGTAACATGCTCATGTTTTTCTTTTAACATATTGATTTCATCTTCTAAAATAGACCAAATAGTCACTTCATGTCCGTTCTTTTCTAATACAGTAGCAAGAGCAATTCCCCAGCTTCCTGCACCAATCACGCTTACTTTTGCCATAATTTCCTCCACTATTTTTACGCAGTCTTTTTCTCTTCTGTCTTATGAAGGGAAAGTTTATTTTCTGTTCCACTTAACAAACGTTTAATATTTGCTCTATGTCTCCACAATGCCAAGAGTGTAAATAGTCCACCTATAATATAAATCTCTGGCAGTAATTCTGAATGTACTCCAAGCATTCCTTTCTGTCCAAATATCACGAGTTGTATAAAAAAACTGAGTACCACTAAAATAGAGCCAAGTGATACATATCGGGTGATTGCTACTGCTCCAATAAATAAAACCAGACAGACCGGTGCCATTAATGGATTAAATGCTAAAATAAAACCTGAGGTACATGCAATTCCCTTTCCACCTTTAAACTTTAAATAAAAAGGAAAATTGTGTCCCAATACTGCACCAAATCCTGCATACATTTCTAACAGCTTTACATCCACCGGATATTTTCCACGGAACAACAACCATGCCACCAGCATTGCCAACATTGCTTTTCCTAAGTCCCCCACAAACGTAACTAATCCGGCTTTCCATCCTAAGGTACGAAGTGCATTGGTAGTTCCCGGATTTCCACTTCCTTGTTTTCGTATATCAACATTATGAGCCTTTCCATATAGATATCCAGTTTGAAACAAGCCGAAAATATAACCAATAACAAGACTAATCACCCTGCTTGCAATCATAACTAATCTTCCTTTCTCTCTCGTATAATAAACTTTAATGATGTTCCACGGAATCCAAACGCATCTCTAATACGGTTCTCTAAGTATCTCGTATAGGAAAAATGCATTAATTCCTTATCATTTACAAAAATAACAAATGTTGGCGGTTTGACTGCTACCTGAGTAATATAGTAAAGTTTCAGTCTCTTTCCCTTATCAGAAGGTGGCTGCTGCATTGCTACTGCTTCTGCCATAATTTCATTCAATACTCCGGTAGCTACACGCATGGAGTTATTTTCCAATACCATATCTATCATTTCAAATAACTTCTGTGTACGCTGTCCGGTTTTTGCAGAAATAAATAAAATTTCAGCATATGGCATAAAACTTAAAATCTGACGTATACGCTCTGTATGTTTATAAATGGTCTTGTCATCCTTTTCCACGGCATCCCATTTATTTACTGCGATAATAATTCCTTTTCCACGTTCATGTGCAATTCCGGCAATCTTAGCATCCTGTTCTGTTACACCTTCGGTTGCATCAATTACAATCAACACCACATCAGCACGTTCTACCGCTGTTACAGCTCGAATAATACTATAACGCTCTAATTCTTCCTTAATTTTATTCTTACGTCGCAATCCTGCGGTATCTATAAAGACATATTCTGTTCCATGATACTTTATCACCGTATCAATTGCATCTCTGGTAGTTCCTGCAATATCAGAAACAATCACTCTGTCTTCTCCACCTAACTTATTAATAAGAGAGGATTTTCCCACATTTGGCTTTCCGATAATTGCTACCTTTGGTCTGTCATCCTCTGTTTCCTCATCCACATCTGCCGGAAAATGTTTTGCTACTTCATCCAACATATCTCCCAATCCTAAACGGGAAGATGCAGAAATCGGAATCGGCTCTCCGATTCCCAGATTATAAAATTCATATACATCCGGCATAAACTTTTCAAAACTGTCTACTTTATTTACTACTAATATCACAGGCTTATGGGAACGGCGCAACATATCTGCCACCTTAGAATCTGCGTCTACTAATCCCTGACGTACATCCACCATAAAAATAATCACATCTGCCGTATCAATTGCAATCTGTGCCTGCTCTCTCATCTGTGATAAAATAATATCTTTACTCTCCGGCTCAATTCCTCCTGTATCAATCAAGGTAAATGCCATATTCAGCCAACTTACATCTGCATAAATTCTATCTCTTGTTACACCGGGCGTATCCTGAACAATAGAAATACGCTCTCCGGCCAATACATTAAACAGGGTAGATTTTCCTACGTTTGGTCTTCCTACCACTGCTACTACCGGTTTACTCATATTTTTCTCCTTTCCCTTTTCCTTGTGCGCTTATTAGATTATTTATTATATAAGCATCCACAAAGGGTACTTTGCCATACAGGACATTCATTCCTGACCGCTTGATTTTACAATATCTATTCTTACTTGTAAAGTTTTTTCCATAACACTTTAAAACATACTTTTATAGTATAACAGACTTTTTGAAAATAGTAAATGCGTAAAAAAGAGTACCCTCTGACCAAAAGAGAGTACTCTCACAACTGCATGAAAGAATCACTTTATACTTTTCCCAATTCCTTTGCTTTTGCAATTAATTCTTCCAATCGCTTATTACTTTCACCTATCACCGGATTACATATCTTAACCCGACTACATTTCTTCATCAGTATCATTGCCTTTTCAAATGCACTATCGCTAATTGGCATAAACGGTTCTTCTGTTACCATATCTACCGCCAGTGCCTTTGCAATCTGATAATCAATATCATTAGTATATAAAATTCCTGCATAAAAAGGAATCCCTTCTTTTTGCAGATTACGGAAAGTTTCTATTCCACTTCCGCAGGAAGAAATAACAAAGGTATCTGCTTCTCCTGTAACCCTTGGAAGCTCTATGCTTCCAAAATGTAAATTAAAAATTTCTTTCTCAATACCGTATAGCTCCTGAATATGATTTCCTCTAAAAATGTCTTCCGCTATTCCAAAATGAGAAATTTCTTCTCCTTTTACACAAATAATTTTATCTGAAATTTTTTCTGCCAAATCAATTTCATGGAGAGACATAATTACAGTTGTACCTCTTTCTTTTGCCATTTTTCTTAAAATACTTAAAAGCTCTACCTTATGACGAATATCCAAAAAAGAGGTTGGTTCATCCAATACAATAATTTCCGGCTGCTGGCATATTGCTCTTGCTAAAAGAATTCTCTGACGCTGTCCATCACTGATAGCACTAAAATCTCTTTCCGCTAACTCAAGCACATTTACTTTTTTCATTGCTTCGTTTACGATTTTTTCATCCTCTACCGTTAATATTCCCATTCGGTTTGTATAAGGATAGCGTCCGGAAGCCACTACCTCCCAGCAGGTCATAAGCTCCGGCTTAATTCGTTCTGTTAAAACAACGGCTACTTTCTTTGATAAATCCTTATACGTCAACTCTCCCAGTTCATTTTTTCCAATATAGACGGTTCCCCCTATGGTCTTTAAATGCTTGGTAATACTTTTCAATATCGTAGATTTGCCAGAACCATTCGGACCAATCAGAGTAACAATTTCGCCTTTTTCAATCTGAATAGAGATATTTCGTATTAAAGGGATTCCATTATATCCAACTGTTAAATCTTTCGTTTCAAAATAATATTCCATTATTTATCCTCTCTTATTTCTTCGCAACATCATAGCAATTACCACCGGTGCACCAAACACAGAAGTTACTGTACTGATACTCAATTCTGTGGGAGCAAAGGCTGTTCTGGCAATTAAGTCACAGAACATACAAAATACTGCACCACCAAGGAATGTTGCCGGAATAACAATAATTGGTTTTGCCGTATTTAACCCTCGTTTTATTAAATGGGGAACTGCAATTCCAACAAAAGAAATTGGTCCGGCAAAAGCAGTTACACAAGCTGATAACACACTGGATAAAAGAATCAGTGTCACTCGAAACATTCGAATATTTACTCCCATACTCTGAGCATAGGCTTCTCCCATCTGATAAGCTCCAATGGGCTTAGATAAAAGAAAAACAATGAAAAATGTAATAGCTACAATAACCAATGCCAGCCAAAAATTCTCCCAACTGGAACCGGAAAAACTTCCCAAAGACCAACCATGAAGATTAATAATATCCGAATCCTTGGCAAAGGTTACAATAAAATCTGTTATAGCAGAGCAAATATAACTAATCATAACTCCACCAACCAAAAGAACTGACATATTCTTTATTTTTCTGGCTAACAGTAATACAAATCCAATAGATAGCATGGAACCGACAAATGCTGCCCCGACCATTACCAAGGAAGAGATTCGCCCTATTTTTTCTAAAAAAACAATCATTGTAATAGCAACTACCATTTTTGCACCGGAGGAAATTCCCAAAATATACGGACCTGCAATAGGATTTTCGAAAAAGGTCTGCAAAAGAAACCCAGACAAGGATAATGCTCCACCAAGTAATGCTGCCATAAAAATTCGCGGCAAACGAATTCTCCATATGATATTGTAATGAACTTCTTCCCCTTTACCGGTAAAGATAATAGAACAAATATCCTTAATGGAAATATTTACAGAACCGGAATTAATATTTAAAACAATAATAACCAGAAATAAGATTATCATAAACAAAAATACCAATCCATATCTCATTTTGCGTTTTCTGTTTAGCATCCTTTTCCCTTTCTATTTCGTAATTTCAAACTTTTATCCTGTATTTTGCTTTTAGTGAAGACGATACATAAAGTCTAGTTCTTCTGCATTTTCATCCGTAAGTACCGTATTAAAATTCAATACAATCGTTCCGATACTGTTCGTTGACTGATGCATAGCTTTTCCTGTACTCCACACATTTCCTTCTTTTACCGCTTTAAAATCTGCAAATAAAGAATCCTTTTCCAGTAACTCCTGAATACTTTCTATCGGGTCATCAATGGTTGCATTATAAATGATATAATCTGCATCTTTCGCTGCTGCATAAAACTCCTCCATCGTCATATCCACAGAAGATTTTGCATTTTCTTCATCTCCAAGGTTTTCAAAGATATATCGTCCGCCTGCCAATTCTATCATTTTAGGTATCGAATCAGAGGATTTACGAACGATTACCGTTCCATTGTTATTGATATAGAAAAATGCCACGGTTTTTTCTGTATTTTCAAAATCTTCCAATCCTTCTACATAAGCTGCCTGTTCCTCAAATACTTTAGCTGCCTGTTCTTGTTCATCGAATAATTCTCCGTATAATTTTACCCATTCTGTTTTTCCGAGAGGGTGTGGTTCATAGGTACAACGGTCAATAAATACCGGTATTCCCATTTCTTCCAATTTCTCCTGAACCTCCGGATTATGGAGAATCATTGTTGATTCTACTGCTATATTACAGCCTTCCGAAACTAATAACTCAAAATCCGGTTCTGAATATTTTCCGGCATAAATAACCTCTCCATTTTCCATAGCGGAAATGATACTGTCAAAATACCAGTCCTCCACCTTAGTTCCGGATAAGCGAATATGGTCTACTGCATCTATGGAATCAATTAAGGAAATTGCAGAGGTTGCCTGCAAATATACTTTATCCAATGGTTTTTGCAAAACAGTACAACTGCTTGGAAGTCCGTCCGGTACTTCTCCGTCTTCCGGAATTACTATGTAATCTCTTCCGTCATCTACACGAATAACCAAATAGCCACCTTCGTAGCGATAAACCTGAAAACACTGTGCATACGTTAATTCCAGTGTAGATTCATATGTCAGACCTTCTATAACAGGCGCTTTTGTATCAACTTCATTATTTTCTTCTGTTGTTTCTTCTGCTGTTTTTTCTGTTGTTTCGCCTGCGTTCTTACTTTCCGTTGTAACCTCACCGCCACAACCACTAACACTCCCCAGCATAAATACTGCGGTAAGAAAAATAAATAATTTCTTTTTCATTTTTGTTCCTCTTCTATTTTTTAATTTTAATAATACCTTTTTTGTTTAAAAAGAAAACCGCTGCTCCACCAAGTAATCCTACACCCACAACAGCAATGGCAATGACTGTACTCATATTAGAAGAATCTGCTTCTTTGCTATCAACAATTTTCTCTGCTTCTTTCTTAGTTTCCTTTGTTCGCTGTTCGGAATTAAATGCTCCCCATGCGTTATCTTCTTTGATTTCTTCTTCTGTCTCTTCTACGGCTGCATCGTCCTCTGTTTCTTCTTCGCTTTTCTCTGCTGCCAAAGTCTTGATTGAAGAAACATCTTTTCCGTTTACATACACATATAAGGTATATTCAATTTCATGCGGAGTTCCCATAGCTGTTGTTTCTGCCGCAATAGCAGTTTCCCCATTTAAATTAACCGGAATCTCAAAGGTTGAATTTCCACCTTTATTTAAGTTGTAATATTTCGTTCCATTTACTTTAGCATAAGTATAAGCCGAACTGCTAAATACAATCGTTGCAGTTGCTTTTCCATCTTTTACTACAACCTTATTGCAGGAAATAGTAACCTTTCCTGTTCCTCCCTTATACCCGAAAGATGGCGTATAAGTTCCATCTTCAACTTCACCTTTTGTAGTATTTGCAATCATTTCCTGTATTGCTGTATCAGAGGTTACTCCTGTATTTAATGTAGTATTCTCTGTTGTTTCTGTTGGCGTATCATTATTTGTTGTATTGTCAACCGATGCGCTTGTAGTAACCGGCTGTAAGGTAGATGCTAAAAATGTTACATTTCTGTCAAACCATTTGTCATTTTTTACAGAATGAGCCGCCAGAGAAATCCCTGCATCTAATTTACTTACCGGAATTTCATATGTATATTTTCCTTCACTATTTACTTTATAAGTAATCCAGTCTCCACTGTTTATTGCAGCATTTGCTGCTGTTCCCATATATAAATAATCATAACCGGTTCCTGACAAAGTAATAACTGCTGTCATTTTCTGATTTTTAACGGTCAATACACAATCCACTATCTTAAACATAGATGCACTGGATTCTACCGTAATCTTATACGTTCCATCTGCCGGAATATTAGAAATCTCCGGTGTTGGTGTCGGTGTCGGTGTTGGTGTTGGTGTCGGTGTCGGTGTCGGTGTTGGTGTCGGTGTTGGTGTCGGTGTCGGTGTTGGCTTTGATTCTTCTACTAAAGATACCGTTAAGGTATTATTCTTCCATTTTCCTTTGCTGGACAATACTGCTGCATTAAATTCTTTATCCAGTTCTTCCAGTGGAAGCGTATAGGTATAGCCTTCTCCACCTGCTACTGCATCATAAATCCCTTCGGTTGCATTTTCTGCTTCTTCGGCTGTTCCTAAGTACAGCTTTAAAAAGGATTTTCCAGGATAGCTGATTTCTACCGTCATACTTCCATCACTATATGTATTTACCTTAGCTGCTTCGTCAATTTTAAACATTGAATAACTTGCTGTCGCAGTTGCATCCTCTGTGCTTACTAAAGTAACTTTTTCCTTTAAAGATACGGTTAAGGTATTATTTTTCCAGTTTCCTTTGCTGGACAATACTGCTGCATTAAATTCTTTATCCAGTTCTTCCAGTGGAAGCGTATAGGTATAGCCTTCTCCACCTGCTACTGCATCATAAATCCCTTCGGTTGCATTTTCTGCTTCTTCGGCTGTTCCTAGGTACAGCTTTAAAAAGGAACTTCCGGAATAGGTGATTTCTACTGTCATACTTCCATCACTGTATGTATTTACCTTAGCTTCCTTACTGATTTTAAACATTGAGTAACTTGCTGTTACGGTTGCATCTTGAATACTTACAATCGTTTTCCCTGTTTCTGCTGCCCCATTCTCTGCTAATGCCGTTACAGGCGTCATTGCCGTCAATAGAACAGCCCAAATCCAGATAACTACTTTTTTCATGTGTTTTTTCATGTGCTTTTCTTCCTTTTTTTATTCTCTTCTTGAACCAGCCAACTGCATATCTTTCAGAGAAAAATAGGAAAATTTTTCACACCAAAAAACCTGCACTTTCGTGCAGGTCTCTGATTTCAACACTAAAAAAAGGTAAACCGTGCATAAATGCCGTATTATACCTTTTTTCGTTTCCTATTCATACTCCGGAGACCGCAGAGCTGAATTTGCCACTTATGTGGAAAAATATAACAAGTATCCTGACTTAACGCTTGTGCTTTTGCACTTCTCTTACACCTTCCCAATTTCTCAGTGGTATCCGTAAAAGAAAACAACGAATTACAGTAACGGTCTTGTGTGGGACTTTCACCCAGCTTCCATGCTATATTTCAAACTTATTCAATTAAAGTAATCCTAACATCTTCCCTTTCTTTTGTCAACTCTTCCAATTTCTGACACCAATATTTTTTAATTCTTCTTTAATTCAAACTGTGCAACCAAATTCTTCAAATCCTCTGATTGTGCTGAAAGTTCTTCACTTGTTGCATAAGTTTCTTCTGCTGCTGCCGAATTGCTCTGTACTACTTCTGAAATCTGTTCTATACCAATTTCTACTTGCCTCAGCATATCAGCTTGATTTTTTGATGATTCACTAATTCCATGTGCTGCTTCTGCAAAAGATTTCATAGATGCTAAAATTTCTTCCAATGCTTTTACTGTTTTTTCTGTAATGAAATTTCCATTTTCAATCTCTTGTAATGATTTTTCAATCAATTCCTTGGTATCTACTGCGGACTGAGCACTATCTGCTGCCAGTTTTCCGATTTGATCCGCTACTACTGCAAATCCTTTTCCGGCTTCCCCAGCTCTTGCCGCTTCAATAGAAGCATTCAGTGATAATAAATTTGTCTGTGAAGCAATATCTTCAATTGCACCAATAATATTTTGAATTTCTTTTGATGTATCACTGATTCGCTCCATAGCATTTGTAAGCTCTTTTAACTCACTTTTACTCTTTTCTGCATTTTTTTCTGATTCAACAATCATCTCATAAACATCTTCGGTTTTATTTGCACTTGTCATGGCAATCTCACTTACATTTTCTACCGTTGCCGTCAACTCTTCTACCGCTCCTGCCTGATCCGTAGCACCTTCTGCCAAAGTTTGTGCACCTTCTGATAACTGAATAGCACCCATTGCAACCTGTTCTGATGATTCATTAATCTGCCCTAATACTTCGCTTAATCCTTGGTTTAGTTCATTCATGGAATTTTTTAATCCAACAAATTCACCTACATACTTTTCCGCAATCTCTGTTTCTACATTAAAGTTTCCACTCGCCATTTTTCCAAGTAACTGTCCAACATCCTGAATAATTTCTTTTAAAATATCACAAGTAGCTTTAAAGTTTGAAGAAAGATTTCCAAGCTCATCATTGGCATCATAAGAAATGTTCACATCTAAATCACCATTCTTTAATTTTTCAGCAGCTAACTCTATTTCTTCAATAGGAGCCGTCAACATTTTTGTTATAATATTTGCCAGCTTTTTAGAATAAATCGTACACACAATTGCAATAGCAATCATAACTACTACACTAATATTTCCCATTATATGTACTTTGTTATATTGTCCTTCTGCTTTCATTTTTGAGAAATCACTCATCTCTTCTAAGACATTCTGAACTTCCTTTGATGCCTCTGCATATTCACTTTCAAATAACTCAAATGCTTCCGCACTCTTTCCTGCTGAAATCAACGGTACTAACTGATTCCATATCTCTTCTAAATTTTCCATAGATGCATTTAATTTGTTGAGATTATCCGTGTTTGTAATTCCTTTTTTTAATTCCACTAAATTATCGGAAATATTCTCAATTTCTTCATTTGCCACGTTCAAAGAGCTTTCCATTTTTTCTTTATCATTTGTACTAATTGCCCAAAGGAAATTTTTATCCACATTCTCTAACTCACCGATAATTTGAACCTGATAAACATTATTTTTAAATGATCTATTGTAAAAATTACTCATTTGAGTATTAACTACAACCATCGCAATCACTGCAACTACTACCGCAAAAACAAATGTACCCAATAAACTTGAAAACGAGAACTTGAGTCTTTTTCCTACACTCATGTCTCCCAAAAATTGTGCAAGATCTCTTTTTTTGCTTACTTTCTCTTCCATAATACTCTCTCCTTCTTTTGCAATTTTCCATCATATTTGGAATAATTTTATATATATTAACTATACTTTATGTGTAGAAATTCGTCAATTGATTTTGTTGTTTTTGTCTCGTTTTTTTGTATATTTTTTTGTTTTTTTATGCATTTTTACCTTTTCATTGTACATTTAATATGTCTTATGCTATGTGAAACATACTTTACAAGTGTCTCAAGTTATCGCGAAACATTTTTATATCATAACAAGTACTGACTTTCACACGTTAATATAGCAAGTCGTTTCCTATAAAGCCAAAAGGGGCTGTCGCTTTAACGAATGAAAATTCGTGAAGCGACAGCTTCTTTTTT
>CAYTDI010000045.1:0-20546 GCA_964436595.1 uncultured Eubacterium sp.
CTTGCCGTACTCTTTTTTGTTATCTGTTTCTCCATATAAAATCCTCCAATCATTCAAATAGTTGCTACACTCCCTCTGTCCACAGAAATCTCTTTTAACGCTATGAACAGAATTTCTTTCAGCTAAAAACTGCAAGATACGGAAATCGCAATGCATTTCCAATCTTGTTAGGGATTTTCATCCCTAATACCCTGATATAACTGCCGGTTTTTACAAAAACCGGACCCTTACGGGAATCTATCTGTAAAACAAAAGGCAGGACTACCGGAGAAAATGTCATACACTTTCTGCCAATATCCTGCCTCCTGTTTTACAGAGCGTTATACAGATAAAAGGGTAATAAAAAAACTGTCAAACATTTCCGGCTCATCTGAGCCTTTTTGTTTCACAGTTTTAATATATTTTTGCTATTCTGTTTTACGGTTTGTTTAACAGATATGGTCTGTTTTTTAATGATACCGCTTAGTGTGGGATACAGTATCTTTCAAAAATACGGTCTAAATCTTCCATTGATATTTTCCCTGCTATATAATGAGCCTTTACATTGGCTTCAAATGCCTCCAGAAGAAGGTCATAGTTTAACCAGTCCCCTGCGTCGTAATATTCCTGTAATTCACGAAACAGAGCTTTTAACCTTTCGGGTAAATCTTCCCTCAGTTTGATTGATTCATTGATATACATACACATAAACAACACCTTCTTTCTTCATAAATTACGGACACCAACTTCATCTGCAGCCTTTTCATATGGTATCCCATATTCTTTCGCCATACATTCGCCTATCCTGTGCAGATATATCGGTTTCCCGATTTCATGTTCAGACAGAGCCTTACACACAAAATCCATACATTCCCTTTCCATGTTCTCTTTTCCCTGATTGTATGACAACTATCTTACCCTTTCATTTTTCTTCGGTTTCCTGTCTTCTTCCCTGTTCCTGCACTTCCATAATGCCATCGGGTGCCTTGCAATGTTTGCCGGTTCATTGCCTTCTCCGAATATCCATGATGGATGATAAACATTTTCAGAAAAAGCTCTCCAAAATAATCTTTCTTCCCTTGTCGGTATCAGAATATTCTCAAGATACTCCCTTACTTCCCTCTGAACCATATCAAGGTCAAACCGCTCTCCTTTTCGGAGTACCGGTTCCAAATCACGTTTAATCTGCTGGGAAGATACTTTCCCGATATTATCAAGTTCAAATTTTTCCGGCGGCTGTTCTGCCCCGATTGCACTGTAGAACACTGCACATTTACGAAGCATTTCCTCCTCGCTTTCATCAAACAGCCCGAATTTTACCATATTGTGCATATCATATAAGTCTCTCGGTGCTGTTCTTGTAAGCAGTGCGACTGTTTTTGAAGCAAATATCTCCAATGGTGCCACTGAAAGTACGGTAAGCTTCTCTTCACTCCATGGCAGCTTTACCTCCCGCCTTGCTACCGGAAGCACATGACAGCGAAGCATATAGTTAATCTCTATTTTAAGATTATCCTTTACTTCTCCACAGTTTACATACTCATACACAAACGAATCCAGTGCATGATAATTTTTAGATTTCGGGCTTAAGGAATATCCGTTTGCCGTCATATATTTTCTGATTTTATCCGTAATAATCTCCCTGTCCGCAAGCATATCTTCTCTTTCAATACTCCTGCAGTAATCCAAATCAATGTCAACTGAAAGTCTTGGCAAGTCAAAAATCGTAAGATTAATGGCTGTTCCACCCTTTAAGGCAATCCCTTCTGACAAAATTTCATCCGATTCCATAAATTTCAGAACATCCGCCAGACGGCATACTTTTTCCAGCGTATCCCTTACAAATCCCAGTTCTTTTGCCATTCTTCCGAGAGTTAATCTATCCAATTGCATCATAATCTCCAACTCCTTTATCTGTGATATTCTGTAATGACGAAGGAGCATACAGCTTCCATCGTCTGTGAAATACATTCTCCTGTAATTCTTTCATTAAATAGCGTTTTGCCTCCGAGGAATATTTCTCGCATTCTTCAAAAAAGCACTCCGAAAAGTGAAATTCCTCCTTCATCTGTTCAAAAAGATAGCCACATTTCTGATATAAAAATCCGTTTTCGTTTCTTGCAAGGCATTCAAGCACTTTCTGTTCATTCATCCCCGGCATCAGCATCATACAGCGTATCACTTCCTCAAGACCTGCAATTTTTTCAAAATCCCGTATGCTGTCCACTACCGTCTGCTCCGGAGATGTTACCCGTATACTGCCCTGCCGGATTACTTCCGTATCCGGCTTTCGCTCTACACGATGATATAAAACCCCGTCATACTCAAAATCCACAAATCTTGAATCCGTTGCAATAAAGCATTCATAAAAGACCTGACTTCCATATCCGTATACCTCAAAAGCACTGTGATGTGAGATACAGGCATCCGGGTACAGCCGTGAACCTATCTGATAGCGTGACAAAACCGACTGTTTTGTTTCCATGCTGATTACCACATAAAAATTTCTTTTTACTTTTTCTATCAGTCCCTTTTTCTGATAATCATAGATTAACTGATTTGCCGCACTTGATGTTCCTACAATTTCTGTCAGCTGTTCTCTCGAAAAACACCCTTTTGCCAGCAAATTTTCATAATGCTTCATCTTCCCTCACCTGCCGTTTTTATTTTTGCACAATATATCTGTTTTCTTTGATACTTTGCGATATTTTCAAAATTTACTTTTTAAGTTTATCACATAATATCGTAAATAACAAATACTTTGTGCATTTTTCAAAATATTTTCACTCCTAATCTTCATCATCCCGAAACATCGCTGCCAGTGAGGCCGCTGCTCCTTCATCCAGCGGTTTATCCGAAAGTTCCAGATTATTCTCCGGTATTTTCTCCACCTCTGTTTTCTCTGTTTCTGCCTGTTCCGGTGTCATCACGGACTGCGGGGACACCTTGTTCATCCCCGGTATCTGCATCATGGCAGGGACAGCCGCACCTGCCACTGCCTGCTGTCCCATTGCACCGATAATTCCGGCAAGAATCCTGGTAACGGCATCCTGCATGATTTTTTCACTGTCTGCCTTACTCTGTTTTGCGTAGTCCCTGACAAACTCCTGCATAAGCTGCATCGTGGTCAGCTGCTCCCCGAACCGGATTTCTCCTCTGACAGAACAAAGAATTGCCCATTTTACAGCCTCTGTTACGGAATCATAAATCTCTCTCTCATAAACCACCTCATCCAGCCAGTCCATGATTTCCTTATCCTCCCGGTTCTTATCATTCAGACGGAAGGCTATTGTCTTTGCCGCCATAAGCTACACCTCCAGATTTCGTGCAAGGTATTCATAGCCAATGGCATTTGCCCTTACATCCGTCACATACCGCACATTTTCTCCGGTACAACTCCCGAACCGCCTCATTACCCCGGCACCGCCGCCGACATACACCACATTTGTAAAATCAAAATCTATTTTCAGCTCACGAAGCTTTGCTTCCACCTCAAGGGCATATCTTTTTAATCCGGCATGAACGGTCTCCATAATGGCTTCCTTATTTCTTGTAATGGCACCGGTATCTCCCTTTTCAATCACTTCATTGATGATATATTCCGGCACTTCCTTTCCATGCTTTGCAATGCACTCTTTCTGAATACGGTCAATAGTTGTAATCAGCCCCTGCTGGTAGGTATGGCACTCATCCGGTACCGGAACCTTATTCACCACCGACATAATATCAAGTGTCCACGAACCGCAGTCCACCGCCGTCAGTCTCTCCATTCCCTCCATTCTGTTTGCAATCGCCGCATGGCACTGTGCAAATACCCTTATCTTGCCGAAATGCACCACATATCGGATGCCTTCATAGCAAAATGATACTTTATCATTGGCAAGCAGATAATTCCTGAATGCTTTCTTTTCCTTGCCATAAAGGGTAAGCGGAACACCCACCGCCAGATTTACCTTCACTGCCGTAACCTTTGTACGCATTTTTAATTCTTTCGCAATGGCAGCCAGCGTCAGAAGATAATAGTTCTCATTTTCTGTCTTGCTCTCCTGCTTGCCCATCCTGCCCTGACCGATGACATACTTCCTGCCCCGAAATTCTAACAGGTTATCCTTTGTGGCAGGCATGGTCTGTAATTCCGTAATACCATTTTCAAAAATAAGGCTTGGAGTTTTAATAGAACTCCATCCGTGGTCAATGGCAATGAGAAATTCCGGAATTGAATCCACATAATTTCTTCTTTCCACAGTGTTTTGGCTGCTTTCATTTCTTATCATTTCTGTCATAAATACCTCTTTCTCCGGCAATAAGGATGCCGGTCCCATACATAATCTTTTTTCTGTCATTAAAGGCGGCAGACAAAGCCACCGCCTTTTGTAAAACAATTTCCTTATTACAATCCACTAGCGATACCGGTACACAATATCCCCAAGCACTGTTTCTTCTGCCATAAGCACCGCCTGCTCCCTTATCTTCCACAGCTCCATCGTGGAATTACGGTTATCCGGCGGATGATTTCTGATATACCGACTCATAATGATATCAAGCATTTCATATGCTTCTTCATTGACCTGCACCGCTGTCCGGTTGGCACATCCAAGCCTCCGCAATGTCTTAAGCCGCACGTCATGGTTTTCCTTCATATAAGATAACCACAGCAGTCCGTATTTTCCTACGGATGACAGATTTTCATCCTTTGGAATCATCAAAACCGGATAATAAATGCCATCCTTTTCCACATATGGAATTTTAATTTTGCACACTTTTATCACCTCCTCTCTCTTTTTTGCCGCTAACGATAGCAGCAGAACTCATAAAACTCCGTACCGTTATTTTTATACACGCCTGCACATTCGATATAAAAATACGGTTCCCGTTCCAGCACCATCATTGCGGCTATGTAATCCGCTATTTCTTCCTCACTGCCCAGTTTTCTGCCCGATATGGTAGAAGCAGTATTTAAGTCTGTTTCCACAAAAACGGAATAATAACCGCACCCGTCATAAGGATAATACTCCTCATATTCTTCCTGCGTGATTTCTCCTGCCGCAAGCATGGAGTCCAGACTTTCCGGAAGTGTTATCATTCCTGCGGCTTTACATTTATTAATGGCAAGCTCTGTTACCCTGTCCGCACTGTATCCGATAAACTCTGTCTCCGGCTTTGTTATGGTAATCTCATACAGAGGACTTCCATCGGCAGGATTGCCCCTGTCGTCTGTATCCGTTTCTTTTCTTTCAGTCTTTGTAGCTTCTGTTACGGGATTTTCCTCTGATAATTTTTCTTCTGTCGTTATTTCCGCTGCTGATTTATCCCCGGCAGAAACATTTTTTCAGTTGCATTATCATCTTCCGAATTTTCAACATCCATATCTTCTGCAATCTGACCTGTATCTTCCGATAAGTCAGATACACTTTCTGTTGCTATATCCGCTTCCTCGTATGTCTCCGGCTCTTTATCTGATTTCTCTGTATCCGTACCTTCTGATTCTGCTTCCATAATAACAGCACTTTCTTTCTCCGTATGCAGACCACCGGAACATCCGGTCATTACAAACAGACTGCACACTGCCAACACAAAATACCTTTTTCTTACCATAAAATTCTCCTTCCCTACTGTGGTACTGCCGCTTTTACAAAAATCAGAAAGATTCTTGACACCAGTACAAACAGTAATAAAAACAGCTTTGCACCATAAAATGCTGCCTTACATATGACAGACACACACTTCAGAATAATTTTTACTGTTACAGTCAAAATATTTTTTAATCCCATTTAATCCTCCTTTCCCTGCATTTCCCCTACAAGTGACCAAACTTAGAAAAATGCCATCACTACTTGCTCCGATGCAGCCACGCATCGGAAGGGTAAAAAAATACACCATTCCAAACTTTACTTCTTATCGAAGTCTAAGCTTAAGATGGTGTAGTCCATACCCATTTTTGGTTCCATATTCAGTTTTGCTGGTGCCTTTCTCCACCAATTTTACCGTAACTGATTAAAAAGATATATTTGGACTAACCTCTGAAACGCCCTATTTATAAGGCTTTCTTAAGCTTGTCACTATTATATCTCAATCCCCACTTTCCCAATCACATATTCATATGGTACAGGTGCTATATCCTCTTTATTATTAGCATCTCCCTTGGTAACAAACTGTCCTGACACTACCTGATTTTTTACAACTCTATGGGTAATAATTGCTCCACTATCTGAAACGCTATAAAAAGCAATAATATCGCCCTTTTGTATCTGTGCTGCCTCCTTTTTTTCCACATATACTACACTATTGATTGGAATAGACGGATGCATACTTCCACTAATCACATGATAAACCTGATATCCTAAAACCTTTGGAATCGTTAACGGAATACAAAATAAAATTACTATGATTAGTATTAATTTTCCAATTCTTTTTCTATGTTGTTCTTTCATATTTTTCTTCCTATTTTTCGTCAGGTTTCATATTACCCTTTTTCTTATCCTTTTTATATTATCTTTTTTATATTACCCCTTTTTTACCTTACCTTTTTTCCGTCTTATCATCCCATAAGATATTGCTCCAATTCCACCGGTTGTTGCTGCTCCTGCTCCAAGATATACCGGTATATTCTTCTTTGGGTTTTCTTTTTCGTTTACCTGCTTCTCTTTTTGCTGTGTTGCTTCTTCATCAAAATTCATGATATCTTTTATTTCTTCTTTTTCGCTATCTTGTGCGCTTTCCATTTCATTATCACTTATTGCGTTCCCCTGCTCATTTTCTTCTGTATTTCTTTCTGCATCTGTTTGCAGATTTTCCCTTTCATTTCCATTTACACCTGTCTGCGTATTTTCCGTTTCATTTTCTCTTCCGCCCTCTTGCACAGGTTCTGTTTCCTGTGTCTCCGTTCCTCTTCGATTTCTCCTGCTTTCACTTTGGCTTTCCCCTTGAGAGCTTTCACTAGAAATGCTATCTCTTTCTTCATTTACTGAAATCTCATTGGAATTTTCCTGATACACAAACGTAAATACATTTTCTGTTTCGTTCTTACTCAAGGTTTTGGTTAAGTTATACGCCTGCGGCTGATAATTTTCAATATATCGAAATGCTACTACCGGTTGTTCTCCTACTACGCCATAAAATTTCTGACTTTCTGCAAGTATTTTCCCCTGTGTGTCTTGATAATTTACTGTATAAGAAACCATATTTCCCTTAATTCCATAAGCAACAACATATTCCTTGTCTTCTTTTACCGAAAATGCCGATGCTCCTACCGTACCATTATCACGTCCGCTCTCCCGCACTCCTTTTACATAATAAGGGGAATCCTGTTTCATTTTTACCACAGAGGATGCACTGACCGATACCACATCACCATACTGCAATCCGGTAATACGAAGTTTTTCTCCCTGTTTTTCCACTGAATTTATCTGATACTTAGAACCTGTCAGATGGTTATCCACATTAATTCCTGTTTCTTCCGAAAGAATCCCCTGATTTCCTGCATATAAAGTCACGGTATAGGTATAACTTTTTTCTTCACCACTTTCCTTAGCAAACACATTTTGTCCAAGCATACAAATAAGTGTGCCACCGATTACAATGGGCTGCCACACACATTTTTTTCTTTTCATTTTTTCACCCCCTGCTTTTTCTTCTTCTCAATTGCTATAACTCCGCAAATACTTCCCGATACCAAAGCTGCCACCGAAAACATCAAAACCTTTGTTTTATCCCCTGTTTTTACAAACTTGTGTAAAACTGTGGTTGTTTTACCAGACGCACCTACCGGTTCTGCCGCAAAATTCATTTGCAGTTTTGCCAAAGTGTCCTGATATTGATTTCCCTGTGTTTCTCCTTCTAATGTCACTGACAAAAGAATCGTTCCTTGTGCATTGGCTTCTAGTTCGTCTAGAAAAAAGAAATCTTTCAAAGCATGGGTTGCCTGATGTAATCCTTTTCCGGCTTCGTTTATGATTTCTCCGCCAATAGCTTCACTGTTATATAACAAATCGCTGGTTCCATCCTGCTTCATATAAGTTAAAACATAGGCATATGCCCCTCCCTCTGCTAAGGTCTGTGAGTCCTCCAAACTTTGCAAAACATCATTTGCCATATACCAACTGGTTGTTTCTTCATTTTTATTTTTAAGAGACATATAAAACTTTGCCGTATCTCCGGGCTGAAGTTTTTGAATAACGTCATTTATTTCTTCACTTTTAAAATTACTTTCCATCTGTTCTCCATCAAAGGTAACTGTCCAATTATCTCCTCCGGAAAATTCTTCTGCATGCACCTGCATTGTCATAGACAACATTAGTGTCAGTACTGCTACAAAACTTACTTTTTTTCTCATACTCTCTTTCCTTCCTATGGTATAAGACTTAATGTTCCGTCATCTGCAATGTTTACATCAATTCCCCAAGCACTCTTAATAGCATCTTTTGCATTATGTGTCTGTACTGCATCCACTTCTGCTTCTACCTGAAAAGTGACACCATCATACAAGAATGTGGTTGTAATTGTGGTGTATTCTCCCTCTGTGGTTGTTTCCTTTTTGACCTTGGATGCAATTTTTTCATTTATTTTTAAAGAATCCACAAAAGACGGCGTTTTTTCTCCGATTTTCAAAATTTTAGGCCAATATAAAACGGTACGTTCTTCTGTTGACGCTGCTTCATCTATCAACCATCCGTTTTGTGTCATATACAGCTCAATCAATGCCGGTGCTAATGTTGTTTCTTTCGTTCCATCCTGTTTCATCCAGCTTTTCGTAATTGCTACTCTTACATATTCATCTATACTTCCACTATTTTTTACGGAAAGTTCTTCTACATACTTTCTGCCAAGTAATAACTTTCCATCTGTCTCCTGCAGCATATCCTGTAAAAGACTGTCACTTGTTTGTTCCCATATTCCATTACTTCCGGTGTAATTTCTACTACAAATATTTCTGCTTCCATTTGCAGACTTTTCTACCAAAGTGACTCCAATATCCGGAATTTCCATTTGTGCAGTATAGCGCTCACTATAATATGACAATGCCGCATTTGCACTGCCAATTCCTCCTGATACCAGCAAAATGCCAGCCACTAAAAAGAGGACAACTGTGGACTTTTTTCCGGAAAACATCTGTTTTAATTTTTTCATTCTCCACACTCCTCCTCACCCACGATTGTTCCTATATCCGTTTTGGTGTCTATCTTTTTATTCCAATCAGCATAAGGCATACCGTCTTCTCGATACAGTACCGGTGTACATTCCTGAACCACTACCACATTAAAGCTATCCTTTAATTCCTTTGGAACTTCCATGGTTACCACCAGCTCTGGAGTTTCTGCTTCTACCGGAAGGATTTCCTTATAATACCAATATCCATCCTCCTCTAACTTCCAGTATGGTTGATTCTGTTCATCCATTGCCGAGATATAACCCACTTTTATTTCATTACTGTAAAACACTTTTACACGCACATAGCAGTCTTCCTGTCCGGTATTGATAAGCTGAATATGCTTTTTCATATTTTCTACGTCTTCCTTGATAGTTACCTTAGAGCCAAGGGTAATAGGATAACCACCTGCTGCAGCTACATAAGTAGTAAAATACGCCATAACTCCCTGAATATGCGTTGCTCCTATCACGATTAGTAAGCCTACCGCAAGCCAGAATATTTTTTGTTTCCATATTTTTTTCACTGTTCCGGCCTCCCTTATTCTTGTGTTGACCACTGCCAACCCTCATTCTCATCATATTCAAAATAGTTCGTTACACCATATCCGGGTACTAATTCTTCATTATAAGTATTGGTAAAATCTGCTGTTACTATTTCATCCGCACTTATTACCGCTGTTTTTTCCGGCTCTGTCTCCAAACAATAACTTGCGCCACTATATACCTCTGTAACTGTCATCTTTGCTCCTGCCGGTATATGCTCTATTAAAATTTCTTTTGAACCTGCCGCTATATGAGTTGTAGAAAATACATTGCTATAAACCTGATTTCCCTGAGCATCTACACCCTCTACCTGAAATACAAACGTAACTTCTTTCAGTGAAGTATTATAGGAAGTAAGGGTTTTACAGATTTTAAGACTGCCATACCTTTCACTGCGTTCCGGTTTTAAATCACTTTCTACCTGATAATTCCATTTATCATCTGATAATATTTCCGACTGTTCATACAAATTTTGTGGTAATGGAACTAAATATGGGTGAAATTGATACTCATATAATTCGGTGACTTTTTCTTCCGGTATCACTAAATACAATCCGGTTTCCAATTCGCTGACTGTCCCTCTTCCATCTACAATCGCAACCTTTGCATCTTCCGGTTTTCCTTCTGCCACTTCTACTGACTTTTGTGTCAATTTTTCCCATTCTTCCTGCTTCATGACTCTATCTTTTACTGTCAGAGATTCAAATGCCGTTGTCGGTGTATAAGTTCCATCTGCCGCAACATCTGCTACTTTGTATATCCTCACTTCTAGCTGTAACTTGGAAAGTTCTTCCCCGTAAGTTCCAGAATCTGCTGTTTTAATTGTCAGGGAACATTGCTTTGAAGTATCTATTTTATTTGCAGCATATAGTATCGGAACATTACTTTTTCCTATCCAAAGTCCTAAAATCAGCACAATTCCTATTATCCCGTATGCTGCTTTTCCTTTCGCTTTTCTCATTTTCTTTCCTCCCCGGAATTTCTTCTTTTTATTTAATTCTTTCTAATTTCTTTTTTAAAAAAGAACAAATGTGTGCGAGCATTGCCCTTTATGGCTATCTTCTACTCTGCTAACTGCGTATCCATGCTCGGAGAGCTACTTTATAGGAATTTTACGCACTTTTACCCTTTAACTTAACACGGTATTTCCCATAATATAAAAATAGGAATACTCCCACTCCTACAAATAAGTAAAACATATAATAATCCTTGATGGATTGAAGCATTGCTTCTGCTGTCGGTGTACTTTCTTCCTCTTCTCCATGGTATTCCACACGATGTCCTCTCACCAACAACCTGTGACTATTTACACCATAGGGTGTACAAGTAAATAAGGTAATATAGTCCTGCCCTTCTTCTATTTCCATTGCCTGTTCCAGCGCTTCTTTATCATTTTTCTCTATCATGGGAAGTATTCTATCTACCTCGTATGCTAATACCTTATCCAAGATATGCAAATAGAACTTATCCCCGATTTCCATTTGATCAATATCTGTAAATAATCGCGCACTGGGAAGGCCACGATGCCCTGCCAGTACGCAATGTGTTCCTGCTCCCCCTACGGGAAGCCCTGTTCCTAATATATGCCCAATACCGATTTGCAATACCGCATCGGACGTTCCATGATAAATAGGAATCTTTTGTTCTATCTTTGGAATGGACAGATATCCCATAATTCCATTTCCATTCACATTTAATTGCGACCAATACTCTGTCCCTTTCATATTTTTTTCTTCTTGTGAAAATGCATCTCCTGCAAAGGTATTGGTTTTGATTTTCTGATTATATTCCAAGGCTTTCTTCTCACAAGCCTCATAATCTTCTTGTGTCATACCTGAAACAATCTCTTCGTATGCAGCAATTGCCCTGCTCTGATGATATTTATTCCACTGTTCTGCTATGGTGGGATATAAGAATATTCCAACTCCCATGAAAAATACCAGGCACAACAACACTCCCGGCAATCTCTTTTTCATTTACTTTGCCTTAATTCCACGTTTTCTCACTACCATAAGAATTCCTGCTGCGAACATCAATGCCCCTCCAATGGTATAGAAAATCTTTGTACCAATACCACCGGTAGATGGAAGCTCTGTACCACTTACGTTTACTACGTCTGTACTTGCAGTACCCGTAGCAAAATTAATGGTAAATACTGCATCTTCACCCTCTGAAATCACAGTTTCGTCTTCATCTCGAATGACTAATTTGATAAGTTTTGGATTATCTGCATTGGTATCATATTCCGCTTCTACCGTAAAAATGGTGTCATCTGCCTTATTGTAACCCTCTGGTACTGTTGTTTCCACTAACTTATACTTTCCTGCATCCTGACCACTGAATGTAAAGGTTGTAACCCCTGAGATTTCTTCCCCTACTGCTTTGTAATCCTGCAAGTCAGCATCATACTTATAGAGTGTAAATCCTGCTCCTTCCAGTGCATTGCCTTCCTTATCTACCTTATTTACCTCTAACTCATAGGTAAATACAACTACCTTATCTTCCGGTGTTTCTCCTGTTCCATTACCATAAGGATTATTGCTGTACTCTAGTTTTGCCTTGTTCGGATTTCCCTCTGCACCGATGATTGCATTACTATTTAAAACTGCACTATATGCTACGGTAATTTTACTTTCTGCTTTTACATTACGGATTTTCTTTAAATCTGCAAAACGTACTTCAAAGGTATCACCATCTGCTAATCCCTCTGTCACCACTTCATAGCCACTATCTATAACCGTTCCGTCAACCATTACTTTTACACTGCCTTTTTGAAAGGTAAGTCCCTCTGACATGGTATCGTGGAATGCATAGTAGTATGTATTATAGTTGTCATAATTTTTTTCTACTGTACCGGTCAACTGAAATGGCACACTATCACCAATATCATAGTCTGCTCCGTCCTGCCAGTCACTTTCTGCTCCGGTTGAATCATTCTTTTCCTTTACCTTTTTCTCTAACTCTGGTTTATCTTCTTTAGTGGTAACTTCCACATCCTCTTTTCCCGCAGTATCTAACATTACTAAGGAATAAGTATCCTGCGCATCTCCGGTTTGTTTTTCTGCAATCAGATAATATCCCTGTTCGATATTTTCGAACTTATCGGTATCTGTAACTGCTTCCGGTGCCGCATCTTTTATTTCTGCATACATTGCATCTGCAAATGTACGGGTTTCTTCTGCTGTCAATTCTGAAATATAGTTTACAATATCTCTTTCCTCTGTTTTTCCTGTCACTTTTTGAAGTGCTTCTTTATATTTATCATTTAAGGTATATGCATATTTTCCTTCTCCACCATCTGTAACATTTAACAACTTATACGCTGCATACTGAGAGCCGTTTGCCCCTCCTTTGATTGTAATGTTCGCCGCAAGCGTTGTCATTCCCATTGCAAGCACCATAACTAAGCTTGCCAATACTGCCAATATCTTCTTCATATTTTTACTTTTCTCCTTTTCATTCTTTTACCACTTTTCTTTATATACACTGGGATTTCAATCACTCCTCCTTTCCCGTCTGCGTTGTAAGCGGTATCCCTGCACGAAACCTGCAGTTACCATAAAACTAACTCCTCCTAATGTATATACAGTTGTTCCCTTTCCTCCCGTTTCCGGAATTTCAGGTTGATAGGTATCTACTTCATTTCTAGCTAAAATAGTAATATCCTTGCTATCATAATAAGTAAAGGAATAGCTCTCTTTTCCTGCACTTCCCTTATCTCCGATACCAATGAGCTTATAACCCTTTGGCATCTTATCTGTTACTTCCGTAATAACATATTCTTTTCCATTTTCTAAAACAATCTTGTTTCCATTTTTATCTTTCAAATCTGACACCAAAATGTACCCGCATTGGCATACTTGAAATTCACAAATAGTTTCTTCTGATTCTGCATTTTTTTCAGCTAGGACAAAGGTAAACAGCTTGCTTTCATCATAGGCTTGCACCTCGCCTTTGGAATCCACTACTTCTTTTTGAATCATAGGAATCTTTGGCATTTTTACTCCTACCTTTGGTGGTTCTGCTTTCATAGGCGTGGTATGATTTCCGGAATAATACTGATATCCAAAGCTATTCCATGCAACTGCTCCCGGTTTCGCATCCGGTCCCAATTTACCGTCATACTGCACCACTAAAGTTTGGTCCGTCAAAAGTGCAAATTCTTTCGGCAATTTCACACGGAAGGAACAATCTCCCTCCTGCCATACAGTATGCCACTCTTTCCCCTCTTCACCGTCAAAGTCTTTCTGTGTAAATTTAACTTTAGGAGAGAATTCCACCTGATATCCTTCTACCGGAATCTTTTGCCCATTCTCCAATACATAGACTTCTAAGCTGTCTGCAAAGGCTATGGAAAATTCACTGCCTCTGATATCATTTTGATTGATAACGCCTGTATCATTGTTATTTGGTGTCAAATCTATCAATACAAATCTTCCAAACTCTTTCTCACTTACATTTCGAATATTGTTTTTGTAGGTAACATATTCTGTTCCCATTCCTACGGAAATATAATTTTTTTCCTGTGTTCCACGAGCTTCATTGGTTTCTTTTCCTTTTTCCGAAACACTTTTCCATGCAACAGATGCATAATCTCCCAAAGCATTCACTTCATCAGAAGATGTCACACCAATATAGTTTCCATCACTATCTTTTTTTAGTTCTCCATGCTTCACCTTATTTGCTGCAAAGGCTGCTGCCGTAGAAATCGTCGCTGTATTCCTATATACTTTATAATTTTCCACTGTGTTATTGGTATATAAGGTTAATTTTGCATAACCGCCCGGTGGAATGGCATATTTTTCTTCCGAAAACTGAAATTTATAATCACTTTGGTTAGAATCTTCTGTTATTGTTTTCCACACCTGTTTTGACAAATCAAAGGTCTGCTGTTTCTCTCCGTTATAGGAATATATTTCTAACTTATAAGGCTCACTGATTTTCTTTTCCTCTGCTTCTTTTTCTGTAATCAGGTGAAAACTGGTGGTAACGCTGTCCTCTACACAATAATCTTCCAAATCTATCGTTCCATCATTATACAAATCAACTTCCCATTTTACCGTAGCATTTGGCTGAATATTGGAGGTTTCGCTTAATGGCATTTCTTCTGTTTTGCCCGGAATAATATAGGAAACTGCCTTTTTGTTGATTCCGGGAACAATCACGTTTTCCGGAAAGATAGTTACCGAAGAGGAAATGGTTCTTTTTCCATCCACTACGCCTTCATCCACGGAACTTCCATTGTTTTGGTTATAATCATATGGAGTATTTCGAGTCTTAATCTCCTCATAATCCAGATAACCTACTCCTTCGTCTACTAAAAGCTGTGCAGTGTTCACAATTGGTCTTTCTGCCTCTGCCTTATCATTTACCTCACAGAGCATGAGAAACGTCAGCGCTTTTCCACACTCTAACTCATAGCCTCCTTCTTCCTGATTGAACGTAAATTCCACCTGATTCTCATCCTTTTTATAATTAGAATCTATTTTCACTCCGGCTACCATTTTATTTTCTTCATAAGTATTCAGTCCGCCATAAGCATTGGTCACAATCTCCTGTGTAAATGCTTGCCGTGTCTGCCAAAAGTTCCAAGAAACACTGTCAATTCCAATATAAGTAAGCTCTTTTGGCAATACATCTTTTAGGGTGCTCAGATGAATGCTCTCACTTCCGGTATTGATAACTGTCATATTGTAAATGACCAGATTTTTTTCATTTTCATCTTCTGAATCAAGGGAAAACTGCTCCTTGTCATGCCAGTTGTGCCACAGGAATTTTCCATCTTTCACTGTTTCTTTTTTTATTGTCCATACACTTTTTTGTAAGTCGGCAGAAGCTCCTACCGTTTCACCACCATACACCGTTACAGATTTTCTGATGTTATCTATTCGTGCCCAATTGGTAAAAGCATACTGTCCACCCTCATTTTTCTGTTTTTCCGTTAGTGTAATCTGTGCCCGGTATTTTATGGTAATTTCTTCTCCGGCACTCATTTTTCCTATATTCCATACCAATGCGATACCATTCCAGTTTTTTCTTACTTCAGCTTTTCTTCCACCGATAACTGACGTAAAAGTCGAAGATTCTTCTTCACTTATATTTCCCTGCCAGAAATCTTGCCATGAAATTTCTGTATCTACAATGTCATTTCCTTCCTTTCGGTGTTGTATCAATGTACAATCTACCGGAAACATACTCGTTGGCAGGGAATCGGTTAATTGCAGATTTTCTCTTTCACTTGGATGGTCTTTATCATTTTTTAAAGATATTTTATAGTCAAATATGGTTTTATCCGGATAGATAACACTGGTGTCCTGCTCTACTGTTTTTTCTAAATCAATGGGGCTATCTATCTTTACAACATCATAATCTTCTTTTTCCGAAGAGGTGATTACCTTGTTTACAATCTGTGTTTTTCCTGCTAATTGGTCTGTGTCTACCTTACATACATAAGTAAGTACCACTTCTTCATGTGCATGCACCAATCCTACATTCCAGCTCAAGGTTTGCCCATCTATCTGAAATTCCACTTCGTGCTTTGCTTTTTCTTCTCCCATGCCATAGTGCAAAATATATGTACCGCTTTTTGTAATGTTCTTATTCGTTCCTATGGAAGCCGATTCAAATATCAGCCCTTTTGGTAAGGTATCTGTTACGATTTCATCCATAACTGCATTCAAATCCGTATCATTGAATATGTGTATGGTATAGGTAATCTTTTCTCCATTGGAAACTTTACCATCTCCATCTTCGTCTTTACTGGTCTTTTCTACCTGCACCTCTGCCTTTTCATACACAAGGTTGACTTCATTGGAATATTGTCCCTTATACTGAGCCACATTTTTTATCAAAGAGCCGTTGGAAAGCTCTTTCATTGCTTCATCCGTTGCCTCTTTTACTGTGGTTTGAAAGCTTATCTGACACTCCATACCGGATGTAATATTTTCTCTGCTTGGTATCCAAGATACCGTGTGCGTTTCTTCATTATAAGTTACATCTTCGGGAAGTTTGGCAATCTGCTCCTTGGTAAGATACAGATAAACCGGAAGCGGGTCTGTCACCTGATAAAATGCTCCCTTTTCATCCAATACCTTAATGGCACATTTTCCGCTATTTTTCACAGATAATGTATAAGTTACCGTATCTCCTGCCTGCACAGACTTTTTATCCGCTTCTTTTTCAATCACTACATCTTCATTTTCTCCTACAAGAACCGTAGTAACAGAATCCTTTGAGCCTTTTACCTCATAAGGCTTATAAGGCACCGGTTGTATTGCTGCCTCATTTTTTATGGCACTATCTTTTGCATAATTTTCTGCTACTGCTAACAGACTTGCATTTAACTTCATTTCTAAGGCTAAATGTTCCTGCTCTCTTGTTGGCACTCCGTCCTTTTTATATGTATTGGGCACTTTTATTTCAAAAACTGCCTTTTTCTCTTCTAGCGTAATTGCAGTAATTTCACTATCCTGCTGCAATTTGGAGAAATAGCAGATTACATTTCCATTAGAATCTACAATGGCTGTATTATCGTCATTCACCCTTGCCCCTTGCGGAAACGATACATCCTCCGGCAACTGCAGCGTATCGGTTACTGTAACGTAATCTGTCCAAATTTCACCAAAATTTTCGTTATTCAAGCTATTAGCGGTAATGGTGTAGGTCAATTCTCCTGCTAATTGATTCTCACTATTTACTAAAATCTTATTTTCCTCTGCACCATTTACTTTCTTATCTACCGGTTCCCATTCATTTTCCCCATGCCAAGTTAAGGTCAATGGTTTGCTGAAAAAATCGTTATCTCCGATTGGTGTATCAAGTCCTTGAATTTTCTCTTTCTCGATTTCCAATGTTACACATTCGCCATCTTCTCCGATTCCATTGCTGGAATTAAACTGTACTTCAAATTCCACCGTTGCACCTGCAGGTTGTTCAAACTCCACATACAGTTCTCCATCTTCCTCTACCAGTTGTGCCATAATGTTATGTTCTTTCTTTTCCTCATCCTGCCATACTACTTTCTTTTGCCCATTTTCAAATCCGGCAATGGCAATACCCTCTGGCAGTTTTCCTATTTTTATGGCAACCTTTACGTTCTCTCTTGGATTGTTCGCCTTGGAGTATCTGGAAACCACTTTTGCATACAAGGTTTCTCCTGTTTTGGCTGAACTTCCATTTCTTCCCTCTGTAAGTTCTACTGCAAGTCTTTCGTTAATCGTTCCATCACTTGCAATGACTGTTCCCAATGACATACACGTTCCTAATATTGCTTCTATCATTAAGATTGCACATACAGCTAATATTACGAATGTCCTTCTTTTCTTTTTCAATCCCCGTTTCACCCTTCCATTTCTTAAAATTGCACTCATGTTATTTATACATATTTTTACTTTCTATTTCAGTGTATGCAGGGCATTACCAATATATTCCGGTTTTTTTATTTTTTCTGAAATTTCCTATAACAGACCAAAGTGTGCAAGTACAGCATTTTCATTACCGTTATGAAGTGACCTTTGTCAAAAGTAAATTTAAGAAACTTTTTTCTTAACGCCAGCCACATTGTTTTTTTTCCGACAGCATTGGAAAAGAGCTCTAGTTTAACAGTCCTCGGCAGTTGAATACTCTGTTATTCGTGGATTGGTTACATACAGGCTAATGGTTCGCCGACGAGTTCTACTATCTGCTTGCATGGATCACAGTATCTCATGTGCACACATAGCGAGGTCGCAGATAACTCAGCAGCTTTTCTTCCTGTATCCAACATTTTGCACCTCTTTTCCATATAAATCATATCCATAGTTTATCAAATCTCATAGTCCAGAAAAGAACCCAATCCACATCATTTTATGCTCGCTGACAGGTTAGTTTCTGCCTTAACGCAAAAGAAAGACGAATGGCAGCACTGTACCATTCGTCTTTCTTTTGTTCATATTTAATTGTTTGCACATCTGAAAAATATATTTCTAATTTATCTCTCATTTCAATTCTTCCGCCCTAGTATCAACAGTGTGCTTGAAATTCTCTATCTGATGAGAATATGTTTCATTCATCAGTGTGGAATGAATCAGAAAATCTGCCGTAGCAATATTGTTTGCAATCGGTATGTCATACACCTGTGCAATACGAAGAAGTGCTTTCACATCCGGATCATGCGGCTGTGCTGCAAGCGGATCGGAGAAAAAGATTACCATGTCAATATTACCCTCTACTATCTTTGCTCCTATCTGCTGATCTCCGCCAAGAGGACCGCTGTTATATCCTTTTATAGTAAGTCCTACATGGTCTGCTATCATTCTTGCAGTGGTTCCCGTTCCTGACAGGTTATGCTTCTGCAAAATCTCCTTATTGTCCATGCACCATTGTAGCATATCCTGCTTTTTTCCATCATGAGCAATCAATGCTATGTTTTTTTGTTTCTCAATCGTCATTGTCAGATATTCACTCATCTGTATGCCTCCAATCTGCCATCCGGTATCTATTCTGTATAAAACTGTGTTTCAAAACACACACCACCTTGCTTATTATACACGGCTCCGTCCTTTCCATTCTGGCCATTTAATACGTTCCCTGTATAAACCTGCAAGCCGCATAAGTCTGAATTGTATCTGTTTCAAGTATCTGTTCCTAATATATCTCCATACTATTCTAAGGATTGTTCCGTTCTTATGACCGTCAAGATTGAAATAACTGTGGTTTGTAGGATTCACAATGATAGTCATATCCGAAAGCATTTCATAATCAATGATATATTCGTTCTTATCCGTAAGGGTATACCGGATAATCTGCTTTTTCTCCGTCTTTCGTTATTCTAACATCTGTATGCCACATCTTACTCACCTGCTCCGTCATACTATTACACTGCTGTTTTTATATCTTATCCCTTTTCTGTATTCTCTCGGTGTCATTTTATATCTGTCCTTAAAAACACGGTTAAAGGTTCTCTGACTTTCAAACCCACATTCAAGACATATATTTGTAATGGAGTCCTGCGTGTTTTCCAGTGCTGCAACCGCATAATTAAGACGTACTCCATTCACATATTTACTGAAATTACTGTGAAAAGTTTTTGCAAACATTCTCGACAACACATATTTGCTTACACACAAATCGTATGCCATCTTTTCAAGGCTGATTTCCTCTCTGAAATTTTTTGCCACATATTCCACTGCATTATAAATCAGGTCATCACTGCCTACTGCACTTTTATCAATCATTGGCATTTCTGCGAAAACATGAGCAAGAATCATCTGTACATATGCTTGTATCAGTATCTGGTTACAGTTTTTTACGTCAGCCAGAAATTTAATGGAATTTACCACATCCGAGTGTACATTTTCTTTTTTTATGACCGGAAACTTCGGACTGTAATTTTTCAAATCCTTATAATAGGACGGGAACAGTGAAGGTTCAAGATATAAATAAATTACCCTGTTTTCTTCCTTTCCGAATACCTGATAATGATGTATCACATTTGGAAATACGATTGCGAAATCTCCTTCGTCCATGTGATACAGCTCCTGCCCAACACCCAGTTCAATGTTTCCCTTCGTCACATACACAACTTCTATCGCTTCATGTAAATGTGGCGGAAAATGTACCGTTTTTTTCCACTCTGCTGATACTCCCTCACTCCTGTTTTCATATACCAATAACACTAACAGCAACTCCTTTTTTATTTATAATGGCTATTTCCATGCAGTCATCATTCTCCGCTTCCAAAAACCTGCGAATCAATAACTCTGTCTGCATCTCCCCCTCTTTCCACAATTAACAAATAGTAAATGAGTAGTTTATATCTTCTTCTGCACTGATACGGCAGTATTCTTCCACATCACTTCCCCAACTGTCGATTCCACCGACACCTCTTACGGCACCAT
>CAYTDI010000046.1:0-20233 GCA_964436595.1 uncultured Eubacterium sp.
CTGTGTCATTACCCCTACTTTAAGTCTTACCTCTTTTTCTTGTGACCAATCTTTAACCTGTTGCTGCTGAAATTGTTAAAGCTGGTGCCGGTCCGTTTGATTCAAGAAAATTTCTAACTTTCCCAAAATCATCCAGAACTTCATGTCCACATTTTTTACAACGATACATACCACTATGCACATAGTACATCTTACCTTTGCACAATTCACATTCTACCGGTTTGTTGCTAATGATTAATTTTTTCAAATTTCTTTCTTCCATAAGCTATTCTCCATTTCAATTTGTTTTATATATAAAGGAGAACCTCTATTTTCAAAAGGTTTCAAAAAAGCAAAAATTTTTTATAGTTTTTACTAAGATTTCTCGCCATTATATATGAGCAATATTTTGCCCTCATTTTATTTTAAATTATATCGTAGAATCCTGGTTCTTTCAAGACTTTATATTCATTCTATTGCCCCTAGCAACTTTTAACTAATATTCAATATTTTGCATTGGTAATAAAATAGATATGTAAAACTGTCGCCAGGAATTTATAGAAAGAAGGGATTTTATTTGATAACTTATGAACCAATGTGGTCTACATTACAGGAAAAAGGCATCACCAAATACCAACTCATTTATCATTATGGTTTATCAAGCAACACTTTACGCAGAATGAGCCATAATGAACCTATCAGCTCCACTACCCTCAATGAATTATGTCTTATTTTAAATTGTGATATTTGCGACATAATGAAATTTGAACCAACAGAATCAGAATTACAAGATATTGAGCAAAGAAAAAAACTGATAACTTCAAAGTTCCAACACATAAAAAAGAAGCCCTAAACTCCCATATTTGAGATGTTTAAGGCTTTTTCTATTTTCAGCTAACCTGCACACTTTCAGGTAACAATGGAATCTGAACCCTTTGAACTTGTGACATTTATATACATCACTACCAAATGTTTAATTGGATTTCATTTCACAGGTTGCAACCCCAAATCATATTGGAGTATCTTATTATATCTTAGCCCGCTTTTCATGTGGGCTATACTATATTATAGATTCTAATTTCAATTTTATAACCAAATAAAAAAGTTTTTGCCTCGAAGAAAGAAAATAAGTTCACACATAAGATTTGAAATTGCATCTTTCGGTAAAAAAAATTGGCAATCCATCCACACTTATTAAGATTACTCATTTTCTTTTAACAATTGATTGTTACATCATCTAATACTTTATGTCATTTTTCTCTTTAGAAGCAATTTTTTTCAAAAGGGTGTGGTATTTCTTATTATATATAGGATTTCTACCCACCTTTTTCAATACAAAAAAGTGCCTCAAGCCTTGATTTTGAAGGACTTAAAGCACTTTCCATAAAAGGAAACACTTTCCTAATTCTAAGGGTATGTTTTGCTTACATATTAAATAAATCTGAATGTGTGCCAGTATCAACCAAAGTCAATACAAGCACATCATCTTCCACCAAGTAAATCAACAGCCAGTCCGGTTGGATATGACACTCCCTAAACCCTTTATATTGCCCTTTTAATTCATGGTCTTTGTTCTTTTCATCTAAAGGAATGCCATTTAATAACTTTTCTACAATGTCATCAAGAAGTTTAATGTTTAACCCTCTCTTTTTGGCAAGTTTCAATCCCTTTTTAAACTTACCGGTCAATACTAATTCATATTTCATTCATCCAAATCCTCTAATGCTTCTGAAAAGCTGCTATATCTTTTTGTATTAGAGTCTCTGCTGATTCTTCTTGCCTCTTCCATAGCTTCAAGTACTTCTGGTTTATACTGTGGAACCTCTACTGCAAAAGGCAAGCCGCCTCTCATAACACATTGTCTTAAAAAGATATTCATAGCACTGGACATATCCATACCAAGCTGACCAAACAATTCTACTGCCTGCTTCTTTAAATCTTCATCAATTCTTACCTGTGTTGGTACTGTTGCCATAATATCACTCTCCTATCCAAATGAAAATCAATTTACTTTTTATTATCTCTTCCTAATTCTATTATATTCATTTTGATTTACATTGTCAATCATTTGCATGGGTTTTAATAACTCACCAAACCTTCTACCTATATGCTTCAAGTGTTGCTATAATGGTTTCTTCATTCATTTCTTTAAAATCTGCTTTCTGGTATGTTTCTCGAATGGATTGTATTTTTGCTTGACCTTCTTCATAAGAAATATCTTGTATTCCATTATCTGTATGCACTATATAAGTAAGAACATTATTTAACACAATACTGCTGACTTCCACTTTCTCAACATATGCAAAATTATCATACATACTGTAATGGGTTATATCTCTTCCTTCCTCATCCACTTCTTCCCACAAATTGATAAGTTGGGAAGCTTTTTCTCCATAGCCTAAATGTTCTCCATCAAGATAACTGTAATCGTTTGGTATATAAATCTCTTCTGCCTGTCCCGAGACAAAGTGTGCAACACTTGCATTATCATTATTATACATGATTACCAGTTCCGGTACACCATCACCATCAAAGTCATGCAAATCAAATCCATTATATCCACCACTACCAGAATTATTATTTCCTTCTATAAGGTAATTATAATATGCCAATTGCCATGTTCCTTCTTCAAATGGTAAACCATCACCTACATTTTCGGCTTCTTTTTTTACTTCTTCTATCACATCATCCATACCATCATCTACTTGAGGAGCTTCTGCCTCTTGAGAATAAGATGTATCATTTAACACTTCCTCCGGTTGCTGATTCATCAAATAAATACCTGTACCAATCGCTCCAAGCACACCAAGACCAACTACTCCACCTATGACTTTTGCCTTGATAGAAGTTGTAACAGCTTTTCCTGCAGCCCCTTTAACACCTGCTGTGGCAGCACTCGATGTTGTTGCTCCTGTTGTTGTCAAACCAGATATTGATTCCAACACATTCTTTGTAATCTCCTGTGGTACTTCCGCAGCCTGTACATCTTCTGTAAAGAGTAATAAAAGGAATGGTGCAACACTGTGAAGTCTGATTCCATCTCTTTTCTCCACTGCATATATTCCCTTTTCAATCTTAACTCTTGCTCTGGAAAGATTTGTCTTGACTGTATTTTCCAGAATCCCAAGCTCTTTTGCTATTTCTGATTGCTTCTGTCCATTATAATAAAAAGCAATCACACAAAGTTTTTGCATTTCTGTCAGTTCTTTTTCAATAATCTCTCTTATCAGTCTTTGCTTCTCTTTGTCTTGAAAAATTGACTCCGGGATGATATTTTCATTAGCTGCCAATGTATCAAAGGTATTATCTTCTTCATCCACTAGCACATACTTCTTATTCTTCTTTATGTATGTGTAACACTTTCTGGTTGCAATCATACCTGCCCACTGTAAAAATCTTTCTTCATTTTCTAATTGGGCTATACTCTTGCAGATTTCCAGATAAGTTTCCTGCATGATTTCCTCAGTGGCATCATAGACATTATCATTGCCCACCATTACCTTATAAATGCAGGTATACACATATTTCTTTGATTCGAGGTATAAAATATCAAATGCCTGACTATTTCCACTTTTATAATCTTTGATTGCCTGTTTTAAATTATTTGTTGGTTCCATTTTCCCTATCCTTTGTTACTCTGATTTTTATCTATTATGCTCTTCACACCTGCACTTACTAATCTTACCACATCAATGAAAAACATTACAGTTCCTACGGTTGCACCCAAAGCGATTGCAATAAGCCATCGAAAGATACTTCCATTAAAACCACCAGGATAATAAGGCTCTCCTGTATTTTCATCTATTGGAGCTTTGCCGGCCGCTGCAATGATATGTTTTCCATATCGAATGCCACCAATCACAAAAAAGATTCCGATTGCCTGAACCCATTCTCCCCTTCTCATAAATCTGGCAAAATTTCCTTGTGAAATAATCATGCCTATAATAATTGCCATCAATATGCCTGCTATAATTGCTGATTTTATTACTCTTGCTCTTACCATTTTAATATCACTTTTCAAAAAGTTACTCATATTTTTTCATCTCCTGTAATTCATTCTCTCATTTAAAACAATATAAATAAAACAAAAAACAACAAGCAGCCAATCCCCAATCCCATTCCAATGTTAAACAACATCAAAGTATAGGCAATTAACAGGATAGTCCTAAACTTGGTTGTAAAATCAAATACAAAGAACAGGATATATGGTATTGCTAAGAATCCCATAAATTTCAAATCTACACGCGGCTTATTTTTTTCTACAACCTTCTCATATTCCTGTGCCACTTCATCATTATATAAAACATACTGGGTATAAACCTTTTCCATGTACTCCAGACATTCCATCATTTGCAGTCTGCTCTTTACTCCAAAATCTCTTGCACCTACATTCTTGTCATTCAATAATTTTTCTATGCTTTCCTGCATTTCCTTAGAAACTACCGCACCGCCCATTATAGAATTGATGAAGGTATAGAACTCACTTACACGAAGTACAGAACTCCTGCTTTCATTTTGGATGCTTACTTTGTTGTTTGCGATAAACACAACTGGAATAATAGGAATATTGCAATCTTCGCCAAATGTTTCTTTCAACAGTCTTTCAACCGCAAGGCAATGTCTGGTATTCTGCTCTACCGGTGATTTGTCAATTCTCTTTAAAACATTTCCATTATGTATGTCTTCGATTACCCATCTGCCATCATTGGTTATATGCAATCTCTGATTTTCATTGCCATAATTCTTTATCTCTGCTACAACAAGCCCCTTATCTGTAATGATATAAGCATCCACTTCTGATGTATTTCCCTGAGAATCTGCCGAATCAATCACAATGTTTTTTAAGATTTTATATTTTCCTTCATACAAGCGTAACTGCTCATTTACATACTCCTCTCCCTGAATCCCCTTTTGAAGTATTTTTATTTCTTTATCAATTTCATCCAGAAGATTATTTACCCATCCAAAAATTCTTTGCAGATATTCTTCTGTCGGGAAATCAATACCATTATTTTCAAGATGCTCCTGTGCCTGCGCTAACATATTGTTTGTTCCATTTTCGCTTGAACCGCTAAATCTTCGCCCTATATCCATTGTCTGCCCATCCAGACCAAAAAAGCCCTCTACCGGCAACGCTTTTATTCTTTCAAACATTGCATCTCTTCGCATTAATATCTCTTGTCTTTCCTTTTCTAAAAAAAGAATGGCATCCTCATTTTTCATTCCAATTTCTTTATAATAGTAGTTCTTACTGGTAATTTCATTTTGTAATTCCAACAAATCAGTTCCACGACTAATCCCATATTTGGCTGCTGCTTTCTGGCAAAACGCTTCCATTTCTTTCTTTATAATCTCTCTGCTTTCCGCTTGTTTCTTGCCGAGTTTGTAATTATAAATTTTTCCTATGATTCCTTCCATAACTTTTTTCTTCCTTTCGTTAAAGCATTTTTATTTCTGATATATGAGAGAGTGTCCTTTCTCCCATAAGGTTTCAACAAAATAAAATTTTTTATTTATCTTTGAAATCTGCCTTTATCCTGATATGTGCCTGCTCTGTAACAATGATGCCTTTCACATTAACATCTTCAATACCACTTCCCAAAATACATATTTCCTGACCCTGTTCTACAAAGATGTTATCCTTGGTCGCCTGTCTGTCAGTTGAGAGAATCAGAAAAGTATTGTCATCCTGTTTGACCGTAAACAAACAACACCGTTCCAATACAATCGGATTTTGTAGCACAATTCCTCTGACTTTCTTTGCCATTTTTTCACTTCCTTTCCTACTTTCTATATAAGAGAGAACGAAAGTTTCAAGAAAGTTTCAGATAAAATACAATTTTTTATTTTATTAACACATTCAATATATTGCCCCTATTAACTCATTGAATTATATCGCATAATTCCTTCTTTCTCAAGGTTTTGCATTCAATTTATTGCCCTTATCAAAATATTTCCAAATTTTTCCAATGACTTTTTAGGCAAAGAAAAAGACCTAATACTCTCACATAGAAAATATTTAGGTCTGTTCCATTCTTGATTCAATTTTTCTTCTTTTCAGGTGATTATATCTCTTCCTAATGCTTCCTCTATCTTTTTCTTTTTTAGAAGCAACATTTTATTCTTCTTCCATCAAACTGATAAAATCATCCGGTAAAATAGCTTTCACACTACCATTTTGATAATCTTTGATGTTTCTGGTTACAATATAATCCATATCTTTTCTTGATGCTACTTTTTCCACCACTGCATCCTCATAATCTGTAATTGGTGAAGCAATAGCTTCCACACAATCAGTTCCTGTCACTTCTAATATTCCCATAAGAGAATACAATTTCCCTATAACCTGTTTTGCAGTCTGTGTATCATGCAAATGCTTTCTGATAATATAATAAATATCTGTCGCAGAGCTTGCAGTAATGTACATATCCATAATATGATTTGCTCCAAGAAGAAATATCTTTTCAGCACTTTCATTCCATGGCTCTCTTCCCGTAAGTGCATCAATGACAACATTTGTATCTACAAGAATCTTCATCTATTTTGCACCTAACCTCTCTGCCTTTGCTTCTTCCAAATCAACATCCTTTGGTAAAATTCCAAACAATGATTTTGCAGTTTCCACCCTGTCCTGATATGGATTGGTCAGCTTCGCAATAATCTTTCCATTCTTTGTAATAAATATATCTTCTGTTGCAGATAATATCAAATATTTACCTAAGTTGTTTTTTAATTCAGTTGCAGTAATTGACATAGAATCACATCCTTTCTTCGTACTATTATTATACTCTAATCGTACGATTTTATCAATGTTTTAGCTAAAAAAGTTTTTTATTATTACAGAGAACTCCAGCCATTAAGACCAGAGTTCTCCATTTTTTACTTCCCATTGTTATAAAATTCTTCAAAAAGCTGTTCACATTCTTCCAAAGTCTGCAAGTTATAATGTCCATAATTCAAAGACTGGCTTGTTTCATTCCAAGAAGTCCAGACAGCATAAGTACCATCCTTCTCATTGATTGCTGACACCATAAAAAGGTACGCATCTTCTGGAAATACAGATTTCTTTCTGATTTCCAACACTGTGTATTGTAGCAAATGCTTCTTGAAGTATTCCTCCACATTCTTTCTGACCTGTTTCATATCATAAGTTCTTAACATTGCTGCAACCTCCTGTTTTCCTTATTCTCTTCCTGCGTATTGATGATTACAGAACCATATTTATCTCTTATGTAGGACATGGACACCGGCTTCTTATGATATTGGTAATAATCATCAAAATGAATAATCCAACATCCCTTATGAGGATTAAACCTAAGACCAAGAGCCTTCAATTCTTTTCTATATGGATAGGTTTCACCCCTTACATATATCCATGTACCACAAAGCTCTATTTCAAGACCTGTAAACTTTGATAATGCTACTATGATTGCTCTAAGCTGTTTATCTTTTTCCCAATCATACGCTTGTTTTTGTCTGTCGGTCTGCTTCTCATAGGATTCTGAACTCTCATAAGCACACTTAATTCTTTCAAAGAGCTTATCATACTCTGCATTAATCTCCTGCATCTGCACCGTTGTATCTTCCTTATTGTTGTCAGGATGATATTTTATCAACAAGCTCTTGTAGGCACTTCGCAATGTATTCACATCTTTCAAATCATCTTCCTTAAACCATTTCATACAAAACACCCTCCTCTCATAAGGTTTCCTGTTCATTAAAACTATAATACCAATCTCCACCAACAATGATATGGTCCACCAAAGGCACATTTAACAATAAGCCAGCTTCCTTTAATCTTCTTGTAAACACTATATCTTCCCTACTTGGAGTACAATCTTTTGACGGATGATTATGACACACCATAAAGTGAACTGCTCCTACAAGCAATAAGCGTATGAATATTTCTCTTGGACTGACAATACATTGATTCACCGTTCCCTTTGAAATGAGAAATACTCCCACTACCTTATTCTTTGAATTTACACCTATCAAATAAATATGTTCCTCTGCTTTCTTGTTAAGCTCTGTAACATCATTCATCATATTCACTATACTTTTAGCATTATCAAGGTTTTCCACTCCATAATTTACACCTTTTTCTTTCACAAGCATTATGGAGTTATCTTCTTCAATCCTTGTATCATAAAAATTAATTCGCATAGAAACTACCACCTTTCCAAATATTTAAAGGGACAAACATTTCTGCCTGTCCCCTACCTTTGATTGCTGTTTGCAATCACATCTATATTGATTTTTATGCAGGCTAATATTAATCTTCTGCATTATCAAATGAAGTATCATTATCTTCTTCATTTGATGTTTCATCTGCTGAGTTCTCGCACTCTGTTTCTTCTGTGGAGTCTTCAAATGCAGCATTATTCTCATCTGCATCTTCCACATTGTCATTATCATCTGTTTCAGATGTATCAATGATATCATCCTCTGCATCCACATTTTCTGTGTTCTGCTCATCAGTGGTTTCTATTGTATTAACTTCCGATGCAACCTCCACATTTTCTTTTGACAGAGTATTTTCTTCCTCAATAAGAGTATCATTGTCACTTTCTTCTTTAGCAGCAAGTTTTTCTTCCACTTCTGTTACCATATCCTTCAATTCCTCCGGAATATCCAATTCATGGTATAAGCAAAAAGATTTCGTCATAATAGCAAGTCTGCCCTTAATTTTCTCCAGTTTAGTTGAACCACTAGAGCCGAAAGTTTTATACACTTCCTTCAGTTCATCTTCCTCTGTGAAGAAACTCCACCAGTCCCTAAAGAATCTTGGCTTAATTTCTGCATCCTCTGCTACATCTGCAAGATATATCAGCATTGGAATTGAAATCTTACGAATGTTCCGATTCTTCTCTGGGAAAGCATCCGAAAGATATTGAATCGCACTTTCCAAAATGTTTCTCTGCTTGTTGCTATAATTCTCTCTGATACTTTCTGAATAGGAAAGAATTTCATTCTCTGAAAAATCCTTCAACTCAAAATCAGGCACATTATTGGTATCAAGTAACATCATACTCTGAATGAGGCTCCTCTGGTCATCAGATGCTTTAAGCTGCGCTTTCGAGAAATTGCAACTGGTAGTAAAGAACTTGGAAACAAGCACTTCGTTAATAAACTCTGCTACTCTTACACCTACCTTTGCTTTCGCCACCTGCGATTTTGTCAACGGTGTACTATTGTTGAGCCTAAAGAAAATTTCTTCAATCTCCTTATCTGTACATTCCTCAAAACAAACCAATTCAAACTTATATCTTGTAATCTCATACTGCACCGGTTCATCTAAATCGCAGAAATACTTTCCTGCAATTTCGTACTCTTCATCTTCCACATAAATATTAGGAATATTGTCATCCAAAGGAAACTCACCCCATATGTAAGACAAAACACTGGTAAGTCGCTGCTTGCCATCCATAACAAAATAATTGAAAATTGGCTTATTCTTAGCATCCACTTCCTGACTGTCTTCTCTTAACACATAGATGTTAGGCACAGGATAGTTGGCAAGCATTGAATGAATTAACAGGGATTTCTGCTGATTACTCCACTGCTCTGACTGCCTCTGTATAGGATGCGAAAACGAAAGCACCTTCTTCTCATCATACATCTTTTCAATATTTGCCATACTCCATGATAATTTTGTTTTATTCATAAAAATCAAATCTCCTTCCACAAAAATAGGTTTATTTTGCTTCTAAGAAAGAGAGAACATGAAAAAGCATAAGGTTTCAGATTCCATATACTTTTTCTTTCTCTCCATTGCATCAAAAAAGGAACTGATAACTGCAACCAATATCACAGCATCACTTCCTGCCTACAAGCTACTTATTTAATTTTCAACTTATTTAAAGGGTAAACCTTCCTCATCAATATCCGGGATATTCATAAAGGAATCATCGTAAGGCATTGGAGAATCTGCTTTCTTTCCACAAAAATACAACTCCTGAACAAACATACTCTGTGTGTAAATGGTTTCTCCATCTTTTTTATAGGATGATGTTCTCCATTTACCACAAAGCACAAGCTCCTGTCCTTTACCTACACTGCTTTCAATAAGTTCAGCAAGTTTTCCCATTACATAACAGGAAATGTAATCCACATGAAATTTATCATCTGCTTCTTTCCAGCTTCTATCCTCAACTGCCAGCGTGAACCTTGCAATACACACAGGCTCTGCTCCATTGGAATATCTGATTTCCGGTAACTTCGTTGTCCTTCCTTTTAATATGACCTTATTCATAAAGCATCTCCTCCTACATAACTACCTTGTCCAACGCTCTCACATATCTGTAAATATGGTCCGACAAAATCTCTTCCTGCATCACCTGTGTTTCATTTACTTCTTTTACCATTTGTGAATACTCCTGATATGACATACCTTCCATCTCTGGTATCAAAAGTACCTCATGTGTAGAAGATGGCAAAATCAAAATATCTGTGCCTGATTTCTGCGAAAAATCTTTCAAGACATTTTGATATAAAATGCAGGCTGCACCATTCAATTTGTATTTATTGGTAAGAACATACATTGGGCAGCTATAATCTTCTTTAAGAAGCATCTCTGCTTCTTCTGGCAACATATCTGCAAGTACCTGAGCCATGTTATTGATTTCATATGGCAACAGCTTTTCTGTATTTTCTAATGCAGACCTATGTAAATCATCCTTTGTTGCCTTCCAAAATTCCAGATGAAGATTGCGAATCAATATTGTCGCATTTCCTTCTTCGTCAGATGCCATTAAGTAGCTGAACACCATTGCCAAATCCAAAAATTTAAAATGTGGCACATCCCTTAGCAATTCTTCATTTCTTTGAAAATTCACCAGCTTAAAAACAATACGCTCCTTTACCTGATTCCAGTCTGTGAAAAATGATACATCCATAGATACATTGGATTTGTTTTTTTCATAGATTGAAATTATCTCCTGCTCAATCTCATCTATCCTTCTTCCTTCTTCATACTGACCATAAAAAAAGTCAAGATAGATATTGGGTGATATGTTGGTTTCATCAGACAAAATAATCAGTCCTTTTCGCTTGGTATCATTATTCTTTATAATCTCCTGAACAATAACCTCATACTTTGAACCGATGATTTTCTGTACATCCATCTGAATACATTTACAGAATCCTTCAAGTGACATACAATCCTTTTCTTTTAAATTTGTTCCCTGCATAAAAAATCTCCTTCCTGTACTCTTGTACATAAACAGTGGCTTTACCACTACCTTTTGTAACCTGTCAATGAAATATATACTATGCAACCTGTAAAATCACATACAAGGCTTTTTGCCTTTATTTTTCTTGACCTTAGATTATAAGCAACAGGAAATTTTTTATAACTGATATAAAAAATAATGCTTCTAAAGAAAGAAAAAGTATAATGGAACATTAGATAATGCCGGAGCTTGCACCAAAAAACTCATATTTTCTTTAGGTTAATTGCTAAACTCCTGCAACCTTACTGTTCCTCTCTTCTCTTTAGAGGCATTACATTTCTTTTATTTTTGATACCCAATAATCATTTATATCATGGAATTGCTGTGGATATTGGCATACGCCATATTGATATGGATGATTTGGATGTTGTTGATTATATGCTTCAAAAAAATCCACTAATTTCTGTGTTGCTTTTTCACCTGCTTCATCATGGTCGAGGGAAATAATTAACTTATTCTTCTTATAACGCGAATGATGATTTTCCAGATGCTCTATAAGTGATTTCACATTTGCTATACTATTTAAGGAAATGCTCTTTTCTCCATTCATTATATAACTCAAGCTATCTTCCATTCCTTCGCAAATATAAACGTCCCCTTTTATATCATCCATCCCCTCTGTCAGGAAACAGAAATCGCTTTCTCCAAATGCCTGCTTCTGATGAGCAGCATCCATTGATTTTTTAATTGCCATATTTCTCTCTGTATCAACAAGAAAATGCGAATTTTCCTGCAACTCTTCATCCACAGAGCAATCGTAAGAAACCAGATAAACAATACTATTTACACATTGCCAATAGTTATGCTTTATCTGTATTCTGTTGGCTTTTAATATTGGTGCTATTCCTTTGAAGAATTTTCCTTCCTGTTTTATCTGTTCCAATTCCTCAATTCTCTGTTTATCTGTTGCAGCTTGTAATTCCTTATCAATGGATTGTTTGGTATATATCTTCCCCCTATGAACATAAGAATCATAAACCATAATTCCCCTACTATGGAGATAATTCAACTCATAACCTGTGAGTGGCTTACTATTTCCTATAACTGTATCAAATGCACTCTTATTAATATTCTGCTTTCTATTTTGATTTATTCCAATATTTTGTGTTGTCTGGTTAATTGTCATTCCATCCAATGCAAGAACTTCCTTTACTGTCTGTGGAAATGGGATTCTTCTTCCATCTACCTTTTCACTTAATGATTGATACAGATTTATGGTATCAAAGGTTATCCCCTCTCCCTGTCTGCAGGTAAAACATCTGCATGTATTTTCCATACGATTAATAGACACACTTGGATTATGGTCATCATGCAATGGATTTGGACACAAAATAAATGTACCTGTTATATCTGTACCCCAATTAAATTTATCCAACACTTTATTTATATCCACTGCTTTTGCAGCCTGAATTGTATTTTCATCTATCATAAATAGTTTCCTCCCTTGAATTTGTATTTTTTGTCGCAGGAAATTATTTCCTGTTGAAGAAATGCCAACTCTTCCTTATTTTATGGGCTTTATAGCACTTTTTTAGATTAAAAAGTGTCCTATTTTTCCTATAATATATAATAAAAAATCACTTACACTTTCTATATCTTTTGAAATGTATTCTCACACCAAAACAAAAAATGATTGGCTTCTAAAAAGAAAATTGATATTACATCAGAAACTGATATTGCATTTATCTGTTAAAAGAAAATCATGGAAACAGCATTTTATATGGGTTTTTTTTGCAACTAATTCATTAAAATAAATATCAAAATTTCTATCTGTATGTTCTAACTTCTTATCATGCAAATATTTAAAATAAGCAGTCTCCAGTTTTTCATTACCGGAGCGATTATCCTCTTTACAAAGACTAATCACATTTTCATTCAATGTCTGATTATCATTACCTGTTATGGTAAACAAATGACCATTTTCATCCATAACCAACTCATAATAAACAGGACTAAAAAAAGAGTTTTTAAAATTATCCTTTACAATTTCACGAATAATAAATTCCTTCGCTGCATATACCTTTGAGCTTGTTGCATTACCAAGATTATGAATTTTTATTGGCAAATGCTTTTCTAATATATCCAAATACTTTGTGGTATGTACATCCTCTTCACTATTCTGTACCTCTGTCACATCAATGTATATCCTACTTGTTTCATATGCAATTTTTATATTCATGCCTAGCAAAACTTTGGAATCAACATTTTCATCAATATCTGAATAATTCAAAAACAGTTCCAATTCCTCTCTGGTTTCAATGATACCTTTATCAATTAGATTTAATATTTTCTTTAATTTAAACATATTGTACTCCTTTCTCCCTTATGGGGATGGAGTTTCTGAGAACTCCATCATAAAACTTCTTACTCTTCCACTTCACCAAAAAACTTGACATAAGTATCTACATCCATATATTTTTCAATCCACACTTTTGCTTCTTCATTAGAAATAGGATATATAATATATCCACCTTCCAATTCGCCATAATAGGAATCTTTATCATAACAATATAAAGAATTTCCCTTACCAACAAGAAACCACTCTCCATTTTCCTTCATATAAAGACTATGTTCTGAAAAATAGCAATCTTCCTCAAACCATGCACCTTTATGTGTACCTACCTCTTTAGCCGTTTCAGTGTTGTAAAGTTTTCCATTGATAATTTTCTTCATCGTATTTTCCTCCTTGAAATCAAAGTATTTTAAATTGTTACATCTATATCTCATTGGTAATGTGCATCTTTCGACAATAAAAAAAAGACACACGCATAAGACAGGATTCCATTTTGAAAATTAGTAACAAAATAAAGACTTATAGCTTAATACTACAAATAATCATCTTTATTCTATTTACTTAGATTCATTAAAAATAGATAACAGCCATATAAGCTGCATCCTCTCCTATGTGTATGTCTTTACAGACTCTTAAAACAAGTATATTACTTGCTTCGATAAATTTATTATAGCAAACAACAAAATAAAAGTCAATACATTTTTGTGTATTTTGTATAATTTATTTTGTGTTTCACTTGTTATATTTTGTGTAATATGCCCAATATTTTATTTATGAATATAAAAAAATTTCCATTAAATAACTTCTTTTTCTCAGGAAATTATTTCCTGTCATCAAAATGCCCAGAAACCCTTTAAAATCAATGGCTACAAGTATTTTTTTGTAAATAAAAATCCCATTTAAACCCTTTATAATAATACATATCACTACACTTTTTGTTTGATATACAACAACTTCTGTATTCACAAAAAAATATTTGCTTCTAAGAAAAGAAGATACAAACAATACAACAGATGATGTAACAATCATCCGACAAAAAATTTCAAATGCTTAATGTTACTCATTCCTTTCTTTCACCGGAAAGCAATACCTCAATACTATTGTTGTTATCATTTTTCTCTTTTTAGAAGCAAGGTATTTTTATTACAAGTAATTCTACCTCTCTTACACGATTGCTCTTACCATTTCTGCTATATCAGAATCCATTACTTCAAGTTGGGGGAGGCTTGCAATTAGATTGTCCTTTCGCATATTAGTAAGCCTGCACACCTGATTCTGACTGATATTCTTTCCCTCTTCTTTCAACTTGTTTACTGCCCACACTAATTCCTTTGCCCAATATTGCTCCTGTGTTTCGCAATACTTCATAACCACTTTCATACATTTTGGTAGTAATTGCAGCCTTTTATCTGGAAATCCTAAGATTTTTGATATTGCAGCCACATTAACTCTTCGTGGTCTGTCTCCATTTTGACCTTGCAGCTCTTTAATTGCCTTTTTTACCAATGGCAATGTTTCTTTATCAATCTTTTCCCAATCCTGCCGTTTACTTGGACTTTTAGGATATACCCTGTTTTTACACTTATATTTCCCATAAACATTTTCTCCAATAGGTTTGACCACATTGTAAGAAGCATTTAATCTCTTGGCTATCTCCATATAATTTAAGCCTTGCTCATGTAATTCTCTTACTTTTTCATCAAATAACTGCTCCTGTGATTTCTCCGGCAGTTTCATATTACACAAATCTGTAATGGAAATTCTTTGAAACATAGCCATCTGACATACTTCAAAACAATTAAATCTGTCATTTGTCAACAGCTTTTGTATCTGCCACAATTCCTTTAATCCCTGTTCAAATCCATTACCATAAAATGCAAGGAAATCATCTGTAAATAACTTTATATTTCTCTGCTCTCCCCTTACTGACACATATTTTGTTCCATAGAGTCTGCTATGAAGAAATTTTCCAACCTCAACTATACTTTCCATATTCATATCAGCTTGAAACACTTCACCTGTATACTTGGCAAGTTTTATTTCCAACTCGCTTCCATATACAATATTTTCAAATTCCTTTACTTCCCCTTCTGCCGATGTTAGATTTGGACTTGTATTTGCATTAGCTGTTATGGAACTATTTACCAATTTACATCCATGTTTAGGACAAAAATTCACTCCCATCATCTGATGGCTTCTATGCCAATAAGTTTCTCCATAAATACATCTGTCCTCTTTCACACACAATGGACAATATCTTAAATATCTAATTTCGCCATTCTTTTGTTTTGGAACTGCAAGCAGATTATTATAATTTCCACTCATGCTGCAAAGTGCTTCAAAACCCTTTATTCTTCTTTCTTTTGGCAAAAATCTTGCATAATAAGGAAACATGGTATGCTTCTCAATCAAATGCTTGATAGTCATATCCTGACACAACAAATGTATTATCTCCGGTTGCAATTCATTGATAAACTCAATATCAGGTCTGACTCTTTTATTTACGAACAAATCTTCCGCACAAAATATGTAATTTGGATAACCACAATTCTGGTAGTATCTTGCAAATAAACTATAAATCAGTTCATCCGGATAAATCTTAGGAAAATATGCAATGTTCAAAAATCTCACCCCCTTCCTACACCACAACTTCTGTAATGGAGACTTTATTTTTTAGAAGTTGTAGCATATCCAATTTTTCTTTCTTTGCTTGTTCTGCTAAACCCATAAAATCCCAATCATAGCTTCTTTCTTTATCCATAATTGATGTACATATACCCGTTTCCTCAAAATGCTCCTTATTTGTATCATATTGCTGCATATCTTCCACACAAGCATTTTCTTTTAACGCACAACCCTTTACCATTTCTAGTGCAGTCTTGTTATTTCTTGTTTGAGGTGTCTTTCTCTTTACTTGCACTGTAGATTGTATATGCGTATGTAACATTTTCATTCTCTGCTCATATGCTTCACTTAAAGAAATCAAATCAAGTTGTTCTCTACTATTCCAGATACTTATTTCCTGTGCATCATGAATAAGAGAAACTACTACAGCCAGAACTCCACCACTATGCTCATATAACCATTGGATGATGCTGTCTGATATAACAGTTTCTTTCTGCACATACTGATAGGAAAATAAGCGTTCACAAACCTGTTTAAAATACATATTGTATTCATATTTTCCATAGTTTAATCCCAACGCTCGCCTTGCCAAATAATCAACACTTTCAAAAAATCTCTCTACTTCCGGTGTACCTACCATACAAATTGATATTCCAGAACTGTTAATAAGCTGTGTAAGACACCCAACAAGACTTTTTCCCTGTTTGTGATTTAATATATTTTGAATTTCATCAACAACCAAAAGACCTATGTGATTAAGTGCAACCTGACTAACACTTCCTATTAAAATATCTACAGTTGCCTTTGACCTTACAGCCATATCAAAATAATGGGTATCTATTTCTTCATCCACCTGTCTCAATATCTGCAACAGTAATGATTTCACACTACAATCAAATGGACACTGAACCACCACAGAAGGAATTATTTTACAGTAAGGTTCTTCCATTACAATAACTCTATTCTCTGTAGCAATATTGATTGCTCTGCTAATAGCAGAACTCTTTCCGATACCAGATGTACCAATAATAGTAAACGAATCACTTCCACCAATCAGACCAGTATATCCATTCTGCTGTTTCATCCCTTTAAAATTTGCAATTCTTTGCTGTACAGCCAGCTTAGTACCTTTCTTCTGTAAACTCCTTAGCATTGCCAAATAAATCTTACTATATATTTCACAAGACATTGCAGATGGCAGATACACTTTATACAAATCATTCAATGCCATAAGCCTGACTGCCTGACTTTCCAATCTAATATTTTTATTATAATCAGGCAATATCTTTAATCTTTCTTTCAATTCTTCACCTGCTAACATAGGCGGCAGAACATTTATCATATTCCAATTATCCATTCGTCACCACACTCCTTATAAAATCCTTATGTGTTCGTCCAATTTCCTTTTTTCGATTATCTCTGATATTCTTTACCGAAGGTTCCGTTATACCCACTGTAGTATTAGCAATGGTTTGTATATGTTCTATCAAGTCTATTTCTGCCTGAGTTTTATTATCCTGTTCCATCTTCACTAACTTTTTCTGTCTCTGTTTCATATCTTGAACATCCGTTAAATCCTTATTCTTAAACCTGCTCTCTATCAGTTCAAATGAAATATAATGACCTTTTTCTATTAACCATACACAGCCTACATCATCAGGATTATATGCAATTTCACATTCATTTCCCTGCAAATACAGCTCCCTATATCTTCTATCCTCATTATGGTAGTGCATCCCCTTTGCAGATAACCCCTGCCTTGTAAATCTTCCTGTTGCTCTCGGAAGAAGTGTAAAAACAATCTGTTCTTTGCTTACTTTTATCAAATTATATCCTATTTGCTCGCATCCATAATTCCATATTTCATTTGCATAAGGCTTGACACCCAGCTCCAACATTTCCTCTGTATATGGGAAATTCTCCACAACCCTTTGACTGTTATAAAACAATATACAGTGCAATAAAATTGCTTCAAACTGCTCCAATGTCATGCATGCATCTTTCCTATAGTCATGCACACCCCTCTCTTGAAAATCAGGTTCAACAACACCTTTTCCTTTAAGCTGGTTTCTATAATAGCCTTGTACACAATCAAAGAATTTTTCAACAGGTCCTTTCAGCTCTGGTCTGAATGCTGGAAGATTAACAAGCTGCACTCCCAAGTCTGTAATCTGTTCAAAATTGCTTCCTTTATATTCAGAACCCTTATCTGTAAGCAATTTACCGGGTAATCTGCTACAATCCCAATCTTTTTTAGAAATCTTTATTCCAAATAACTTGCAATGCTCCACCTTATCAGATACCACATTTAAAATCATATCTCTTAAACTATATGTGCCACCTTCCCATCCAAGTGAATACCCCATACATAAACCACTATAAGCATCTACACAAGCAGTTAATATAGGTCTGCCAACAATCCCACCTGAATTATTGATTAAATAAATATCACAGACTGTACTATCCAACATTCCAACACCAACATTTGGTGCAAAACTTCTGACACCATCTCCTACAAGTGGTCTGAAATTTCTCTGATAAGCACTTAATCCCTCTCTTGAAATTAGTTCCTCCTGCTTTGTATTGTGTTTTCTAAAGAAATAACGAAACTTATAAAAGGATGGGTATTCATCAACTAATTTCCCCTCACTATCACAATAAGAATCTCTAAGCATTAGGGTATACACATTTTTCAAAGTTCTTTTCTTTGAAGTATAGTAATACTTGTTTAATGCCTTTCTAAAATTTTTTTCATCCTTTGTCAGTGGTTTATCTGTAATCCTTTCTTGCGGTGCCAAACTCCTCAAATCCTGTGTTGCAAGATACTCACATAAATGTTTTCTTATTGTCTGTTTGCTGATTTCATATTCCTCTGCCACTTTCTTTATAACTTCACTTCTCATAGCTTCATCAGAAACAAATGGCAGTATTGCAGAAATCATATTGAACCTTTGATAAATAATCTTCCTTATATTTGCATCATAATCTTCTAAAACATCAAAATCCTGAACACTATCCTTTTTTATTTCTTCTTCAACTTCCACATAATCTGCAAACTTATGATAATCTTTCCACACCGGCATTGTCTTTTTTACGCAATCTATAACAAGTATTTTTTCTTCCACAAGTTCCAATACTCTATAGATACTTACCTCTGCTTCTTTTTCTTTTCTTAGAAGCATTCCTTTTTTCATATTTTCTTTATTCATCAGATTACGCCTCTCTTTCAATTACAATTCCCCAATCAGTAACGCCATGCCTTAACCAGTAATTTCTACTCACATCCAAAAGTTTTGCTGTCAATGGCTTTGTTAAATATTGTCTTGATACACATTCCCTAACCATCAAATCTCCATTCATCTTTACACAGACAAAATCAGAAGTATAATCTCCCTCTTCTAATCCATCCAGCAACACATTAGCCCTAAAACTCTTGATGTCTCTTGCACCACTCAATACTTCTGCATAAGTATATTGAATGGCATCATATGTTCTGCATACCTTCTCACATTTTGGTAATTTTCTTTTTTCACATCTTCCTTTAAAATTTTTCTTTCTCATAGAAACATACCTCCAAATCTTAGGAATTGAGAGATTTAACCATTTATGAGCTTTCCCAAAAATAAAGTATTTTCCCCAAAACTGAAAATAAGCACAATAAAGCATTTCGCCCCTGTTCTTTTTGGGAAATAGAAATCCCCATTTTATAGGCTATCCCAAAAACAAATCCCCAAATTCAACTCTCCAAAACTTGTTTTTGGGGAAATCTCCTTGTTCACAGGCAACCCTTTTTATCCTCTAAAGGCAAGTTTCTCTATCCTCACCTTATCTCGGACTTTTCTCGGTTTACCTCAAAAAACGACTTCCTTTTTTTCTCTTGTTTCTCTCTCAAACCCTCTATTTTCAAGGTCTTTCAATGCAAAAAGACCTCATAGAGGATTATTTTTCCTCTACAAGGTCTTCATTTTTTCTTGCTTATTCTCTTATCTTTAGGCTACTCTTTTTTGCCTTTTCAGGATAATTGGGAGTGCCTTGGGATAATTCCCTTATTCAAACTCCTCTTTGTAAAGTTGTTTTGTGGTGTTTTTCGTTGATTTTTGTGGTG
>CAYTDI010000047.1:0-20121 GCA_964436595.1 uncultured Eubacterium sp.
TGAAAGACAAGCCAGACCTAACACTAAAATTCCTACTATAATTTTTGCTTTCATTCTCTTCACCTTAATACAATTTACTTAAACGGAACAATTTTTCATCTGTCAATTGTGTCATCTTCTTCTCCTCTCTATGACCATTTTTCACCTTTATATAATGGTTTTTTCTCGCTATGTCGCAATAAAATATCTATAAACTCTTCAAATGTTTGCACCCCATCATATTCTTCTTGTTTTAACATCTGACAATATAAAATGCTTACACTTTTTCCCATTCCGCTCAAATCACTATTTACTTGTTCTAACTTTTCTTTTTGTTGTTCATATTCCTCTTCTTTTTTTTCAGGTGTCATAATACACCTTACTTCTCCTTGTAATATTTCGGGGTCTATTTCCGATAATATAGTATCTTTTGTATACTCTCCATCATATGTTCCATCTAAAACTGCAAATACTTTCCATCCTTCTCCCGTCTCATCTGCTCTTTCCTGCATCATCTGTTGAAATTCATTACTTTTTAAAATAGCAAAATATCCATCCTCACAATATGCATTTCCTTCTTCATCTACCAGATAATATACGTCAAATTCTTCTCCTCGGTATTCTCCCTCTACCGCCTTGGCTATTATGGAATAATCTCCTGATATCATTCCCGGTATTTCTCCTCCTACTACTTTGAACTCTTCTCCGTACTTTTCTTCCAGATAGTTCAACATAATTTTTGCAGTATCTACGAAGCTTTGCGTTCCTATATTCATTCCCTCTTCTTTTATTTTTTTCATGGAATCATTGGATATATTACAGTCCTCTAATATTTGCAATTCTTCTTCGGTTGGTTCTCGATATACCTGTACTTTGCTTTCCTCGTTACTTTCAGCAGTTACTTCATTTTGTTTCTGCTCTTTTTCTTTAGATTCTTTACATCCTGAAAGACAAGCCAGACCTAACACTAAAATTCCTACTATAATTTTCGCTTTCATTCTCTTCACCTTAATACAATTCACTTAAAAATAGTAATTTTTCATTTGATACTTGTTCCCTCTTCTCCCCTTTACTTCTTTTGGCTTAAAACAATAATTCTTCCTCTGATAACTGTTACACATTATTCCTCCCCTTTTTATTCTTTCGCCCTAATATAAATAAGCATCTGTTGCATCTGCTTCACTTATAAATGTTTTCAACGAATCCGGTACATCCTTTGCAGCATCTTCTAACTTCACCATTGCTGTATATACTTTAAAAGACTTGTCAATAATTTCGTTATCAATTAACATATCTTTCAATCCATTTTCCGTTAAATTCAATAATTCCTTTGAAAAACTCTGTCCTAATTCTATTACCTCAGCAATAACCGAATTTAGTGTTGCCGCACAGCTTTCATATTCACTGTCTACAATAATAACATTTCCACCTGCTTTTGCCATACTCATTTCACTCCTCTTTCACATGATAATATTTATATTCGTTCCTCTGTATGCGTTACCACTACATCTTCCTCTATTTCAAACCGAATCTGCGGTTGTTGTAATACCGTGGTCTGGTCTCTCATTTCCTGTTCTAACGTTGTTGTCTGCTCCAGTACACTTGTCTGGTCTAGTACGCTTGTCTGCTCCAGTACACTTGTCTGACCCAATACACTTGTTTGCTCCAATATCGTTGTTTGGTCTAATACTGTTGTTTTATCTTCTACCTGCTGATTTAGCAAAGTGGTTTGTTCTTCTATTTCCTGTTCGAGCAACGTAGTCTGGTCTTCTATGTTTTCTTTCGGTTGTAATCGTCCTGTTGTACGCCCTCTTTTCGGTACGATTTTATCTGTGTTTTCTCGAATGGCACGAATTTTACTTTTTCCTTCATATCCTTCTTTTTGGATTTTCTTAATGCTTCTCTTTGCAGTAATTCCTGTTAATTCTCCAATTACTGCATAGATACGAAAAACAAAAAATAAAATGATGGCTCCTATTCCAAATAGAACCGCACCTATAATTCCTCCATAGAACATCATTTGATTAACCACCTGTCTTACCTCCCATACTTCTGAAATAATGGTGTCAACTTCTGTACCAGTTTTTTCCATTTAATATCGTTTGAAATATCTGCAACCTGTGTTCCACGATCATAAACAGAAAAAATAGTATCGGCATTCCAATTTTCTATATTACTGTCTTTTGCTGCTTCTTCATTGCAAAGCAATGACAAATATCCAATATAAATATCCTTATATTTTGTTCCAAATTCTTGTACTCCGGCTTCATACTTGGCTTTTGCTGCCTCTAAATCTCCTATTTTTTCGTACATTTCTGCAACATCACATACATATTTACAGCGTTCTTTTTCCTGCGTATCATCAGATATAATAGACAATATTTCTTCACAGTAAGTAATTGCCATATTATAATCCTGCATTTTTTCCACACTATCTTCCGATTCCTCTGCACGTTCCCGATATGCCTTGTACAAAATATCGCTAAAATCAATGGTATATTCTGTCAGAAGTTCATCGTTTTCTAAATCCTCTACTTCTTCTAATCCTTTGTCTGCTACTCGGATAGCTGAATCAACTGCTCCGTCTATGGATGTTGGATATATCATATAAATATCACCTAAAATCTTATAGTTAAGCATTTTAGCTGCTGATACATTCTGACTATCATTATATTCTTCAAAGGCTTTCATGGTCTCTGCCAATTCTGTCTTATCCCCACCTGTGGTATCTAGCTCTGATAGAGAAGACAATATTTTTTTATAATATATTGCTTCCGGCACTTCTTCTTCATCCAGCATTTGAAAATAATATAAACTATTAGAATAATCTTTTTCTTCATTCAAATATGTTAATGCAACCTGACGCACTACTTCACTATTATTCTGTATATTCTGATATCCGGAATTGATATATGCTCCAATTCTCTGTAATCCTTCCTCTGGATCCATATAATTTACATACAGACTTAACATATCCAAATATGCTTCCGGATTCTTTCCGTCTACATCAGTAATTGCCTCTACATATACTTCTGATGCTTTAGAATAATCTCCATTTATTTTGTATGTATTTGCCTTTTCAATCAAACTTCGATAATCCTGCTTTTTGGTATTTTGAACTCCCTGATACCCTAATGCAGATACAACCATACTGGCTGCCATTGCTGCCACTGTCGTACCCCAAAGTACTAATTTTTTTGTCTGTTTTTTTCGATGCCCGCTATCCAATTCATCATAATGTTCCAATGCATAGATTAACTCGGAACAATTCTGATAACGGTCTTCCGGATTGGGCTGTGTACACTTTGCAATAATCTTTTCTAAACCACTGGACAATGCCGGATTCCATTCACGAATAGGGCGTATTTCATAAGGTGGTTCACAAGGATTCTTTCCTGTTACAATATGATAAATTGTTGCTCCCAGACAATAAATATCTGTTCTGGCATCTGTTTTATATATTCCATGTCCCTGCTCATCACCAAACTGTTCCGGTGCTGCATATCCTCGAGTTCCTAGTGCCGTAGTATCTGCTATATTTTCTACCTTATATTCCTTTGCTGTTCCGAAATCAATGAGCTTTACTCTGCCATCCGGCTGCAGCATAATATTAGATGGCTTCATATCCCGATAAATAATCGGTGGGTTCATAGAATGAAGATAATCCAAAGCACTTGCCAACTGTTTTGCCCATTCAATTACTTTCTCTTGCGGCTGTGCTCCCTCCTCTTTCAAAATACGGTCTAACGCTAATCCCTGAATATAATCCATGACAACGTATACCGTCCCATCTTTATCAATAATATCTACGATTCGAGGCAATACAGGATGGTCTACTTTTTTCAAAATATTCGCTTCCCGCTCAATTCCCTTTAACTGCATTTCTACACTTTGAGAACCATCATTTTTCAATTCCTTTACTGCCCATTGTTTATTCAGTCGATTATCCATTGCTACATATACAATGCTCATTCCGCCCTGACCTATTTCTTTTAATATTTCATATTTTCCATCCAGTACCAGACCTACTTTTGACATTCCTATCCCTCTATCTTATCGTTTTTATCAATATACAACTAATATTATCCTTTTCTTGCCGTTGCTTTAACATTTCTATAAATTCTAAAATATTATTCTTCATCATCTTTTCATCAGGATTTGCTTCGAAGCAAAAGCTTTTCCACATCTCTGCAGGCGTACACACATGACGCAATCCATCCGAGCATAACATATAAGCAGCATTCTCCTTTACTTTTCCCTTGTAAAACACAGGTTCTACTATCTTAGAAGCTCCAATGCATTGCAATAAAATACTTTTTCTCGGATCTGCCTCTGCCTGTTCCTCGTTTAAGCGTCCTGCTGCAATCTCTCTTGCTACCAATGTTTGATCTTCTGTTATTTGATATAGCATATCGGATAACTCATAAATACGACTGTCTCCTACATGCACAACATAATATTGTCCTGCCACTACCAGAAACGCTGTTAATGTTGTTCCCAGATTTACGCCGTTTTTCTTTCCATAAATCCCGATTCGTTCATTTTCTTCCAGAACTAGCTCTTTCCACCGTTTCCATAATGTTTGTTCTTCAAATCCTTCATATAACATCCGAGGAAGTTCTTCATGAAACCATTTTCCAAATCGTTGTATGACTTCTCCACTAGCTACTTCTCCTTTTTCCAATCCACCCATTCCGTCACAGATAACGGCAAAAAGAACTTCTCCCTGCTCTGTTCTTGCTTTTTTTATCAAGATAGCATCCTGATTGGTTTCTTTTTTTATTCCTACATCACTTGCATACGCTGTTATATATCTCATAGTTCTCCCTTATAATAAATCAAATACAAATTCTTCATCTGCCAAAGAAACTTTTGTTCCTTTTATCAGCAATTGCTCATTTTCGCCCTTCAAAATGTTTCCATTCACATAGGTATTATTTGTAGAATCATTGTCCTTGATATAACATGCTCCATCTCTCTTGTGAATAATGGCATGTACTCTGCTGATAGCCACATTGTCTTCCACCGCATAGTCTGCGTCCGTTTTCGACTTGCCAATTCGAAATACATTTTTATTAATCATAATTTTTTCCTGATTTTTCACTCGTATCAATACCGGTGTTGGTTTCTTTTCTACGTTTCTTTGAAACAATCCTCTCTTTTGCTTTACCGGTTCTTTCAGCGTACCTGACGGAGTCATTAACACGGTAGTCTCATCGTGTTCTCCTATTTCACGATTTGCTATCAGGCTTCCGGAAGGTGCCGGCTTTGCCGCCTCTAATTTAATTGGTTTTGGCTGACTTCCCTGTATCGTTTCTTCTCGCACAGAATGCGGCATTGGCGGTGCTGTAAAGGCTGGTCTTGCTGCTCCCGCTGATACTGGAGCAACCGCAGGTGTGGGAGTTGTTACTGTTCCTGAAGTCATTGTGACTTGAGGCTGACTTTGTCTGATTTTTGCCTCTTTTAAACTTAAAACCAGTTCTTCAAAATTCTCTACTTCAATACTGCAATTATTCGATATGTATACTACTAATTTTGCAATATAATAAATATCTTCTTCCTCTTTATATGCAATACTCATGAGCAAATCTTTTAAAAACTCCCGCAGACTTTTATTTCCATCTAACTTTCTATCTTCCGGAATGCATAAAAACGAAATATCTCTAGTTACAAAATCAACAAAAATATAATCCAAATTCAAGTATAAATACTTTTCATTCACTCCTGTGCTTTTCAAAAGTTTATACGCCTCTATAACAGTGCTTAAAAGCTTTAATACTTCTTCTTTTCCCATGGTTTGCTTTAAATATTTGCGCAATGTTGCTTTATACGCAATATTGTACTGAAAGCCATATTTTCCCTCTTCCTCGATTTCTTCTAATGTTTCAACAATTGCAGACGGATTGTCTTTTAAAACTTCAACCGCTTTCCGTTCTACCTTCTGTTCTTCCTTTACCCAATATAATAAAAAATTTTCTAAACCATGATTCTTTATTTCAAAGATAGTATCCATTTTTTCCTCCATTTTCTATTTCCAAATGTAGTTTATTTCTTCTATTTCTTTTGCAACTTCTTTTATCTCCTGTGTTTCATTCTCCAAACAATATAGGGTGTTTTTTGCATCTCTATAATACACATCTTCCCCTATGACAAATACTTGTCCTTGAGACTTTATTGCATATTCTTCTTCTTTTTTTCCACACACTACTAAACTTGTGTCTGTATTGTATGCCAGCTTTTCTTCTTTTGCATTTAAATCAAAGCTTTTCACATCATCCGAAATTTTTTCTTCCTTACCATCTGCATAAGAATACAGCGTTCCACCTGCCAAATAATAAATACACTCTTCTTCCGGTGCATACTGATATGTTGTACACTTTTTCGCTAATAATTTAGGTTCTTGCCATTCTTCTTCTTCTGCTTTTTCACAACTATACAGATTTTCTCCCGCAAGGTAAAACAGCAAATTATCATTCCACAGTTGAATACTTTGCGCTCTTCCAAAGTTTCCTGCTACTTTACAGGACTCCTTTCCATTTAAGATGTCATAGCTATACAAACTGTTTTCTTTTAAATAATAATAACAGGGCGATGTATTCTCATACGTTTTCACCAAATTACCGTCAAGAATCCTCTCTCTGTCACATGACTGTTCATATTTTGAAGACTCAGATGCATCTGTAAACCAGTCTACATTCGTTGCTACTAACTGTATCTTCCCCTCTTCTTTTGTACTTATGTAATAAACCGCTTTATCCTCTGTCTGCACAACAAAGGATTCCAAATTTTCATAATATCCAAAATAGGTAATGTCTGCAAAATCTGTGCCATAACTCTTTTTGTCCTGAACACAATAAATACTATAAGTAAGCTTTACCTCTTCCCCTTCTTCGTTGCTTTCATTTTTCTGGTTTTGCTGTTCACAGAAAACTTTTCCTTCCTCTGTTACTCCCAAAACCCTTACCGGATTCTCCATTGTTGCAATTTGGTTCACCTCACCTGAAGGCATTACTTCACATATAACATAATTTTCCTCATCTGCCTGATAAGAATATGCTAAATAATTGCCTTTACTGCTAATTACAGTTCCATTCACTCCGGTAATATATCTTTTTACTACATCATTTTCACCTAAACAATGCAGTGAATAAGCATTTTCTTCTTCCTGTGTCCAGTAATAAACTTTATTCATGGATTCGTCTGCCACAACGCTTACAATCGTTTTGTCTTCTGATACCTTTTTACTATTTTCCTCTCCTACCATTTCTAATGACTTGCCATCCGTTCCCATGTACAAAAATCTATTACTCTTATATTCCCGTTGTAACAACGCATAAACATCCTCTGTTGTATCCGGTATTCTTTCTTCTACATCCGCACTATTGGCAAGCTTTCCTGCTCCTGCATAATAAAGTACCTTTTCCTTATACACAATTCTATTTGGATATATATAATGAAAATAACAAAAAACAATAATGCCTGCCACCATCAAAACCGCTGCTATAATACTCAATATAATAATAAGCTTTTTATGACTTTTTTTCGGAAGTTCTACTTCTCCCGAAACCACACATTTCTCTTCTTTGTTATTTTCCATATTTTCACTTTTATTTTCTATTTTATTTATACTTAAAACAGTTGTAGCATCTGTGTCCACACCTTGATATTGATAAGAATATTCTTCTTGTATTTGCTCTTGCAGTTCATCCTTTTCCTGTTTTGGGTCTGCCGGGGCACCACACATGGGACAATATATCTCTTTTCCAATTTCATTTCCACATACTCTGCATTTCATACTCTTCACCTTACCCATAATTTTAGAAAAAGCCTCTTAATTTTCATTAAGAGGCTTTTGTCAACTATCAGCCTTTAAACTGACTAGCGATGTCAGAATCTGTTGTTTCAATTGTCTGTGCAGTAGCTCTTAATGCTTCTGCAATTTCGCTGATAAGATCCTGTGCCTTTACAAAATTAGGTCTTAATTCTGTAAATCTCTCTGCATAAGACTGGCTGGCTGCACCTTCCCATTCTTCCTGCAATGTGTTTAACAAAGAATCCATTTTGCTGATTACGTCACCTACTTTACCTGCTTCGTCATCATACTGTCTAGCACGCTGTCTCATTGTATCAGGTGTCATTCTAATCTGACCATTACTCATTGCTCTTCCCTCCTTGAAAAATTAAAAAATTTAAATAATATATATTAAACCCCCGGCATAAGCCTAATTAAATAAATGGCCATACCTATACCAGGTAATTTAATCAATGAATTAAGTTTGTAATATGTAATTTATCTCGTATTACTTAATTGGATATTTACTGAAATAGTTGCTTACCGATTGATAAACACTTGATGTTTACTCCAGTTCCTTATTACTGCAACTCGTCCCTCTTAACTCTTGTAACATTGTAACTCATTACTGTAATAAAGTCAACTACTTTTTTCCATTTTTTTACATATTTTTTTATTTTATTTGTCATTATTCATCTATATCCAGTACACTCTTAATTTTAATCACCTCGTTTTCTTTACAATAGAAGCCTTCACCTACCTCAAGCTTTTTCCTATATTCCCTTGCAACAACCCCCGGAATATCCAATACTTTTTGGTTAGACAATTCTTCAAAAACTATAAGATGTCTGTTATCTCTTATATTTCTCAATGGCTCCGGTGCTGAATAGGAGATATTTGCATTTGGTACATTTGAAATCACAATTGCCACTTTCATAGCCTTTAATTTTCCTGTTATATTTTTATACAAATCCAGCCATGTTGGATTATTCTGCAATATATCCAAAGCATCTGTATTTTGTATTATCATAAGAAGTAATGGTGCTTCTTCCAATACAGCGTCCTCTTCTGCCACCATTGCTTCATAACGCATCCGCAATTCCTCTTCCCACAAGGTAAGCAGTTCTCCGATATAATTTGCATCCATGGTATACTTTTCTACAATTTCAAGCTGTGCCATATTTGCATATTTTTTAGAAACATCATCAATAATCGCCACTTTGACTGGCGCATTTTCATTGTTTTGCTGTAATGTATGTAATAAATGGCGTACAAAATTTCCCCGTCCGGAATTTTCTTTTCCTACGATTCCAAGAACTCCAAGACTGTCCATCTGAAACATAACCGGCATAATGGTACTGTAATTTAAACCAACCATAACCTGATATGCTTTTTGTACCACTTCCGGATATTGCTGTGCAATATAAGCAGAATCCAGCACCGCCGGTATTTCCGGTATTCTCTTGGCTCTTGCAGTACTTCTTGCATTTACTTCTGTCATAAATGACTTCATTGCTTCTACACGCTCGATTTCTTTTCTTCCTGCAAATGCCAGATACGTCTGATATTCATACAACGCCTTATCAATATCAATAACTCCTCGTCCCGGCACATTTCTAGGCTGCATACGACAGTGGTCAAATACACTGTTATACTCACTGGAATCATTACAATATAAGGCAATTCTCTTTGAGAAATTAGATAAGTATTTGTAACCGATTCCAGATGTCTGAGAGTTTACCACTACCACAGAGATTCCGACTGCCAGACCTTCACGACAAAGTAACAAAAGATTATCATTATCCTGAAGATATAATTCTTTGAGGGCAGTAAGATTATCCACCATAATTACAATCTGAGGCAGTTCCCGATAGCCGGCATCACGATAAGAACTAAAGGAACTAATTCCCATCTGTGACAACATATCTTTTCTGCGATAGATTTCCTCATTCATCATTTTGAAGAAATTCTTTAATTTTTCGTCTTCCGAAGAAGTAATAACTCCACCCACATGATTCAATCCTTCAAAAGTTTTTAAAATCATAGACGCAAAATCTAAAATATAAATATTTACTTCTTCCGGAGTATAATTCAGCGCCAATCCTTTAATAAGTACCTGCAGCAGATTTGTTTTTCCATATTGAGATGCTCCCACTGCAAAAATATTTTCCTGTGAAAAATTCACAAATGTCTCCTTTTGCATCTGCTGCTCCGGTGCATCATAAATACCAATTACCGTACCAATATCTGATTCTATTTCAAAGGATGGCTGACAAAACTGATAATCTATCACTTCTCCTAAGGATGGCAGACAAATTCCCGGTAACTGTTCAATTCCATTATCTTTACAATATTTTGCTACATATTCTACAATTGCTTCTAACTGTGTTGCAGATTTTTCCGACTTTGGATTCTTCTGTTGAAAAATCACCTGACTCTTACCTAAAAGATTCACATCGCTTACGGAAAATTCTTTTACAATGTCTACCTGACTTTGGTCTGCTGCTGCACCACTGTACGCAGATTGGAATAATTCAAAAATTTCATTATTTCCTACCTGTAAATACGCACGTCCCGGTTCTTTGATTTCTGCTGCCAATGGAGACTTCAACACTTCGTTACTGTCTTCCTTATTCTGCACTTTCAAACAAAGTTTAAACTTAGAGTTACTCCAAATCTGGTCATCCACTACACCCGACGGCTTTTGTGTTGCAAGAATCAAATGTACACCAAGGCTTCGACCTATACGAGCCGCACTAATCAATTCCTTCATAAACTCCGGCTGGTCACTTTTCAACTCTGCGAACTCGTCTACAATCAAAATCAAATGCGGCAATGCAATCTTTGTTTCTCCAGCTTTAAACTTCTTAATATACGCATCAATATGATTTACATTATAATCTGCAAACAACTCTTGTCGTTTACGAAGCTCCGCCTTAATAGAAAGCAAGGAACGGTCTATCTCTCTTCCGTCAATATTTGTAATTGCTCCAATCAAATGCGGCAGATTTTTAAACTGGTTTACCATACCACCACCTTTAAAGTCGATAATTACAAATCCCACTTCATATGGATGGAATAACGTTGCCATAGATAAGATATAACTCTGTAAAATTTCACTTTTACCGGAACCTGTCGTACCTGCTACCAACCCATGAGGACCATGGTGTTTTTCATTTAAGTCCAGACTTACTACTTCATCTCCGCTTTTTACTCCCAATGGTGCTGCCATACTTTCATATACCTTTGATTCTCGCCAGCGAGATGCAATATCCAGATTGTCGATATTGATAATTCCCAAAAGCTCATAAAGTGAAATACTTTTCGTTAAGCTGCTTTCCAAGCTCACTTCGTCTACATATACACAACCTAAGCGCAGAGAAAGACTTTCTGCCACACGATTTGGAATGGTGTGATAGGTAAATGGCTGTTTTTCTTCTCCATTATCCGAACTTACAATGACACCTGTTGCAAAATCATCTTCCATTGTTAAAACTTTGTCACAGCCCTTTGGCAGCAACTCTTCATATTCTTCAAAAAACAAAAAGTTAAATCCATACTTCCCACATTCTTCTACATACTTTGATACAGGATGCTGTGCAAGTCCCTCTGCATCTGTAACAAATACCACATAATGCGGAAGATGCTTTAATTCTTCTCCCTTTAATCCTTCTCTGGAAGATAATTCTTCATAAAGTACCTCTAAAATGATTTTCCGGCTTTCCTCATCATACATGAAGTTTCGGATATTTCCTGCACCACTTTTTACATTATGAAGCCAACGAAGCCATGTGTATTTTTCCTGCTCCTTTTCATTAAATAAATAATAAAACTTCACATCATGGTAAAAGTGACGTACTGACAAATCAATGGTAATATTTTTCAGCATTTCATACTGTACGTCTCTGCTTCCTACAATTCCAATACAGTTATTTTCCTTTAAATCAATGCAAACCGGTGCTTCTTCTACATAGCGGTAAGCATCTGCTAACTTTTCCGGATATTCACTCAAGTCATCCTCGGTATCTTTAAACTCCTGCTTTTTATAAGAAACCTGACTCAAAGACTCTACCGTTCCGGTTCCTACTCGAATGGTGAGATAGTCATCATCTTCTACATCTTTTTCAAACAATCTGCTGTCAAACTGCTCTACTTCTTCAATCTCTCTGTCGATAGAAATATATTTTTCTTCCAAAATTCTAAGTTCTTTTTTCCGAATTTCTTTAATTTCATTTTCCTTATCTTTTGCATACTGAAGATACTCTTTTCGTCGTTCTTTTACCTCTGTGCGGTACTCTTTTCCATCCAAAAAATAAGTGACAATGGAAGTTGCGATTCCCATTCCCATCATAGCTGCACTATAAATAACAAACATTCCTCCGCCGCCCATTGCGCCACGCAAAAATACCATCATTACCATGGATAGTAATGCCGGAATAATTGTCATCACAATATTTCTCTTTGGTGCTTCTTTTTTTGCCTTTGGTGCTAACACCTCAATTTCTTCTTCCGGTACAATATATTTTATTCTGGTACTTCTTTGAAACTTGGGATACATGAGCTGATTTGCGTTCTTCATAGTATCCATTTCCTTTAACCCATTCACCTGAATGGTATTGGCATTGGTAGTAAATAATCTGGAATTCCGAATATAAAAGGAATACCCATCCAGCATAAAGAAATCCATGTCATAGATAGTTTGTTCTTTTTCTTCCATACGAAATCCATTTACATAAACACCATATCTGGCTCCAGTATCTTTTAGGATATAGTTGCCATTATTCTTTACCAATGCAATGGTATCTTCTTCCACAAGCTCATCTTGAATATACAGATTACAAAAAGACTTTCCTCCAATAGCAATACTCTGCTGCTCTGGTATTTCGATTACACGTTCAAAATCGCTATACATATTGTCAAAATCAATGTAAAAAGAAACCTTCATTAATTCTGCATTACTGCTTTGATACTTCAAAACAATTTCTGTTCCATGCTTTAAGGTCATAGCAGTCTGTTTCATCAAACCATCAGATATAAAATATACGGTATCACTACAAATTAACTTCCATTCTTCGCCCTGTGGTACAACTAAAATTTCAAAATCATCAAAAAAACTGTCTCGACTAAATCGCACATTACAGTTCTTGGTCGTTCCTATGCACACACCGTCTTTGTTTTTTCCATATAATACGATTTCCTGATATATCTTCGTTCCAAATAAAATAACTTTATAATTCTGTTCTTTCATGTGCTTCCCCTATCTCGTAAAATTTATTATCGTTCCATTTCTAAGTTGATATTCTTCTATGGTTTTATTCCCCTTTAGCAATGCAATTGGGTTTTCTGTTTTTAAATAACATTGTCTGATATCCTCTACATCTATTCCTAAATGATATCCTTGATTTAATGCTGTCAATAATTCATTTGCCGTAATATTTAACGGTACTTCTATGTCATGTATTTCCTGTCGTTTATGTAAATAAAGTGACATTATAATTGTATTTTCCATTGTTTCTCCTAACCTAGCAAATAAGCTGTTGCCTGAAATAAGCTGCTTCTGCGAATATTTTCTAAAGTAATGGCTCTTCCATTCAGTTCTTCTTTTCCTACATACTCAGCAATACTGCAATTTTGCAATATTTCACTATATAAAATACGATTTTCGCAGGTTTCCTGATAGTTATTGCAAACCCACAACATTTTTTCATCGTCTGAATAATCAATATTTTTCAAAAATTCTTCTATCTTATATACGGATAAAGCATCCTGCTGCAGCACATTTACCACGCGATAGCACCTTGCCATCAGTTTGGTTTTAAAAAGTGTTAATTCCGAAGATACGTCAAAAATAATGTAGTCATAAACATTCGCTTCTAAAATCTGACTGATAAAGAACAAATAATTTTCTTCCGTAATTCCATATGCCAAGACAGACTGTCGCATAGGTTTGACATAGTCAAACTCCTCGTGCCCTACTGCATTTTTCAAATAAGATAAGGCATGCTCATCCTCATTCACGATACAGGACGCCAATTCCTCATAGGCATAACTTTTATCCTGCATATACCATTGAAAACTCTGTATACTTTCGGTATTAAAATACAGTACCTTTTTTCCCTGTTTTGCCAGTGCTACCGATAACCCAAGAGCCGTGGTTGTTTTCCCTACACCACCAATAGGGGAATATACCATAATTCCTCTGGTAACACGATTGGTATCTGTATTGGTTCGTATATTTAATCTTTGACTAATTTTTTCCGTAATGCACCGAGCCATTTCTCCCGGATTCATATATTTATGTAATAGACAGATACGGTTATCTGTTTCTGTTTGCACTTCATGCTCCTGAAGTACAAATGTCAAATTTACATTCTGCTTTTGTACGCATTCCCGATACCAGCTTTCCTGTACCACTAACACGTCAATACTCTTGGGTTTCTCAAAGTAGGTATCAAAGTACTCCTGCTCTGTGATTGCTTCTATTTCAGCCCGCTCTCCTAATTCCTCTAAAAGCTTCCATTCCAGTCCTTCTAAAAATTTATCATCACCATCAATTAATACGATTGATATACTCTGCATGTCTCACACTCCTTACTGTACTTCATATTGCAAATCTGCAATCTGTATCACATCACCTGTCTGCAAAGGAATATACTCACCATTTTTTACAACACTTCCATTCACATAAGTGTGATTCAAACTACCCATATCTTCAATATAAAATTGACCGTTCATCCAAAAAATTCTACAATGCTTTCTGCTGACAGAGCTTGATCCTTCAATTACCTTGTGGGCATATTCCGGACTCTTTCCTAAAATACATTCTGCTATATCAACTATCAGATTCTGCCCGTTGGTAATTCCCACAAGACAGATTCTTTGCGTATTTCCCTGATTTACCTCTGCACTATACTTTTTCATTTTCAGATTGCGAAAAATATCATCTGATGTATTCATACCCTCCCGACAATCCTGATACAAAGAGGCTAATCCTTCATCCTGCTGGCATTGTGCCTTTTCGATAATTTCACATATCAAGTTTTTCATTGCTAATTCAAAAGACATCTGTGTCTCCGGTGTAGAGGAAATTGCCAATGGAACACAAATCATATGCACTCCCAAATTGTCATCCAAAAAGATAGAATCATAGGATAAATCAATGGTTTCTGTTTGTATCAAACCATTCATTTTAAAGGAATCTACGTTTTTATATATTTCTGTTATTATCTTTATGATATGCTCCGGCAATAGCTGTCCTTTATAACTATACAATGTATGATACGCATTGAGGGGATAGCTCAATCTTACCTTGCCATTCCATGCGGACTTATAGCAGGGAATAAACGTATCTTCTGCCTGATTTTGTAATATTTTATATGCCGTCTGATAAAAAAAACTATTATCCTCTAAGGTATAATACAATCGCTCCGATGTTCGTCCTGACTGTACAATACTTTCACACACAAAACTGCTCATTTTTTACTCCTTTTTGATTGAAATTTATGATTTTAGGGAAATTCATAATACATAGAAACTAAAAAGATTTTTGATTTTAAGAAATGTCTCCCCTTATTAATCATACTCTCCAACCCGTTTTTTCTAAAGAAACTATATCACACTGGTCACCCATATGCAATGTTTTAGTATAAATTTTTTACTTTAAACTCCCTTTCAGACTCTCTTCTTTGATCCTTTTTTGCAATATCCTGACGCTTGTCATACAATTTTTTTCCTCTTGCAAGTGCTATCTCAACTTTTACAAGACTCCCTTTGAAATATACCTGTATGGGCACTATGGTATAACCCTTTTCTGCCATTTTTCCCGCAATTTTATTAATTTCATGCTTATGCAGCAAAAGTTTTCTAGGACGAAGCGGGTCCTTGTTAAAAATGTTTCCCTTTTCATAAGGGCTGATATGCATTCCATAAATCATAACTTCGCCTTTTTCAATTCTGATAAACGCTTCCTTTACAGAACACTTTCCCATACGCAAAGACTTTACTTCCGTACCTGCAAGGCTGATTCCTGCTTCATATTTATCTTCAATAAAATAATCGTGAAATGCTTTTTTATTATTTGCAATTAATTTAATACTTTCTTTCCCCATATGCTTCCTCTATTCTTCCTTTTCCGGTAGTACAAAATCTATGGTACGCATAAACTTATCTGCATTATCCACAACTACCTTTAATTTCTGTCCCAATTTATAACGTTTTCCGGTTACTTCTCCTACCATTTCATAGGTCGCTTCTTCATAATGATAATAGTCATCTGTCAAATTTGTTACATGAATCATACCTTCTATGGTATTTGGAAGTTCTACATATATGCCCCATGCAGTAATACTGGAAATCACACCTTCGTAAGTCTCTCCAATGTGTTTTTCCATATACTCTACCTTTTTGAGCTTTTCCGTTTCCCGCTCTGCCTCGTCTGCCCTGCGTTCCATTTCACTAGAACGTGATGCCACCTCCGGCAAGATTTTATCATAATGCTCAATTCGCTTTTGATTCAGTTTTCCCCGAAGATTTTCCTTAATAATACGATGAATCTGCAAATCCGGATAACGACGAATCGGTGATGTGAAATGACAATAATACTGGGTAGCCAATCCAAAGTGTCCAGTACTTGTTACTGTATATTTTGCCTGTTTCATAGAACGCAATGTCAAACGACTGATTAACGCTTCTTCGGGAGTATCTTCTATCTTACACAATAGTTTCTGCAATTCTTTTGGATGTATTTCATCTTGTCCATTTTTTATGGTATATCCAAAATTATTTATAAATAAGCTCAGTTTTTGAATTTTTTCTGAATCAGGCGTATCATGGGTACGATATACAAATGGCAGCTCCTGCCAGAAATAATCCTGTGCTACTGTTTCATTTGCTATCAACATAAAATCTTCAATGATTTTCGTTGCCACATTTCTCTCATAAGGTTTAATCTCCAATGGTTTTCCCTGTTTATCCAAAACAATTTTGGTTTCTGGAAAATCAAAATCAATAGAACCTCTTTTTTTACGTTTTTCTCTTAAAATCGCAGCTAATTCCTGCATAAGTTCAAACATCGGTACTAATTCTTTGTATTCTGCAATTTCTGTCTCATCATGGTCTACCAATATCTTTTTCACACTGGTATAGCTCATGCGACGGTCTACTCTTACCACCGTCTCCGCAATCTTGTGGTCTATCACGTTTCCTTTTTTATCTATAAGCATGATACAACTTAATGCCAATCGGTCTTCTCCTGCATTAAGGGAACAAATCCCATTAGAAAGTGTATGCGGCAACATGGGAATCACACGGTCTACCAAATAAACACTGGTTCCACGTTCCAATGCTTCTACATCCAGCGCACTTTTCTCCTGTACATAGTTTGTTACATCCGCAATATGGACTCCAAGCCGATAGTTGTCACCCTCTCTGGTAATGGTAATGGCATCATCCAAATCCTTGGCATCTTCGCCATCAATGGTTACCATTTGCCAATCTCTAACATCCATTCGTCCTGCCATATCCGCAGTACTTACCGTTTTTGCCACATTATCTGCCTGTTTCAAAACCTTTTCCGGAAATTCTACCGGCAAATCATAGCCTTTTACAATGGACATAATATCCGTTCCCGGGTCATTAATATGCCCAATAATTTCAACCACTTTTCCTTCCGGTTTTCGATTCTTCTTGCCATAATCGGTTAATTCTACTACTACCTTGTGTCCGTCTACTGCTCCTTTGGAGCGTTCTAATGGCACAAAAATATCCTGTACAAACTTGGCATTGTCCGGCACTACAAATCCAAAATTTTTACTCTTTTGAAAAGTTCCTACTACCTGTACCGTTCCTCTTGCCAGAATCTTAACAACTGTTCCTTCCTTGCGTTTTCCTTCTGCGACCTTTCCCGTGGATAATACCACTTGCACGGTATCTCCATGCAATGCACCATTTACCTGTGTCTCTGTGATAAATATATCTTCCGTTTCTCCCTCAACCGTAACAAAACCAAAACCTCGAATATTTCCGGTAAAAGTTCCTACTATAAATTTTCCTTCTGCCTTAGAATACTTTCCACGCTTAGAAAGTTCAATCTTTCCCTCTGCCATTAGGGCGTTTAATACCTCTTCTAAGTCAGGTCTTTCTTCCCTTGGTACATTCATAAGAATTGCCAGTTCCTTTATTTTCATAGGAACATACATATCATTACACATCAGTTCGTAAACTGCCTGTTTTCTTTTCTCCAGTAATTCTTTCTCCATACTCTCTCCTAAGTTTAAATATTATATTTTTTATCATAGGAAACTCATGCACTTCACGCTTTAATACAACACGAAATTTCCTATAAAGTAAAAAACAGACTGCCGGAAAAAACATCCCGACAGTCTTTCGTACTTAAAAACTTCCAATATTCAATACTGCTGCAATTACTAAAAACAGAATTACCAATACTCTGGTAACCTTCACCAGCATTCCTTCTACGGAACGTCCTTTATTCTTGCTCCAATATGTCTCAGAACTTCCTGCAATTGCGCCAAGTCCTGTCTGTTTGCCTTCCTGCATTAAAACAATAACTGTCAACACAATACTGATTATAATAAATGCAATCTGCAAAACCATCTTTAATACTGCCACTGTACTACACCTCCTGAGGCTGTCTTCGTTCATAACTCAGAATATTGTACCATAGCAGTTAAAACTTGTCAAACGGATTCTTATATTCTGCAACACATCCTAACTGTTCTTCAATTCGAAGCAATTGATTGTATTTTGCAGTACGCTCTCCTCGGCATGGCGCGCCTGTTTTAATCTGTCCTGCATTTACCGCTACTGCCAAATCTGCAATAAAGGTATCCTCTGTTTCACCAGAACGATGAGATATAACTGCACGATATCCGTTTTTATGCGCCAGTTCAATTGCTTCCATCGCCTCTGTCAATGTTCCTATCTGGTTTACCTTTACTAATATGGCATTGGCTGCTCCTAACTTAATTCCCAAATCCAAACGTCTGGTATTGGTAACAAATAAATCATCTCCTACCAACTGCACCCGTTCTCCGATACGCTCTGTCAGCTCCTGCCAGCCATCCCAGTCTTCTTCTGCAAGACCATCTTCAATGGATATAATCGGGAATTTTTCAATCAGTGTTTCATAGTAATTTATCATTTCTTTGGTATTTCGTACCACTTCTTCTCCCTTTAATTTGGATTCACCCGGAAAATGATACATTTCTGTTTTTTCATTATAGAGCTCACTGGCTGCAGCGTCTAAGGCAATTTTAAAATCTTCTCCCGGCACATAACCGGATGCTTTTACTGCTTCCATAATTAATTCCAGTACCGCAAAGGTATCCGGCAAATCCGGAGCAAATCCTCCCTCGTCACCAACCGCCGTAGATAATCCTTTTTCTTCACATATTTTTTTCAAATTGTGATAAACCTCTGCACACATACGCAATGCTTCATTCCACTCTTTTGCCCCTACCGGCATAATCATAAATTCTTGAAAGTCCACAGTATTGTCTGCATGGCGCCCACCATTTAAAATATTCATCATAGGAACCGGCATATGCTTTGCATTGGTTCCTCCAAGATATTGGTATAAAGGCAGTTCCATAGCTTCCGCCGCTGCTCTTGCTGTTGCCAATGAAACACTTAACATGGCATTTGCACCTAAATTAATCTTATCGTCTGTTCCGTCTTCTGCAATCAGACAACGGTCAATTTCCACTTGATTTAACGCATTTTTTCCTATTAATATTTTACTTATTTTGTCATTGACATGTTTTACTGCCTTTTGCACACCTAATCCGAAATAACGTGGTTCTCCGTCTCGCAGTTCCACTGCCTCAAACTGTCCGGTAGATGCTCCTGACGGTACAGATGCTCTTCCTTTTGTATGTTTTCCGGTTGTTACTGTTTGTACCGTAACCTCTGTCTCTACCGTTGGATTTCCTCTGGAATCCAGCACTTCTCTTGCATGTACATCTGTGATTTTTAAACAAAAGCTCATAATTTTCTCCTTTCGCATACGCTTATATGCTTCAACATAATACTTTTCTTTGTATCAGTATTTACCAGTTAGAGAAAATTTATGCTTTTTATCAAAACAAGACAAATCTCGCGTAATTTAGAGAGTCAAAAAGAATCTCGCTTGCGAGATTCTCTGCGAGCGAGCGGTTCGCAAAGCGATATTTTCCTTTCCGCGAGCTGCGCATCCTTAGCGGAGCGTTTTTATTTCATAGGAATTTTTGCCTTTTCATACTTTAAAGTAACGCGGTGTTTCCTATGAAATAAAAAATGGTTGTACACTTTTCATTGGGGTAAATAAAAAAGAGTAGGCATAGTACCACAGA
>CAYTDI010000048.1:0-19147 GCA_964436595.1 uncultured Eubacterium sp.
AGGAAACTTTCGTTTCCTCTCATAAGGGTTTTACCCCAACTCTTGACAAAGAGCCTTTTGATTTCGTATTCGCTTACATTGTTTATGCCAAAAAACCTCTGCTGCTCTCTGAGCCTTGCAGTGTTTCCGTCAATGTTGCTTTTTGATATGTCATACCTGCTACCACTTGCTGGGTATTCTGCATCAATGGTTCTGACGTATCATGCTGTGCAGCTTCCCAGAATCCATCATAAAGATTTTTCAAAACCTTTTTCGCATCTATAATATTCTGCTCCGTATTTTTTACAACAGCAAGTGCTAATAACTCATTTATAAAACGATAAAGTGCATGAAGATCTTTTGATACCGGATAGGTAAAGTCCAATGTTCCCATTAATCTTCGTACTACCTGTTGAGCCTTGTGCACAGAATCCTTAAACTCTTCATAATTTCCAGCTTTCTGCGCTTCCTGTGCCTCTTCCAGATAGGAAAACAGGATATCGTAAATAATAATAATCATTTCCCCTCGATTACAGCAACTAAGCCTTCGGGTAAACTCCTGTTTCTTTTCATCCTTCATACTTTAAGCCCCCTACTGCAATAACTGAAGTACCTGCTGCGGAATATCATTTGCCTGCGCAAGTACAGATGTTGCCGCCTGGGATAACACATTGTATTTTGTATATTCAGACATTTCTTCCGCCATATCCACGTCTTCGATACGTGAAAGAGCTGCTGTCATGTTCTCTTCTGTTCCTTCCAAACTATTTACAGCAGAATCCAAACGATTCTGATATGCACCAATTCTGGAACGAGCTTCACTTACCTTACTAATTGCATTATCAAAACTTGTAATTGCTTTTCCAGCACCATTTACTGTTCTTACATCTACCTTATCGATGTAAAGGCTCTTAGAAGATATTTCCGGAATACGCACATCCATTGTCTGATTCTCATTTGCCCCTATCTGAAGTGTCATAGTTCCAATATCTGTTACTTCCAATGACACATCTCCTGTTACTCCCGGCATTACTTCAAAGCTCATTTCAAATCCACTTCTGTCTGTTACTTTTACATGAGTTCCTTCTGTTGTCATTGTTGCCTGTGTGGAAAATCCATTGTCTCCCGTTGCAAATGATACATCTGCATTTTCACCATGTTCTGTATAACCTGCGGCAGGAATGCCAAGGTAGGTAGCTAATTCTGTATTTTCACAGCTTATATTCAACTCTGCTGCAGAACCATATTCCTTAGAAACAAATACCAATGTTCCACCTGCTGCTGCATCTGTCGGTACATATCCTGCATTTTCAGCCGTTCCACCTGTTGCTGCAGTGTCTGCTACTACCATAAGATTTACATTTCCGGTTTCTGCTCCGGCACGAAGCTTTTCATATACCTGTGTAAAGGTATCGCCTTCCTTGATTTCTACCTCAACACCGTTGATTACAACTTTTCCTTCCTGTGCTGCTGTTACTGCGGTAGTAGCTGCCGCTCCAGTTCCTTCTCCTACTGCGTGCTCTGCTGATGCATTTACAGTGATGCTATACACACCTTTTTCTACACTGTCTGAAATATCTATTCGTTCAATTCCTCTTACGCTTGGATATACTCGTGTATCCTGTGTTCCGTCTAACAGATTCATGGTATTATACTCCGTATCTTTCGAAACACGGTCAATTTCATCCGTAAGAGATGTAATCTCTGCCTGAATTGCTTCAAGGTCTGTCTCTGTATTGGTTTCATTTGCTGCTTGAACAGACAATTCACGCATTCTTTGTAACATACTTGCAACTTCATTTAAGGCTCCATCCGCAGTATCTAATACAGATACACCGTCAGATGCATTTCTAGATGCTTGATTCAAGCCCTTAATCTGAGCTTTCATCTTGCTTGCAATTGCCATTCCTGCTGCATCATCCGATGCACGATTAATACGCAATCCTGAGGATAAACGCTCTAAAGAAGTAGACAATCCGCTTTCCGTTCTTAATAATTTTTTATTGGCAATAACTGCCGACATATTGTGATTAATTTTCATATTCTGCACCTCTCTTATGGTTTATATATCGGCTTCCCTGCCAAAAATATTAAACCGTTTCTTCCTTGTTACGGTAACTAAATTTCCTTACTCTTCCATTCCTAATTGTTTTACTGCTCCAATAAATTCTTTTGCCATACCATACAATACCTTGGTCTGCACTTGATATTCCTCCTCCGGCTGGCCGCTAATATCTCCATAGGTTCTGTTATCTAATGAAAACTGCGTTAAATCCAGATTATCACTCTGAATCAAATCCAAATTCGGATATAACGTTCCCTCCATACTGAGTTTTTCTGATAATTGGTCTTGCTGCTCTTTCAGATTTTCTATGGTGTCCTTAGAATCCGAAGCAATATATCCTTTTATCTTTTCTCCCTGTACTTGGAATCTTGCCGCTACCTTTCCAAGCTTTGGCAAATCAAAGATAACGTCTAATCGCCCTCTCTTGTCTGTTCCTCGTACAATTTTCAACTGTATATTTGTATATTCGTCCGCCACAAGAACCGGAATTGCATAATTTTCTTCCTTTGCCATCTTGTTGCCCAGTTCAATTTCCTGACGCATAATCTTTAAATCACGAATATCAAAGCTTTGTACATCCGTAGCCTGTGCCATTGTTTTCATTACGTTTTCCGCTACATCTGCAAGTTTTTTCTGTGCCTTTGCCATATCCTCCGGCGTTTTTACCGCTTCTGCAAAGTCTTCTAAAATTCCTTGTTTTACTTCTTCTAAATCAACATCTGATTCTTCTTCATTGCTATGTTCAAACAATGTCTTAAACATACCGTTTCGATTATGAAGCATCTGGTTTGCAGCTAATACATTATAAGCAGTTACCGGCATATCATATCCGGTCAAAAGTTTTAACACCTGTTCCTCCGCACCTCTTGCCTGCGCAAATTCTTGTAACTGCTGTTGGTAATATGCTTCTTCAGATTCTTGATCTACTTGGGTATTTTTTAACTGCCACAACAATTCTTCCGGTGTCATTTCATCTACTGCACCCTGCTGCTGTGCCTGTTCTATTCCCTCTGGTGTCATTCTGGCAAATGCTTCTTTGGCACAATCAGTCTGATAAGCCGCCTCTATCTGCTGTGAAATACTTAAATCCGGTGTCTTTGCGGTTTCTGTCACTCCCAAATTATCGTCTACGGTAGTATCAACGCCATGTCCTCGATTGGTTCTTACCGCTGTGAGCAGGTTCTTCATACTAAGCTCTGCACCTTGATTTAATACTGCTCCTATCACTGCACCATCTGTTTTATCAATCTGATTTAACAAACGATAAATGCCGATATAACTATCTCGTTCTTCCGGAGTAATCTCATTCTTTTGCTCCATTTTCCAAAGATACTTACTGAACTTCTCTTCTCCGCCTGCGTCTATCTGATTCTTAATCTCTTCTGCTTTGGCATTTAACTGGCTAATATCCATTTCCAATGGATTTACACCTTCACGAATCATTTCCATTACTACGGATGGAGAAAGATTTTGGAATAATACCTGTACCTTTTGGTCAGCAGCCTTTATTTGATTGATAGAATCTGTGGTAATATCCAACTGATTATATGCCAGTATTCTTACTGCTCTTTGATTTACCTCTGTGGTTTCCATTCCAAGATCTTTTAATATATCGTCTACATTTCGGAATGCCTTTTGAATGGAGTCTCCCATATCCGCTCTTGGAGCTGTCATCAAAGTTTCATAGGCTTCCCCTGCTTTTTGTAACTCATTTTTTAATTGAGTTCCTGCTTCATGCAAGGTATTTACGGTATGATTTTCTACGGTATCAGTTCCTAATACATACGCAGGTACGCTTTTTAATTCTTCTGCTTTTCCTACTGTTTCTGCTAAAAGCTCTGTATTTTCCTTGGTTGGCTCAATTCCGTTATTACTTAACAGATTTTTATAGTAATCATTTTCTAAATCTTTTAACTGCTCCACTAACTCTTCTAATGGTTTTGTATCTATGTTGATTCCCTTTTTCAACAAGGCGTAGTTTGCCTCTGTTGTCATCATCAGGCGAATCTCTTCTAACTGGCGGCGGGCAATAATATACTTAATATCCTCCTGTGTATATGCCGGAACTTCTGCACTCTGTATTTCTTTACCGTTACTATCTCCCTCACTGCCCTGTTGTGAAACAGCATTACTGTTGTGAGCCGCAGCAAGATTCTCAACCGTTACCTGCTGTCCCTTTTCTACAACAGTCCAAATATCTGCATCTGTAACATTGTCTATCACATCTGCTGTCTGCTGTGCCCGTTCTGCCATACTATATCCATCTACTACAATGGCATCTTTCGGACGATTTCCCTCGGAAATGGCAGTCATCATTCCATCTATAACCGCTGCTGCATCTAACGGAAACTCCATTTCAAATAAATCTGCTGCATATTTAAGATTTTCTGCTGTCAATGGAATATTATTATCCAACATCCACTGACTATAACCCAATGTTGTTTCGTTAACTTCCAACCCTGCTTCCTTTACTACCTGTTCAATCTGCTTTTGGAAATTTTCATCCACTGCACTTTCTTGCTTTGCACTTGTTTCTGCTGTCTGCTGCATTGGCATAGCTGTTGTCGCAGTAGTGCTATGCTGTGCCTTATACAAATTTTCTACCGTAGGAGACAGTTCATTTTCTACCATATATTTTACGGTTTGTTCGTTACATTCTGTTAAATCTGCCGCTTGCTTTAAAGTCTCCTGACAATCTGAAATGTTTTCTTCGGTAGCCGGTAAATCTGCAGCAGTAATCGTCTGCTCCATTTGGTATGCCATTCCTGCACTTCCCAGCATTTCTGCCAACTGCTCCATACTCAAATCATCACCAAAAATACTAATGTCTACTCCGGCTTTGGCAAGCTGCATTTTTATCTTATCCATTTCCGTTACAACAGCTTTAACCTCTGTACTGTTTAACGGAGAACCGTCTTCATCCATTTTCGCACAATCATCTGCAGTAGCCGTATTCGTCACCGTCTCCATTTGCTTTTTATAGAGCTTTACCTCCATATTTTCTGCATCCTGACGAATCTTGTCCAACTCGGATTCTGAATCCCCAGCAAAAAAGGGCTTGTCTACGGTCGTCTGCTGCACAGACCGCACTTCACCAGTTGTCTTATCAATCTGCTGAGTTGTGGTCTTCTGCGTCTGAACGGAAACATTCCCTTTTACTTCTACACTACTATTGGATTTGGTAATTTCTATTAAATTACTGTTATCTACTCTCATTTCCGCACTCCATTATCCTCTATATTCATGGTTACATTATTTCATAACTACTATTTCGGTAATAAGTTGCAGAAACTTTAGAAATTTAATGAGTTTTTACATATTCTAAAAACTCTGTGGTCTTTGACCAATATTTAATACCCCAATTTTCAAAATTCCACTCTTCCATATATTCGTTACACTCATAATCTATATAAAACAATTTCCCCTCCTGTACAATAAAATTAGTAGGAAAATAATCTATATTGGTATTTGCCTTATATAGCACATTACACATTTCCTTTACCTGAGCAATATATTCTTTTTTCATTTCATCCTGCAAAACGATTTCATATATAGTCTTTCCCTTGATATATTCTTTCAAAATTCTTTCCCGTTCCATATCTATCTCCAGCATTTCGGGCATCCTGATTCCTATTGTCTTTAATTTCTTATAATCATTTAATTCAGATTCTATTTTATTTCCAAACTGATAATAATCACAGGGTTCATGGTGTATCTGTTTTAACACATATTTCTTTTCCCCATCCGTTGCCAGATAAGAATATCCTCCCTTTCCTTTTCCCAATAATTTTTCAATTTTATAATTTTTTTCATTTACCATCTGTATTCCTTCTAACATATCGCTTTTTCCTCACTTTCTATGACTAAAATGCCATTCTCCTGTATATAACCACTTTCACCTGCATTATACTCTTTATTTTTATATGATTCTTGCATAATACTCCTTAATCATTAACACAAAACTATCATTTTTTGTATTGGTACATATATGAATCTTTTTTAGAAGTTCCAAGCTATTACTCCATTTTTCTTATGCCCACATAAACAAAAGTGACCTCAAATCTTAACAATCTGAGATCACTTTTTTACATACCAATATTTTTACATCATTTCTACTTCAGATACCCTAGGAAAACATTTCCCGCTGCCCCGAACATGGCATTGCTATCCTGAAGTCCCATTTTATAGGTTGTATTACTGTTGGGATTATAGAGAATGGTATTGTGTTCATCATATCCCACAATTAACATTGCTTCGTTATCTACAACTGCAAATACAGGCGTTTTTAGATTTACATAATACAATATCTGTTCCACATTGCACCCTGTCAAATCAATTACTTTGTAATCATTTAATGCTTCAGTCAATATTTGCTTTGGTGTTTCTCCCTGTGTCAAAAGTCCCTCCACATCCATGCTGATACCTTCGGTCTGGAGAATTGCGGTCAAACATCTTGCTGTAGAACCTGTACCTGTCTGACTTTCGTCTATGGTTACATCTCCCACCACAGGCTGCGCCGTTTTTCTTCCTCTTCGCCAGATATATTTTTGTTTATCTCCAATAACTACGCCCATATTGCTGTCTGCCGTAGTTACTGCTTCTGCTACAAACGGTGTATCTTTTACAATTTTTCCGGCACTATATACATAGTAAATTTCCTGTTTTGCATCGGTATCTAAAGTTATACTTCGGTCTTCTTTTACCAAAATCTCTTTTGGCACTACTACCTGTGGTGTCTCTGTCAACTCTTCTTTGTCTCCTGCAAAGACAAATTCAACAACTGTCTGCTTTTGTTCTAATTGAAAGGTATCCACTGTAATATTCCGTTCTGCCTCTAGTTGCTGATTTTTAATGGTATCCTGCTCTGTGGAAATCCCACTAGCTCCATTTTGATATACACGATTTAAATAAATGGTTTCATCTTCTACATATGCTTTTGTTATATAATAGCCATTCTTGGCGTAATCTTTTACAACTTCTCCCTTTTCATCTAAAATCTGAATACGGCACATTGGAAATTGGGTATTTCCGGCACTATCCACTACAACATCCCCTTGTTTTGCTGCTCCATACACAAAGTCATTCTGTACAAATCCGATTGGTTGCAGATATTCTCCCTCACCTGCTTGAACCTCACGAATTTCTTCCCCTTCTAAATCCATCACTTTAATAAGTGTTGCATTATAAAGACTATCGGATTCCTGCCATGCAATGTATCTTCCTGTTTCCGATACAGCATAACATCCCCCCTCTAAATTATCCAAAACTTTTTTACTTTCTCTGGTATACAGGTTAATGCTATAAAGGCTGTCACCAGCTAACATATAAAATACATTTCCATCACTAACATAGAAGATATCTCCCCACTCTGCCTTTAATACTTCATAAGACTTATTGGAGGGAATAAACAATTCTTCCTCTGTTGTATTTCCCACTCCATCATAGTGATAAACTGCAATTCCGGTATTTCCTTCGTGATTTCCCCGACTCATGTATCCATAAACCACAAAATCCATACTTCCTGTTTCATCTATCTTAATAATTTTTATATCATGCTGAGGATTGTTTTCTCTATCATCAATTCCTTCTGCACCACGAAAACTGTATACCTTAGAAAGCCGATTGTCATCACTGCTATAACTCCACAATTCCCCTTCTTGCACGAACGCTATAACACTTCCTCTTTCATTCGCCATATATTCCACATCTTTTTCACGAATTCCAAGAGAAATACCTTCGGCAGTAACCCGTTCACTTTCCCCTCGAAAAATCTCGTTCATGGTTCGCTCATAATTCAACAAATACATACGATTATTTCCATAGCGTACCCGATAATACTCCTCTACGTTGTAATACTCTACTTCTCCGTTCTCTCCTGCCGCCATCAGTACATAATTTAACACAATTGTATTATAGGAACTTCCAATTTCCTTGATGGACGGAACTGGTTTTTCCACACGTTCTCCGGTAAAATCTGCCCATGATACCTGATTTAAGCTAGAATGAATGGTAACTTTCTGAAGTGAGGTATTATCCTCCTGCGCATTGGGTTCTAGATAAGTTGCAAGACTATTTGCCTGTTGCTTGTCAAAAGTTTTTTCGTGAAAATCTAAAACAAACTCTACTGCCTCCTGCACATGATATCCACTTTCCCTAATAATTCTGGTGTAGTAATAAACATCCTTTCCATCACACTGCAACGTAAGAATCAGCATATACTCTTTGTTTTCTTCTAATATATTTTCAAACTGAAGCTCTTCTCGCACTACACCATCCTGCTGTGAAAAGCTCTCTATTTTATCTTCCTGAACCAACCGCTCCATGTCCATGGTACGAACCTGATAAGAAATAGCTTCTACCTGACTCTGATACGTTTTAATATTGATTGGCAATGTCAAATTCTCCCCCAGTGAGGCAATGGTATCTCTTACTCCCGTACCATCCATTTCCTTGGTATACCCGTACAATTCATTAATTTTCGTTCCATTCTCTTCCAGTGATACCACCGGTAGAGTAGGTTCTGACATTTTTGTAGTAAGATCTATGTTATTTTGGTGAGTTAAAATACTGGTTATCACCATTGTTACAGCAAAAACTGCAACCAAAACACTTCCTTTTATCACACCCTTACGCATGCTATTCGTCCTTTCCATTCTGCAAAATTTCTAATGTAGGGGATACATCAAAAAATTCCATTACCTTTTGATAGGCTGCTGCATCCTTTTTGCCGCCCTTTTTTACCCCACGAATCAATATATTCTTCGGGGTATGTTCCATATCAATAAATTCCAATATCTGTACCTGATAACCTTTGCTTTCTAATATTTCCGCCCGCAAAGCATCCGTAAGTAATGCTGCCATTCGTTCTTTTATGAGTCCGTATTTCAGTATCGGCTGCAACAATTCGTTTCGCATCTGTTTGTTCAATTCATGCTGGCAACAAGGCACAGATAAAATCACCTTTGCGCCCCACTTTACAGCCTTGTCCAATGCATAATCCGTAGCTGTATCGCAGGCATGCAATGTCACTACCATATCTACCGCATCTACACCATCATATTGTGCAATGTCTCCTACAAAAAAGCGAAGTCCTTCATAACCGTATTTTTCTGTCAGTTCATTGCAATGCGCAATCACATCTGCCTTCAAATCCAGCCCAATAATGCGCACCGGATATCCCTTTAATTCTTTTAAATAATGATACATAGCAAATGTTAGATAAGACTTACCACATCCAAAGTCTAAGATTGTCACTTCCCGTTCTTTGGGCAGTTCCGGTAAAATATCTTCGATAAATTCCAAGAAACGATTAATTTGGCGAAATTTATCATACTTGGCGTGTACAATTTTCCCCTCTTGGGTTTGTACCCCCAAGTCCACCAAAAATTCTACTTTTTTCTCCGGTTCTAGAATATACTTCTTTTTCCGATTGTGAGACAGGTCTATCTGTTTTGCACAGTTGCAGCCCTTTTTCTCTTTTACGGTTACTTTTCCTTTCTTGCTGATAAGAACAGTAGCCTGTCCACACTGGGCTGTGACCTCTAACTGCCGATATGCTTCCATCCACTGTAACACTTGCATTACCGCTTCTTCTTTTGTCAAATTCTTATGATAAACCTTTTTTTCTTTGTATTCACTTGCCTGAAATACCAGTTCTTCCTTCACCAGAACCGGTCGAAGGTGGATTTTTCCAGCATTCTCCCGGTTCCTTGGATTACTGATAATCATCTGTACAAGGCTCTGATTTAAATATTTATATAAAAGTTCTTGTAATTCTTCCATTTGAAACCTTTCTATATATTAATGGTTTTTCCTGTTTCTTCTATCAGTTGAAAAGTATATCACAATCATGGGGATTTTACCACCATCTACGGCAACGTTTATGGCGGCATCTGCGCTGATGCATTTCGTTAAACAATAAGACCTGTATCAAAGCCTCCACCCCTCTGTCTCTTGGCGGCCGCATCCCCGGTCTGTGTGGTGGTCTTCCCGGTCTTTGAAAATTCATTTTCGGACCTCGTTCCTCTACCATACTTCCTTCTAACGGAAGCTCCTCTGCCTGCATTGTTTCTTCATACTGCTCGCTTTCAAAATCCCGAACATTCATGGTTTTTCCAGAAACAGCATCATAAATTCGGTCGGTAATCTGGCGTAACATCAGTTGGTCCGGTGTTTCATCAAACATCAGACTGCCATCATACTCCATTTTATCACATTCATCCTCTACCAGCTCCTGAATCTCACGAACTTCCTTTGGATACATATCTTTTAACTTCTGCATATCTTTCGCATATTCTAATTCTTCCATATAAACGGTCTGAATTGGATATGCCATATAAAAGGGCATTTTATTTTGACTTGCGTCCCACGCTCCGTATAAAGATTCCTGTTTATAATCCACAACGATTCTCCCATTTTTTCTGTCTCTATACTATATGCGTATGCCTTTTTTCTGTCACTCCTAATCCACCGTCAGCAAAAAAAGTGCTCCTGCCAGTTCATAGGGCAAAAAAGTTAGTAGTCCCAACTGTTCTGTTAAATCTATTTTTCCCGATTTGTATCCATAATAAATACAGCCTGTAATGTAATCACTGTTTTCTTTTATTCTCAATTCTGCTAATCTGGAGTTAATTTCTATTCCCGGTTTTGTGTCAAAAACATTAATATCCGGATATGCTTCTTTTTCTTCTAGTTTTCCCAAAACTTCCCGTATAAATTCTTTTAGATGCCATACCTTGTCTTTCTCAACGTTAAAAATTTCACCGCAAATTTCTGCCGCACCAGTAAAATAGTCTTCTTTGGTATATGCACTTTCTGTCTTTCGGATATGGTCTTCTATGTTTCCGCAAAGCTTTTTGCTGTCCCCCGGCTTTACAAATCGGCTGAATGTTCCCTCCGTAAGATAAGACTCCGTTCTTGCCACACGACTTACAAACTCTTGTATTACCCTTTCGTATGCCGCATAGTCTTCTCCGTAGAAGTGATAGCATTTTCCCATCATACCACCAAAATTCTTCATGGCATCATAATATCCCAACCGAATATTGTCATCAATAATCTTACGTTCAAAGTTCAGCATCGTTCCCAGAGAACGACTTGGTTTTATGTAAGTTACATATGGCTTGTTTACATAATTAGGGTGACTGGGACTGGTATGTAAATCAATGGCAATCACCTCGTCTGCTCCCATTTTCAAAGCCAAATCTATGGGTAAATTGTCATAATAACACCCATCTAAATACGTTTCTCCATCTATTTTATGCATGGGAAACACTGGAAAAATAGAGGATGAAGCCATAATAAAATCCTTTAATTTTCCTTTCGGAATTTCTTCCTTGGTAAGTTCTAAGGACTTTAGACTGCTTACCTGAACCGTTACCAATCCAAAATCTATATCCGACTGACGCACTTTATCCTCATCAATCATTCTATCAATAAATTCTATAAAGGGAGAAATATCCGCACCCTTGTTTTTTACATATTTTTTTAAAAATGGCCGAATCTGCTCTCTTTGGTTGTACATCCCCTCTATGGTTGTGGTAAGATTAACACCATCTTTCATGACGTCTTCCATGCGAATATTTCCCCAAAGCTCACAGGCTTTCTCATAATCTCTAGTAGTCATCAATGCCCCTACAATAGAACCGATTGATGTTCCTGTCACAATCTGATAATCAATATCTAATTCTTTCAATGCCTGCCAAACTCCCAACTCATAAGCCCCCTTTGTTCCTCCTCCGCAAAGTGCTATTGCTCTTCTCAATTTATCCACCTCCCATTTTTTTTGAGTATACCATATTTGACGTGGCTTTGTCACTCTGCTATACTTGTGCTGATATTAATAAAAAGCAGGTAATCATATGAAACAACAAAAAGCAATCCTTTTGGTAAGCTTTGGTACAAGCTATATAGAAAGTAAAGAGAAAACCATTGATAAAATAGTGACTGACGTTAGCCATGCATTTCCTGACTATACCATTTATCAAGCATGGACCAGCAAAATCATTATTCATATTTTACAGGAACGTGACCACATTCATATTCCTACCATTGAAGAGGCTATGACACAGATTCGGACAGATGGTATTACAGACCTGATTGTACAACCTACCCACCTTATCAATGGGTTAGAAAATGATACCATGAAAAAGACCATTTTATCTATGGCTTCCGAGGAATTGACAGTTCGTTTTGGCACGCCTCTTCTTACCTCTACCGCGGATAACCATTTCGTATTAAATGCGGTAATGAGAGAATTGGCAGAAATTCCACAGGAAGATGCTCTGGTATTTATGGGACACGGCACAACACATTATGTAAACTCTGTTTATGCCGCCCTAGACTATACTCTAAAAGATATGGGCTATACACACACTTTTATGGGAACCGTAGAAGCCTATCCTGACTTAGAGGTTTTGATTCGTCAGGTAGACCGTGTTCATCCAAAACGTGTCCATTTAGCACCGTTTTTATTGGTAGCCGGTGACCATGCCAACAACGATATGGCTGGGAATAAGAAAGACTCTTGGAAGTCTCGGTTTGAAGCTGCCGGATATGAAGTTATCTGTCATATTAAGGGCTTAGGTGAATACGAAAGTATTCGAAATATATATCTAGAACATTTAAGAAATGCAGTAACTGAAACACAATAAAAACTTTTTATAATAAAACAGTGCAAAGCCATTCACTTTTCTTTGGCTTTGCACTGTTTTTTATTACCTGTTTTCTTCCTCAATTCCCCATTTTTCTTTCATGTAACTTTTTCCGTATCCGCTTCCAATATTATCGCCCACCTTGCGCCAAAAAATCGCATATACTCCTGCGATTGCACCAAGCAATACAACACTCACTAAAAGTTCCATAACCACTCCACCTTTCTATAATATACAATTGCCTTGTCTTCTCCCTTTGTACTTCCTATTTTACTCCTTTACAACTGCTTGTCAACGAAATCTTTGCTCTTATTTGGAATACTTTTCAACGTACATTTCTGTCTGTTTCTGATTCAACTAAAAACGTTTTGGTGCTTTTCTAAAATAACGTTTTGTCGGTATATTTTCCATACCTAGGTTTCTTTCAATTTAAATTCTGATAACTTCTCAAACTTTAATTTTTCATTTAAACGCATCTGCGTTACTTTTCTTTTTCCAAACAATTTTACCATGTTTGTTATATAATCTTTTAATACCTCTTGGGAATGATAATAGATTGTCACTTTATCAGATTGTTCTATTAATTCCTTGATAATATCTTCATCTGTGATATCTAAAGAATGTCCCACAAAATAGACTTCTACTTCTTCTCCAAAATCTCTTGCATCATCATACTCTTCTAATATCTTGGCATATTCTATATCTGTTTCGCCTTCTATTCTTTGAAAATATTTTTTAAATCTTATAAATCTGGTATCTATTTTTTCTAATTCATCATCCTCATTTGCATTTACACCTAACACAATATTATGCTCTTTGGCACGTCCATGAATATGATATACCGGAACACGTCTTTCTTGTACATATAATTTTTCATATACATTTGTATAGTTAAAACTTACTACACAATCTGCTTGTCCGAAAATCTCATTATTTGAATTCTTATTGACCGCTATCTGGTCTATAAACTCTTCAATATATATATTCAATATCTCAATAAAATCTCGTAACTCGGAATACATCTCATTAATAATTTTTTCTTCATCTATCCTTCTAATCCTTGTTCCTTCCATTTCTGATGTTAAATAATTTTTATCAAATGAAATATAGCTGTTATTGATGTTTGCTGTTGCACTTTGAAACCTTCCAAACTTATGAAACAATTCAATATCTCTCAACCTTAACTGATTACTCTCGCTCCATTCAACATATCCAATAAAATCTTCTATGGTACGGGCATAATCAAAAATTCTTTTAAAACATTCAAGCACATCCACAATTTCTTTTTCAAAATCAATCCATCCAATATCTAGTTCGCATATTTTTTCAAAATAGGCAACCCACATATTTTTATTGGATAATTCAACCATCTTATCTAACTTTTTTATATCAATTTTTGTTCCCTTAATAACATCACTATGTACTTTATAACACTCCTGTATAAATTCGTTTTCCGTATACAAAGGACTGTCTTCTCCAAACATAAATCGAATATAATGACACTTTTTATACCCCTCACCTAACTCTTTCAATCTCTTTATTACATTCATAAAATCTATATATCTCGTAGGCAGTTTATGATACAAATCAAATCCATTTCCCAAAACTAATACTTTCATGTCATCCCTCTTTTGTATTATATTTTTATCTTCTTGTCCCTATACTATAAAAGGCACTGATATTATTATACCAATGCCTTTTAATAAGTGCAATTCTCTGCTTAAATTCTCTTCCTGTTCCCGAGCGGTATCGCGATGCGATTATTTTCTTTTCCGCAAGGCACGCATCTTTTGCGGGGCATTTTTATAGCTGATACCACCGTATCTCATTTGCTTCCAGATTTAGTTCAAAGCTGCTTCCATCTCCTCTATAAATAACGGTCTTCTGCGGTTCATAGGTATTATTTACTACACAATATTTTCCATTTTTAATATAAGCATGCACTTCTACATTATAGTTCGTGCTGAACCATCTATGAAGATTTTCTTCCTCATGGTTGCTCCAAAGAACCGCACGATACAACAATCTGCTATTTTCAAAACTATAAGGAAGTCCGCTGATATAAACAGCACGACCTTTTCCAAATTCATTTACTGCCAACTGTACCTCTTTTTCTTCCTGCACCAGAATTGTCGTACCCTCCAATGCATAGACATTTTTCTGCCCCTCTCCAAAATCAATTTTTTCTTTGCAGTCTTCGGTAATAAAGTGTGCATGACTTTCCCAGTTGTACTTGTCATATCCCAGTGTAAATCCTCGTTCTTCCTCTACTCCAAATACATTTGCCAATTGGAAATAGCGACCATTTGCCTGATGGGCACTTGGTTCTCCTACACCAATGATACCACCACCCTTATAAACAAATTCCTTTATCGCAGTAACAATCTGAGGGTCACACCAATATTCGCCTCCGGTATGCGCCGTATCTGCCCCACCAACATTTAAAATAACATCTATGTCATTTAAAAGATTAGGATTCTCCTTTATATCCTGAAAACTTATGAACGTTACATCAAACGGTGCTCCGGACAAGGCTTCTATAACCCCTGCATAAGAATAATTTTGTTTTTGATAAAGTGCATGATGAACCATATGTGCTCCCCATGCCCGCATTTTTCCCCAACAATTCAAAACAGCTACCCGCTTTACGCAATATGGGGTACAGCCTTTTACATTTTGGTAAAGTTCCCGAAACTCATCACATACCGATTCTACATAGTCCACAAACTCCGGAAATTCCACTGCCAGTTTTAAATATCCGCCATATCCGATACGGTCTACTGGTTTTCTTAAAATGGCTCGTCTTGCTGTTACCCAATTTACTTTTGCCTCTTTTACCGGATCACCGCCCTCATGGAACGTATCTGGGAAAAAATATGGCAGTAAACGTCCTTCGGTATATTTCACACCATCAATATCACTGATAAGTCGAAGGGTAGAACCATTTCCCACACTTCCTACCACAGCATCAAGACCAATGGAGGAAAACTCTTCCATAAAAGGTTCTGTTCCTATCCAATGATCTCCTAAAAACATCATTGCTTCCTTGCCGCATTCATGGGTAATATCCACCATTTCCTTTGCAATCTTGGCTACTTCTCTGCGCTGAAATGCCTGAAAATCCCGGTATTCTTTGGATGGAATCCGATACTGCCCATTATAATATCCTTGGTCAATAATATATTCCGGACGGAATGAATATCCTGCCTCTTTTTCAAAATGCTCTAAAATATACGGACTGACTGAAGCGGAATATCCATACCAATCCACATATTTTTCTCTTGCCAATTCATCAAAAACCAATGTAAATTGATGAAAAAAAGTAGTAAAGCGAAGTACATTTACATAAGGATGTTCTTCTATAAACTTTCGCAGCCGCTTCATGGTAAATGCATGCGTCTTTGGCTGGCGTACATCAAAGGTAATCTGATGCTCCACTCCTGTCCAATTATTTGTAACCGCATTATACATATGCACCGGATCCCACATAATATAAGCCAGAAAACTTACCGTATAATCGTGAAACGGTTTTGTTTTTATGGTAACATCACCTGTTGCCTCTTTATAACTCCATTCGTTCACAGGCACTACTTCCCCTGTTGTCTGGTCGACTACTTCCCACCAGCGGGTAATATCGTCCCTGCTGTTTGGCTTTAACATATCCGGATACAACCCTTTCATGAGATGTACCACAAGACTGGTGTCCTTTGCTGTATAAAACGGTGTCATCAGATACATCTGCTGCACCTCGTCGGGATTTGCTTTTGCCCACTCATTGTCTTTTCTTGTAGTATAGTAAGTGGAATATATCTTAGCATCTACCTCTTGCAATTCTTTTGGAAAATCTGTACCATCACAATCTCTGACTGCATCCGCCCCCCAGCGTTCCATCAGTTCCAGTGTCTGTGGTATTACATCTACATCTGTTGGTATTGTTACACGTCCCTTGGTTTTTCCCATAGCAATCTCCTCCTGTTGTTCCTTCTTAAAAATATTTTTCAACGTTACTTTCTAATTTCAGAATATGAAAAAAACAACTTTTTTTCAACGTATTTCTTGCGTTGTTTTTTAGATATATTGCTATTTCTTTCTTTTCTTGCTAAAATATGAACATATTAAAATTTGCAAGAGCTTATAGCACTTACGAAAAAGCATTGTTATTTTCACAATATTTTTTATCAAAAGGAGCATTATGGGAAATACAAAATATCATTTTCATTCTTCCGAGAAGGACAGCAGTTCTGCCCGTCTTTTATATGTTACTTTTTCCAAATACGAAGACGACTGGACCAGTTTAAAGCACAGTCATCATTTTTGTGAACTTTTTTATGTAAAAAACGGAAAAGGGCAGTTTCTCATTGAGGATGAAGTCATTCCCATTCAAAAAGACGACCTTGTTTTAGTAAATCCCAATGTGGCTCATACGGAAATTTCTTTTCATGCCAAACCTTTAGAATATGTAATTTTAGGTGTGGAAGGTGTTGTGTTTTCTTTTGCAGAACAATCGGAATACATGATTCTTCACTGCAAAAACGATACACAAACCTTACTGTTTTATTTTTCTACCCTTTTAAAAGAAATTACGGAAAAAAAGCCAGACTATGAGCTGGCATGCGAGAAATTGTTAGAAGTTCTTATGATACAGTTAAGCCGATACAGCAATTTTTCTTATAATCTTGTTTCGACACAAACCTTACATCGTGAGTGCAGCAAGGTAAAGCACTATATAGATGCTCACTATGCTCAAGACCTTTCCTTAGATGCATTGGCAAATCTGGCTCACCTGAATAAATACTACTTTGTGCACGTTTTCACCAATACCTTTGGCATTTCTCCTATTAGCTATTTGCAAAAAAAGCGCATTTTAGCCAGTTGCGAATTGCTAACAGAGACGGATCACAGTATCGGAGAAATTGCACAGCTTACCGGATTTTCTTCTCAAAGCTATTTTTCCCAATGCTTTTTAAAGCAGTGTGGAATGACCGCGGGAGAGTATCGGAAAGAAAATAAATTTGCCAAACTAAATGCGGGTTTTTAGAATAATATCTAAAAAACCCGCATTTCATACATATCCTTATTTACAATTCTTTTTACAAAAACTGCTCTCCATATCCATAATTCTCTACCACATAGTCGATATCCTTATCGCCTCGTCCGCTTAAACAAACCAAAATAGAACCCTGTCCCATTTCTTTTGCTCTGCGCATTGCATATGCTACTGCATGAGAGCTTTCAATTGCCGGAATAATTCCCTCATATCTGGATAACTTAAAGAACGCTTCCATTGCCTGCTCGTCACCTACGGTTTCATATTTTACTCTTTCAAGATCATGTAAAAATGCGTGTTCCGGTCCTACTGACGGATAATCCAAACCACTAGCAATGGAATATACCGGTGCCGGCTCTCCATTTTCGTCTTTTAACATGATACTTTCAAATCCATGCATAACTCCTCTTTCACCATATTTCATAGATGCGGCATGGTCTCCTAACTTTTCTCCACGTCCCAATGGCTCTACACCTACAATATCTACCGGATCATCTAAGAAAGGAATAAACATACCAATGGAATTACTTCCACCACCTACACAGGCACATACTACATCCGGATCCATTCCCGTCATTTCACGGAATTGATCTCTTGCCTCATACCCTACTACTGACTGGAAATCACGCACCATCAGAGGGAATGGATGTGGTCCTAATGCAGAACCAATACAGTAGATAGAATCCTTATAATTCTTTGCATAAGAGTCAAACGCAGAGTCTACTGCCTCTTTCAAAGTCTTAAGTCCATGTGTAACAGGAACTACCTTTGCACCCAAAATCTTCATTCTGGTCACATTAGGAGCCTGCTTTGCAATATCCACTTCACCCATATGTATTTCACATTCCAATCCAAAGTATGCTGCCGCTGTTGCCAATGCCACACCATGCTGTCCTGCTCCGGTTTCCGCAATCAATCGCTTCTTTCCCATGAACTTTGCTAACAGACCTTCTCCCATACAGTGATTGAGCTTATGTGCTCCTGTATGATTTAAATCTTCTCTCTTCAAATAAATCTGACAGTTTCCGATTTCTCTGGAAAGTCGCTCGCAATGATATACCGGAGTAGGTCTTCCCTGAAATTCCTTGCGGATTCTACGCAGCTCATTGATAAATTGAGAGGAATGACAAATCGTCTGATACGCCTCTGTAATTTCCTCAAATGCCGGTTTTAATTCTTCTGATAAATATGCACCACCGTAAGGTCCAAAACGACCGTCCTTATCCGGATAATTTTTTAAATAAGTTCTATAATCCATGTTCCTTCTCCTTTATAAAAGTCTCTTTTTCCATTTTAACTGTTATGAAAGAGAAAGGCAATACAAAAATCATACACTGCTCCATTTCTCCTATAATCAATACCACCCGTCAAACGGGTGGTTTGCACAACGGCTATAAGCCTTTG
>CAYTDI010000049.1:0-17339 GCA_964436595.1 uncultured Eubacterium sp.
TTAGACAAAATGAATTGATGAAATTGGATGAGCTCATCAAAGCCCGATTTGTCGAACTGTTTGGAGATTTAAAAACTAATAGTAAAGGCTGGCAGATAGCAGGATTCAAAGAATGTGCAGATATTGATACTAATATGATACATAATTTTGAAGGATACGAAAATTATCCTCATATTGGTATTGATAGCATAGAAAAAGAAACAGGTAGATTAGTAGGATACAGAACAATCGCTGAAGACGGAGTTATTAGTGGAAAGTATTTGTTTACACCGAAACATATTATCTATAGCAAGATTAGACCAAATCTTAATAAAGTAGCTATGCCAGACTTTAATGGGTTATGTTCTGCCGATGCATATCCAATATTGGTTAAGGAAGGATTCTGTAACAGAGAATACTTTGGATATACCTTGAGAAGCAAATATTTCTTAGACTACATTTTGGCATTTAGTAGCCGCACTAATTTGCCTAAGGTTAATAAAAATCAGGTAGAGGGGTTCACTTTGCCGCTGCCGCCAATAGAACTTCAAAACCAATTTGCTGACTTCGTTCACCAAGTCGACAAATCAAAATTTGAAGATTTAGAAGACAAAAAATACTTTCTATTTTGTATTTGAAAGATATTGTACATAAGAGGATATAATGGGAATAAGAACAGATATTGATAATTACAATGAAAAAATGCTTAAATTACAATTTGAGGCATCAGAGGATATTGAACATAAATTGACTAAGGGAGAACTAAGAGAAAAATTTCTTAAACGTTTTTTCTGTGAGGAACTTGAAGGCTTAAATATAAAAAATGGAATCCTTGTTGTTGAGGATTGGCAGAGTTCACAAGGAGATTTTCTGATTCTAAAAAAGGATGCAAGAATAGGAAAAATGGATGTATATGATGCAGAAGATTGTCAATTATTTATGGAAATAAAGAGTAGGGCAACGAAGAAAGAGTATAATGAATTGCAGCAACATGCTCAGGAAATTAAAAGTAAAAGTGATAGTATTATTGTTGGGATGTTTTCATATGTAGCAAAAGCTAAAAGAAAGACTGTAATTTCGAAATTCGGATTTAGATATGATGAAGAAATGGATATGTTTAGTACATATGATAGTAATTTAGATCAATATTTAGATATTGACTTTTATTATAATTTGAACATAGATTATGAAAAAGAAGGAGAATCTTCATATTGCATAATAAAGAATGCAGATGGAGAAAAAATACTGTTTTTACAACCGCCAGTAATTGGAAACTTAATTAATATTTTTAGAGGAACTATTGAATAGGAGGTATTCTATGATAACAAACTTTGATTATCTAAAAACTGAATCAAAATTCTCTGCATTTGCAGACGTTGCAATATCAGCAGAGAAGATAATCCTTATGGATCCAGAAGCTAGTATTCTCAATAGTCGTAGAGCAATGGAGTTTGCTTTGAAATGGATGTATTCTGTCGATGCAGAACTTGAGATGCCTTATCAAGATAATTTGCAGAGTTTGATGAATGCGGAAGAGTACAGACAGATTGTTGGACCTGATTTATGGAAACGAATGGACTACATTCGTAGATGTGGAAATAATGTTGCGCACAGTAATAAGAAATTAGGTAGAGATGAAGCAATGCTTTGTCTGGAGAATTTGTTTATCTATTTGGATTATATTGCATACTGTTATTCAGAACAGTACGAGGAAAGGTCTTTTGACAAGACTATTATTATTTCGAGAATTGAAAAATCTAAAAAATCAAAAGAAACTGCAAATGCCATAAAAGAAGAATTAGCAAAAGAACAGGAAAAATCGGCGCAGCAAGAGCTTGATTTACAGAAGCTTATTGCTGAAAATGCTTCATTAAAGGAAGAATTATCTGCTCGTAGACAAGAGCAACAGCAGACTTATGTGCCTAAGCCACTTGATTTATCAGAGTATAAGACAAGAAAACTCTACATTGATTCAATGCTGATGGATGCTGGCTGGACAGAAGGTGAGGATTGGATTAATGAAGTAGAACTTCCTGGTATGCCAAATAAATCAGAAATAGGATATGCTGATTATGTCCTTTATGATGATATGCACCGTCCATTGGCTGTTATTGAAGCAAAGAGAACCTGTGTTGATGTTTCAAAGGGAAGACAGCAGGCAAAGTTGTATGCAGATTTATTAGAACAAAAATATAAAAGAAGACCAGTTGTTTTCCTTACAAATGGATTTGATACTCGTATTATTGATGGTCAATATCCTGAAAGAAAGTGTTCGGTTATTTATTCAAAGAGAGACTTGGAGAAGTGGTTCAATTTACTGACCATGCGAACGAGTCTTAAGCACGTTGTGGTGGATAAGAGCATTGCTGGAAGATATTATCAGGAGTCGGCAATTAAAGCTGTTTGCAATAGTTTTGATGAAAAGAATCGTAGAAAAGCACTGCTTGTTATGGCAACCGGTTCAGGAAAAACAAGAACTGTAATTGCATTGTGTGATTGTTTGTTAAAAGCTGGTTGGGTAAAGAATATTCTTTTCCTTGCAGACAGAAATTCACTTGTTACACAGGCTAAGAGAAGCTTTGTAAATATGCTTCCTAACTTGTCGTGCACAAATCTTGTAGAAGAGAAAGATAATTATAATGCACATTGTGTTTTCTCTACTTATCAGACAATGATTAATTGTATTGATACCGTAAATGATAATGAGGGAAAACTATTTACATGTGGTCACTTTGATCTTGTGATATGTGATGAGGCACACAGATCAATTTATAATAAGTATAGAGATATTTTCACATATTTTGATGCACCATTGGTTGGTCTTACAGCTACACCAAAGGATGAAATCGACAAGAATACATATGAAGTATTTGAATTGGAAAATGGTGTACCGACTTATGGATATGATTTGGCTCAAGCTGTAAAAGATGGATATCTTGTAAATTATGTTTCGGTTGAATCAAAGCTGAAATTCATTGAGCAGGGTATTGTGTATGATGAATTATCAGAGGAGGATAAAGAAGCATACGAGGAAACATTTGAAGATGAGCATGGTAATTTGCCAGAATCGATTGGTTCGTCAGCATTAAATACTTGGATATTCAACGAGGATACAATAAAGCAGGTATTAAATATTCTGATGACAGATGGTATCAAAATTGATTATGGTCAGAAACTTGGAAAAACAATTATTTTTGCAAAGAATCATGATCATGCAGAGAAGATATTGGAAGTTTTCAATAGAGAGTACCCACATCTTCCTGATTATGCAAAAGTAATTGATAATTATATGGAATATGCACAGAGTGCGATAGATGAGTTTTCAGATTCAAAGAAAATGCCTCAGATAGCCATCTCTGTTGATATGCTAGATACAGGTATTGATGTGCCTGAAGTAGTGAATTTGGTATTCTTTAAAAAGGTAATGAGTAAAGCAAAATTCTGGCAGATGATAGGACGTGGCACAAGACTTTGTTCGGAGTTACTTGATGGGGAAGATAAGCAAAAGTTTTATATCTTTGATTTTTGTGGAAACTTTGAATTCTTCCGAATGAACAAAGGAAAAGCGACTGCTAATATGATTGCCCTTCAAGGTGCAATATTTAATCTTAAGTTTGAGATTACATATAAGCTGCAAGATATGGAATATCAAATAGATAGACTTATTGCATATAGAAATGCATTAGTTAAGCAGATGTGCGAAAAAGTTCAGGAATTACCAAGAGATAATTTTGCAGTTCGTCAGCATATGAAATATGTTGATTTGTATTCAACGGAATCAAATTACCAAGCTATTACTTATGAGGATACTTTAATTGTTCGAGAAGAAATTGCACCACTTATTTTGCCTGACGGAGATGAGGCAAGTGCTGTTCGATTTGATGCACTTATGTATGGCATAGAACTTGCTTATTTGGTTGGAAAGAAGTATTCAAAAGCTCGTAGTGACTTACATAAGAAAGTGGCTGGAATAGCAAGCGTAGCAAATATTCCTGAGATTCAGGCACAATCAGATTTGATTAACAAGATTTTGAACACAGATTATATTGATAATGCTGGAATTAATGAATTTGAAGAAATCAGAGAGAAACTTCGCGGATTGATGAAATATCTTCCGCATTCAAAGGTGCGTTATGATACAAATTTTACAGATGATTTGTTATCTATTGAATGGAAAGAATCTGAACTTGAAAATGATGAGTTGAAGAATTACAAAGCAAAGGCAGAATTTTATATTAGACAACATCAGGATAATATTGCTATTGCTAAGCTAAAGACGAATCAACCTTTGACACCAACTGATGTTGCTTCTTTAGAAGAGATTTTATGGCGTGAAGTTGGTACAAAGCAGGATTATGAATATGAATTTGGAACAAAACCATTAGGTGAATTTGTACGCGAGATTGTTGGTTTAGATATGAATGCTGCAAAAGAAGCATTTTCTGAATATCTGACTAGTACAAGCTTCGATAGCAGACAGATTTACTTTGTAAACCAGATAGTAGAATACATTGTTCATAATGGAATGATGAAGGATCTTTCTGTTCTTCAGGAATCACCATTTACAGATCAGGGAAGTGCGGTTGATATATTTACTGATATGACGGTATGGATGGGAATCAGAAAGGTTATAGATACAATAAATGCCAATGCGGTAGCGTAGGGAGAGCTAGAAGATGAAATTTGAAGAATATTATACATTTGATATAACTGATATGAAAGAAAAGAAAAAAATTGTTTCTGAAATTAATAAAGAGACATATGGAAAATAAATATAAGTTGGATTTGATTATAAAAGGGGGAAAAATGTATGGAAAAATATAAACTACCAATCAGTGAGAAAATGACATTGACAGTAGAAGAAACTGCTACTTATTCAAATCTAGAAATACCAAAAATACGGAGTATGGAAGACAATCCTTCATGTTCATTTGCAGTCTATGTAGGAAGAAGATAACTGATTAAACGGAAAGAATTCGAAAAGTATGTATTTCAAAGAATGGAACTTTAAACGAAAAAAATGATGGAACTTTAAACGAAAAAAATGATGGAACTTTAGACAAAAAAATGAAATATTGAGATAAGAGCCTTAATATGGTATGATGGGAATATCGTGTTAAGGTTCTTTTTTCGATATTGGAAAGGAGATACAGAATGGGAAAAGACCTTAAATGAAAAGAATTAGGACAGGGATTATCACAAAGAAAGGATGGGAAATATTCGGCTAGAATTTCAATAAAAGGAAAGCGTAAGGAAAAATACTTTAAAAAATTTCAGAAGCTGGGAAGTGGCTTAGTACGAAGCCATATGAAGCTGCGCATGGAAAAACTTTATTAGATGGTGATATGACAGTGTTTTTTTACTGGATAGAAAATATAAAAAAGATACTGTACGTTACAATACAATAAGAAACTATAAAGAATGGAAAACTTTTCTATGCATTGTTTGAGACATACATTTGCAACTTGGTGTATTGAATGTGGAATGCGACCTAAGACCTTGCAAAAAATCCAAGGACATGCTAATATTTCAATTACTATGAATCTTTATGTACATATTACAGAGGAAGAAAAATATAAGGAGATGCAAAAATTGAATCTGATGTCAAAGATTGTGTGAAGTGGCGTAAAAGTGGCGTAAAATAAACTAGATAAATATAGAGAATGGCGTATTTAAGCCGTTTGAAAGGAGATATAAAGTAAAATGAAACTAGGAATCGTAGGATTACCAAATGTAGGAAAAAGTACATTATTTAACTCATTAACAAAGGCAGGGGCAGAATCAGCTAACTATCCATTCTGTACCATAGACCCAAATGTAGGAATTGTAACCGTTCCGGATGAACGTTTGAAGCTGCTTGGAGATTTATATAATTCCAAGAAAGTTACACCTGCGGTTATCGAATTTGTGGATATTGCAGGGTTAGTAAAAGGAGCAAGCAAGGGAGAAGGACTTGGAAACCAGTTCTTATCCAATATTCGTGAAGTAGATGCCATCGTGCATGTAGTACGTTGCTTTGAAGATACCAATATTGTCCATGTAGATGGAAGCATTGACCCGGTTCGTGATATCGAGACGATTAATTTAGAATTAGTTTTCTCTGATATTGAGATTTTGGAACGTAGAATTGCAAAAACAGCTAAGGCAGCCAGAATGGATAAGACACTTGCCAAAGAATTAAAGCTGTTAGAAAGAGTGAAAGCACATTTAGAAGATGGAAAGCTGGCAAAGACCTTTGAATTAGAAGATGAGGACGAAGAAGAGTGGTTTAAAGGATATAATCTGTTGACTGCAAAGCCGGTAATCTATGCTGCAAATGTATCAGAAGACGATTTAGCGGACGATGGAGCTAATAATAAATTCGTTCAGGAAGTGCGTGAGAATGCCAAAGAAGAAGGATGTGAGGTATTTGTTATTTGTGCCCAGATTGAGCAGGAAATTGCAGAATTAGACGATGAAGAAAAAGCAATGTTCTTAGAAGAACTGGGATTAAAAGAGTCTGGACTGGAAAAGTTAATTAAGGCAAGTTATAGTCTTCTTGGTTTAATCAGTTATTTGACAGCAGGTGAAGACGAGACAAGAGCATGGACCATCAAAAATGGAACAAAAGCACCACAGGCAGCAGGTAAGATTCATTCCGACTTCGAGCGTGGATTTATTCGTGCAGAAGTAGTAAACTATCAGGATTTATTGGATTGTGGTTCTCTTTCCGCAGCAAAGGAAAAAGGTCTGGTTGGACTGGAAGGAAAAGAATATGTAGTAAAAGACGGAGATGTAATTTTATTCCGTTTTAACGTATAAGAAGCTCATAGAAAAAAGGCAGAATCAGTAGTTGGTTCTGCCCTTTTTGTATAATTGAGCTGTAATATGTTAAATGTAAGATGTTAAAGGATAAGTTATGCCACAACACGTTCTTTGATTCCTTTGTTATATAAGGTAAATCCAAGCCATACTGCAAGAACGGTAATTGGAAGCATAGCGTAAAAGTTTACATAGAAGCTAGGAATCAAAGTGCCCCACGCATTGAATAACATATGGAATAAAATGGACAGATAAATGCTGCCGCCACGATTGCATACATAGCCACAAAAAAGCCCGATGACAAACGCATATACGCCCTGTACTATATTTTGATGGAATACGCCAAAGAGTGCTGCCTGAAAAATATTAGCAACCCAAAACGGCATAATTCGTTTAGCATAGTGCATGGTAACACCGCGGAAAATAAGTTCCTCGCTGATAGGGGCAATAATTACGGAATATACGATAAGTAATGGAGAAATATCGCTGAATCCGGCTGTTTCCATAATAGAAACGTAGGTATCATACCAGGCAGGATGAATAAAGTTAATCAGAGCTACCAAATAGGAAGCAACGTATTGCATACCAACAATAAGGAACAAAAGACCAATAAAAGTCTTAAAATTAATAATCTGTGAAAGTTTTCGTTTAGGCACTTTTTTCGGAACAAATTTCTTCCAATACCAGAAATACATAATTAGTCCTGAAATTACAGCGTAAATAAGAGATATCCAGATAGAAAAGTCACCGGATACTGCATTCACAAGGGCAGATTGAAAAGCTTCAAAGTCGGAGAAATATTCCGGATGTTTCGCTAAAAGGGAGGTGGATTTTAGCATAACAGCAGGAATAGAAACCGCAAATTGAATACCAAATACCAACAGGAATGGAAGTACACAAAATAAAACACTACCTATTTTTTTCAATACGTTTTTCATCATAGAAAATCCTTTCAAAGTTATTTTATTGTATTAGTCTAGCAGTACAGTAGAAGAAAAGCAATAGAGTTTTTGAAAAAATAGTAGTCTAAGTAGTTGAAATTTTGCAAAATCTGTTATAATATACACGGGAATGTATATTTATACCGAGAAAAACCCAAAGGGAAGAAATACAATCAGGAGGAATATTTTATGAAAAAAAGAATGAGAATTGCAGCAGTATTACTGGCAGGAGCAATGGCAATATCCGTAACAGGATGTGGAGTAAAGAAAAATGAGGTGTTTTCCGTAGAGGATATGGCAGGAAAAAACATTGGCGTACAGCTCGGAACTACCGGAGATATTTATGTAACAGGCGAGTATAAAGGGGATGATGCAGGTACGAAAATCGAGCGTTACAAGAAAGGTGCAGATGCAGTACAGTCTTTAAAACAGGGAAAAATTGACTGTGTTGTAATTGATTCAGAACCGGCAGAGGCATTTGTAAAAAAGAATAAAGACTTAAAGATTTTGGATGGTGAATATGCAGACGAGGATTATGCGATTGCTATTTCAAAGAATAACACAGAATTAAAAGAGAAAATTAACGGAGCATTGGCAGAGTTAAAAGAAGAAGGAACATTGGATCAGATTCTTGCAAACTATATCGGGGATGATACCAAAGGTACATGCCCATACGAATCACCGGCAGATGTGGACCGTTCTAACGGCAAGTTAGTAATGGCAACTCATGCAGCATTTGAGCCATATGAGTATTATCAGGATGGAAATATTGTGGGAATTGATGCAGACATGGCACAGGCAATTGCAGATAAGTTAGGAATGGAACTTGAAATTGTAGATATGGATTTTGATGCCATTATCAATGCGGTACAGTCCGGAAAAGCAGATATTGGAGCAGCAGGAATGACTGTAACAGAAGAAAGACTTCAGAATATTGACTTTACTGATACTTATACAAAGGCAAAACAGGTAATCGTTGTAAGAGCAAAATAGCTCAGATGGAGGAAAAATTTTGCAGGCATTTATAGAAGATTTTAAACTTAATTTTATAGAAGATGGTCGATATAAGTATATTTTAGAGGGATTAGGCAATACACTTATTATTTCACTTTTAGCAGTACTTTTAGGTATTGCAATTGGATTTTTGGTAGCAATCATCCGTTCGAACCATGATAAAACCGGACATATGAGAGTGGCAAATGCATTGTGTAAAATATATTTGACGATAATGCGTGGAACACCAACCATGATACAGCTTTTGATTATTTACTATGTTATTTTTGCCACGGTAAATGTACCAAAGATAGTGGTAGCGTTTGTAGCATTTGGACTTAACTCCGGTGCCTATGTAGCAGAAATTGTCCGCTCCGGAATCATGGCAGTAGACGAGGGACAGTTTGAAGCGGGAAGAAGCCTTGGATTAAATTATAAGCAGACAATGAGTTACATAGTAATGCCACAGGCATTTAAAAATGTTCTGCCGGCACTTGGAAACGAATTTATTGTATTGTTAAAAGAAACTTCTATCAGTGGATATATTGGATTAACAGATTTAACTCATGGTGGAGATATTATTCGTGGAATTACCTATTCCCCACTGTTACCGTTAGTAGCAGTTGCCGTTATCTATCTGATTTTAGTAATGGGACTTTCTTATTGTATGGGAAGATTAGAAAGGAGACTGAGAGCAAATGAACGGTGATACATTGATAGAAGTAAGAGATTTGCATAAATATTATGAAAAGCATGAAGTTTTAAAAGGAATCAATACGAAAATCTGTCAAGGTGAGGTTGTAGCGATTATCGGACCATCAGGGTGCGGAAAGTCAACATTTCTTCGTTCTTTGAACTTATTAGAACCTCCAACTAAGGGACAGGTTATTTTTGAGGGAAAAGACATTACCGCACCAGGAACAGATGTAGATAAGATTCGTCAGAAAATCGGTATGGTATTTCAGCAGTTTAATCTGTTTGCCAATATGAATATTCGAGATAATATTACACTGGCACCGGTAAAGCTTGGAATTATGACAAAAGAAGAAGCAGAAAAAAAGGCATTAGAGTTATTGGAACGTGTAGGACTTCCAGATAAGGCAGATGCTTATCCGGCAATGCTTTCCGGTGGACAAAAACAGCGTATTGCCATTGCAAGAGCGCTTGCTATGAATCCGGATGTTATGCTGTTCGATGAACCTACCTCAGCGTTAGACCCGGAAATGGTTGGAGAAGTACTGGGAATTATGAAAGAGCTTGCCCGTGATGGTATGACGATGGTAGTAGTTACCCATGAAATGGGATTTGCAAGAGAGGTTGCTTCCAGAGTAATGTTCATTGATGAAGGATTGATTCGAGAAGAAAATACACCACAGGAATTTTTTGCACATCCTAAGAATGAAAGATTGCAGGAGTTTTTGTCAAAGGTGTTATAAACTTATATTAAAAACAACCATATTTGAGAATAGCAATTCCAAATATGGTTGTTTTTGTGATACAGCAAATGTCTTTAATTGTTTAAGGGAAATCATATCAGCTTGTATTATTCTATTTTTGTGAATTACGTTTCCGAAATTATTTTTTTTCGGATTCTTTCTCTTTTTCCTTCTCCTTTTTGTTTTCCTTGTTCTTGGATTTGGAATCGGATTCAGATTCATTTTTCTCACGTTCTGTAACTTTCAAGTCAATCAACTTCTCGATTAACTGTTTTTTCACATATACATCAAAACTTAGCATACAAATAAAAGCAAATTGCTGTAAGTATTCTTTGTCTTCTTCAGAGACATCAGCAAATGTCTGCTGACTGATATTGTACTTTTTCGTAATATCCTTTTGTAAGCTTAGTACCTCAGCCTTTTCTAAACGAAATACTTCGGAGTAAATATCTTCCAGATTGAAATTCAAGTCAGAAGCAAAATATTTATCCATAATAGGATTTAAAATTTCCTGAATATCACCGATACTTAAAATATTTTTAAAGTAATAAATAAAAATGAGAGCAAGTAAATGCTCTTTAGAGTATTTCTTTTTTACCGGTGGCGGCAGCAGATTGTTCTTTGCATAGTTGTTAATCATGGTCTTGGTAAGAACCTTGTCCTCAGGATGTCGCTTAGATACGGAAAGCTGGGAATCCATAAAGGTGGTTACCTGATCCATGTATAAATCTATATTGGGAAGGTCTTCCGGCTTTATATAGTCGATTCGGGAAAGACTTTCTAATATGCTGTTTAGTAAATCTTTTGCGTCTATTGTCATTTGTTTCACCTCAGTCTCTATTATATAGTATTGAAAACTATATGACAAGTGTTTTGTTTTATTTGATTATTACGCATATGTATTGTAATCCTACATATCTGCTGGAAAAGTTGAGTAAACTATATTTTAAATCCTTTACAAATATGCTATAATTAATCTATATAATTAGTATTAAGAAAGAGGAACATATGCTTAAAAAATATTTTTCATCGATAAAAGAAATGCAGACACAGCTATTTCATGCATTGGCAGTTGCTGCGTGTGCTGCGAGTGTATTTGGCTTTTTTCTAAATTTTGCACTTTATGGAAATGCATTACCAGCATGGGTGTGTTTATTCTGCGGGATTATTATTTTTGCATTTAGTCTCGGAGGTTTGGCTTCGGATAAAAAGGACTGGGCAACCATCGGTATTCTAATTACAGTTGTTTGGATTGAATTTCCTTTTTTATATAGTGTATATGGCAATGTTATATTGATATACTTTGTGCTCAGTATATTAGGCATTACAATATTTTTCCCAAGAGAATTCAGTATTCCATTTTCAATAGCATCTATGATATGGGATGTAATTGTCATTATAATTACACCTTTTATTCCGATAGACATGCCTGAAATAGATGGGGTGCCTTTGCTTGTTTTTAATGTTTGCTCATATCTTCTAGTAGGAATAGTAACCTTTGCGCTGTTAAATGTGCTTATTTTAAATTATGAGCGGCAGAAGGAAGAACTTTATGAGACGAATATTAAGTTAGATTACCTGGCGAATCATGACCCTTTGACAAAAATATACAATCGTGGTTATCTGATGCGTGAAATTGACAAAAGAATGCAGAGAGACAATGCTTGTTTTATGGCTGTTATAATGGATATTGACAATTTTAAAATGATTAATGATACATATGGACACAGCTTCGGTGATAAGGTTCTGGCTACTTTTGCTCAAATAATGGAGGATGAGGTCGGAAACGAGGGTTTTGTAGCAAGATTTGGTGGTGAGGAATTTATGATTATTTATGACCATGACAACTACGAAGCTGCACTTCAGATGCTTCATAAAATTTCTAAACGCCTTGAAGAATACCATCAGGAGAAGTATCAGATGTCTGTTACTTTCAGTGGTGGTTTAGAGCTTTATAGTAGCCAAAAGAAAACAGACGAGTTATTTATCAATGCTGATAAGAAATTATACGAAGCAAAACGCAATGGAAAAAATCAGATTGTTTGGAAATAAGTAATAAAAGGCTCTGCTTTATGCAGAGCCTTTCTCAATAATATTCAGAGAGTCCGTTTTACTACTCGAAAATGCTTCAAATAGTTATTAGTAAGCGTACGATATTCAAAATTTAAACTTTATGGGAAGGATATATTTTATTAACTCAACTTTCCCGGCAGATATTTCCAAACAACACCTGAATAATTGAATCTTGAGAAGCAATCTATTCAATCACCCACTTTACATTTGATTAAGATGTGATATCTGCCGCTAGGCCGGAAATATGCTCAACAAATAAATTCATGTCCTGTATATCATCACAGAACATAAAAAATAATTCGCCATACGTTTTTTGGTCATTTGGGTTTCTGCGAATCCATTCCACTGGCATCGATACTTGTAATAGAACAAGCTAAATAAACACGCATATAGAAAAAAGGCAAAAACGGTTGAAATCTTCCCGCATATCCTTTATAATAAACATATGTTTGATTTGAGAAACCCGTCTATCGGGTTTCTCTAGTTTTTTGAGAGGATAAAGATTATGAGTATGTACGATACATTAAATTCCATGCAGCAGGAAGCTGTATTTCATACGGAAGGACCGGTTTTGATTTTGGCTGGTGCAGGTTCCGGTAAGACTCGTGTGCTTACCCACAGAACGGTATACTTAATAGAGGAAAAAAAGGTAAATCCTTATAACATCATGGCAATTACCTTTACTAATAAAGCGGCAGGAGAAATGCGGGAACGTATTGATGATTTAGTGGGATTTGGCTCAGAAAGTATCTGGGTATCAACGTTCCATTCTACCTGTGTGAGAATTTTAAGACGTCATATTGACCGCTTAGGCTATGATACCAATTTTACGATTTATGATACGGATGACCAGAAAACTCTGATGAAAGACATTTGTAAGCGATTACAGATTGACACTAAGATATATAAGGAAAAGAGTTTTATGGCAGTGATTTCTTCTGCAAAGGATGAATTGATTTCTCCGGAAGCGTTTACACTAAATGCAGCAGGAGATTTTGCAAAGGAAAAGCAGGCAGCGGTTTATCGGGAATATCAGGCAGAGCTTCGGAAAAATAATGCCTTGGATTTTGACGATTTGATTGTAAAGACGGTAGAGTTGTTCCAAAATGATGCAGAAGTGTTAGATTACTATCAGGAACGTTTTAAATATATTATGGTGGACGAGTATCAGGATACTAACACGGCACAGTTCCAGTTGATTAAGTTATTAGCGGGAAAATATCAGAACCTTTGTGTGGTTGGTGATGATGACCAGTCTATTTACAAATTCCGTGGTGCGAATATTAAAAATATTTTGAATTTTGAACAGGTATATCCAAATGCAAAAGTAATTAAGTTAGAGCAAAATTATCGTTCCACCCAGAATATTTTGAATGCAGCCAATGGCGTGATTTCCAATAACGTAGGAAGAAAGTCTAAGGTGCTTTGGACAGATAATGCAGAGGGAGAAAAGATTAACTTCCAGCAGTTTGATACGGCTTATGAAGAGGCAAATTATGTTATTCGGGATATTCAAAAGAAAGTAAAAGAGGGTACTTATAATTACGGAGATTGTGCAATTCTCTATCGTACCAATGCACAGTCACGCTTATTTGAAGAACGGTTTGTGGTAAATAATACACCGTATAAGATTGTGGGGGGTGTAAACTTCTATGCGAGAAAGGAAATCAAGGATTTACTGGCATATTTAAAAACCATTGATAATGGTAGAGACGACCTTGCAGTAAGAAGAATTATCAATGTGCCAAAGCGTGGAATTGGAGCAACTACCCTATCCAAAGTTCAGACATATGCACAGGAAAATGAGTTGAGTTTTTATAATGCATTAAAGCTTGCAGATGATATTCCAACGATTGGAAAGGCAGGAGCAAAGATTAAGCCGTTTGTAACCTTTATTCAATCCATGCGCAGTAAGGTGGAATACTTAAGTCCGTCACAGTTATTGCAGGATATTATTGAAGAAACAGGATATGTGGCAGAATTAGAGGCAGAAAATACCGAAGAAGCACAGGCACGTATTGAAAATATTGATGAATTGATTAGTAAAGTAGTTGCTTACGAAGAGGGCGAAGAAAATCCGACCTTAAGCGGATTTTTAGAGGAAGTTGCATTAGTAGCAGACATTGATGACCTTCAGGAAGGCAATGATTATGTAGTATTGATGACTTTACATAGTGCAAAGGGGCTGGAATTTCCAAATGTTTACTTAGTAGGTATGGAGGATGGAGTTTTCCCAAGTTATATGACAATTACAGCGGATGATCCATCGGAAATAGAAGAGGAACGTCGTCTGTGTTATGTAGGAATTACCCGTGCTATGAAAGATTTAACAATTACTTGTGCGAAACAACGTATGATTCGTGGAGAAACACAATATAATAAAGTGTCAAGGTTTGTAAAAGAGGTTCCAAGGAATCTTCTGACGGGAGCGGTACGCAATCCTTCTGTGACAAAGACGTTATCAGAAGCACCAAGTCAGTCATTCCGACAGGCAAATTCCAAGGTCAATCCGATTTTCAGTACCAGAAATACCTACGAAACCAAGCCATATCAGAGTGCATCTTTTTCTAGTAATGTCACCAGTAAAATTTCATTGGATTATGTCAATGGTGACAGAGTAAGACATATGAAGTTCGGAGAGGGAACGGTAACTCAGATAGTGGAAGGCGGACGTGATTACGAGGTGACGGTAGACTTTGACAAGGTAGGAACAAAGAAAATGTTTGCTTCTTTTGCAAAACTAAAAAAAGTATAAAATTTGTAAAAATTGGTATGCTAACAGGCAAAGATGTGGTATACTAAAAATAACTTAGAAGTTGAGATTTCCAACAAATATAAACGGAGAAGGAGCGGTAATTATGAATAAAGAAAAATTTGATGAATTATTAAGCACAGTGAAATTAAATGATTTACTGCACAAACAGGAAAAGGAAGAAAAGAAGTCCAAGGCACTTTGGATATTCGCTATTATTGGTGGAGTAGCAGCAGTGGCAACTATTGCATACGGTGTATATCGTTTCTTTACACCAGACTATTTAGAAGATTTCGAAGACGACTTTGATGACGACTTCGAAGATGATTTTTTCGATGACGAAGACGAAAACGAGGAAGAATAAGAATTATAGAAATATGTGACCAGTAAGAAGCTCCCGTATTAGCTGATGCGGGAGCTTCTTCTGCAAACGGAGGAATTATGAAAAAAGGACAGATTTGTGAAGGAATTGTAGAACGTGTAGCATTTCCAAATAAAGGAATTGTGCATGTAGAAGAGGGAAAAACAGTAGTAGTGAAAAATGTGATTCCCGGACAAAAAATATCATTTTCCATCAATAAGGTGAGAAAAGGAAAGGGCGAAGGCAGACTGCTTGAAGTGTTAGAAAAATCTCCATTAGAAATGGAACAGTCACCATGTGAACATTTTGGCATTTGCGGCGGCTGTACATTTTTAAGTCTTGGCTATGATAAGCAGTTAGAGTTAAAGGAAAAACAGGTGAAAGAGCTGTTAGAGCCGGTTTGTGCACCTTATTACGATATTAATGATGGAATATTTGAAGGAATAAAGGCAAGTCCAAGACAACAGGCTTATCGAAATAAAATGGAGTTTTCCTTTGGAGATATGGTAAAGGATGGACCGTTGTCCTTAGGAATGCATAAACGTGGCAGTTTTCATGATATTGTGACCGTAACAGGATGTAAGATTGTAGACGAGGATTATTCTAAAATTTTGTCCGCAGTGCTCAATTTTTTCCAAGAAAAGGAAACACCATATTATCACAAAATGCGTCATGAGGGATATCTGCGGCATCTTTTGGTGCGTAAGGCAGTAAAAACAGGCGAGATACTGGTAGATTTAGTAACAACAACCCAGATAGCAGGAACAGAAGAACAGGAATTGTTGCAGGGATTTGCAGCAAGTTTACAGGCATTGCAGTTAGATGGAAGTATCGTAGGAATTTTAAATACACATAATGACAGTTTGGCAGATGCTGTGATTAATGAAGGAACAGACATTTTATACGGACAAGACTATTTTTATGAAGAACTGTTGGGACTTCGGTTTCGTATTTCTCCGTTTTCCTTTTTCCAGACCAATTCGCTAGGAGCAGAAGTGCTATATGAGACTGCAAGAGAGTATGTAGCAGATGCGGGAAACGGTAAAACTGTTTATGACCTATATAGCGGAACAGGAACGATTGCACAGATTTTAGCTCCGGTTGCAAAAAAGGTAATTGGGGTAGAAATTGTAGAAGAGGCAGTAGAGGCAGCAAAGGAAAATGCGCAACTCAATGGTTTGCAGAACTGTGAATTTTTGGCAGGAGATGTACTGAAAGTTTTGGATGAAATAGAAGAAAAACCGGACTTTATTGTATTAGACCCGCCAAGAGACGGTATACACCCAAAAGCATTGGAAAAGATTATTGCCTATGGAGTAGATAGGTTGGTATATATTTCCTGTAAACCTACCAGCCTTGCAAGAGACTTAGAGGTGTTGCAGGCGAGAGGGTATCGGGCAGAACGGATTTGCTGCGTAGATATGTTCCCAGCTACAGCGAATATTGAAACCGTTTGTCTGCTTTCACGGAAACCTTGATTTGAGGAAGCAAAAATGCTTGCTTGCAAGGGCATTTCTGCGACGAGGATAATTGCCTTTGGCAATTATATTGCGGTTTGTAGAGTATTAAGGAAGAAAAATGGATGTGTGTTTTGTAGCCTTATGAATGATCCATTTGAATATCGTAGCAGTGGGGTGTTTTGAAACTCTGCTGAATAATAGGCTTTTGCTAAAAGGTATCACTTTTGCGAAAATGTATGATACCTCCCGCAGGAGCCTTTTTGTATAAAGATAACTTGACTTCTAAATCTTACTGATGTAATATTTATACAAGTGCAACAGGATTGCGGACGATATTTTTTTGTTGCGAAATCTTACGCATGTAATAAGAAGAAAGGAGGAATGCACAGTACGATATACCCAGCAAAGAGAAAATTTTTTACACCAAAATCTTACAAGTGTAATATTTAAAGATATAGCGTACATTGAAAATAGAATATGATCATATTAGCAAAGCAAAATGAATGGAGGTCAATATGAAGAAAGGAAAAAGCAGAAACAAGC
>CAYTDI010000050.1:0-16963 GCA_964436595.1 uncultured Eubacterium sp.
AGTGTCAGTGCCAAATCATACATAGAAGATGAAACATGGGATATGGCAGAGAAAGTATTCCGTGGAGTAGTGGTTGGAGTAAATGCAGCGGTGGCATCAGGGTATTATGGACATGTTGGGAATGTGGAGAGTGGTAGTGGTTCTGTATTAGATAATGCAATAAATAATGGAAAACCACTAAATAATCACAGAATAGTGCCGAACACAGAGGCATCTAGTTTACCAGTAACTAAGCAAATACCAAATTCATCAGCTGATTTATTAAATCCAGATGGTAGTGTTAAGCAAAGAAGATATTATGGTGCAGATGGAAAAGTGGAAATGGATATTGACTTTAATCATACAGATGATGGAACTCATGAATTTCCACATATTCATATATGGGATTGGAGCAAGAAACCGCCACGGCAAGATAGTAGAAATTAGGAGGTAAAAAAATGCATGATGATTGTATTGTTGGATATAGTGTGAATTTAGAAGAAAAAAGTATGGTTATCCAGACAACTAATAACAATGAAAAAAAACAGATTTGTTTTTCAGAGGTTTTGACACATTGTTTCAAATGTATTATTGAATATAATATAATTTTGGATATTCAAGAATGTGAAATTAGTAGTTTTATTAAAGATAACAAAGATGAATTAAAAAAAATGGAAGGTTATTGTTGGCCGATTGATTATCAAAACGAGCAAGAATTGATAGATTTTTTAATTGTTAATGAGTATAAATACATAAAAATAAATTCTTCATATGGTATGTTTGGGTGGGTAATCGCAAAGTCTTATAAATTTATACAGCAATAAATTATTTTAAATAACAACATTGGATAATTATGCTGAAATATGATTAAGTATTAGATAGAACTATGCCCCACAAAGCCTAGCTTTGTGGGGCATAGTTCTATTCGCAAATGCGAAAATTATTATTTTTCTTTCTTAAAACGATCCAAAAACTTCTTTTTCTTTGGTGCTGGCTCATTAGAACCACGAAGTCCTTTTACACCTGTTATGTAAAGACCGCTTACAACGGCTTTTACTTCTTTCTTAGTAGGGATGCTGTCATAAATCTGAGCATCACAGATTAAAGTCATTACTTTCGGACCAACCTTTGCCTTTACGATTGGCATTTTAGAACGTCTTAACATTTTTGGTGTCTGCTCTAGCACTGCTGCTGGAAGTCCGGCATCTTTGAGACGCATTTTCTTCTTGTCAATAATCAGCATAGAAACGGTCTGTGCTGATGCAGCGATTTGTGCATCCTGTTCTGATTTCTTTTTTTCTGCCTTTTTACCTAAAAAATACAAGCCAACAATTGCTAAAATCATAACAATAGCAATTACCAGCAATACGATTTGCCATGTAGCCAAATGAAACCCTCCTTTATTAAAGCCTGTTTAATATTGTATCATTGATTCAGATAAAAATCAATGGTATAATATGAGCACTTAGAGAAATCGAGCGGAAGCGAAGATTGAACTTAGAGCGAGTAATACCTAATCACTTAGCGAGGTGTTTTCGAGGTTAGTGAGTATGGTATAATGGATGAGGGTAGTCGGAGGAGAAAATATGAAAAGGAATACAAAAGCGATATTGGTGTCCGGCGGTATTTTGACTTTTATTGCCATTATACTGGTTGTGTGGGTACAGATGGGAAGTGGCAGCGAAGAGACATCTACCGAAAAAAAGACAGCGGGGCAGGTAGAGAAGCAACAGGAAGTTTCTGTAAAAAAGGAAAGCCAACAGGAAGAAACACAGGACAAAGGAAAAGATGAAGTACCTGTACAGCAAGGTGAACAAGAACAGGTACAAGAGCCTGAAACACAACAGGATGTAACATTGGTATTTTCAGGGGATATTTTACTAAGCTCGTATGTGTTGAATAATTATGACAGCAATGGAATAAACGGTGTTCTGTCAGAAGAGTTACAAAGTGAGATGCAGAATGCAGATATTGCTATGGTAAACGAAGAGTTTCCGTTTTCTACCAGAGGGACACAGGCAGAGGATAAGCAGTTTACCTTTCGAGTAGCGCCTGACTATGTAAAAATTTTACAGGAAATGGGAATTGATGTAGTAACAGTTGCAAATAATCATGCCTTAGATTATGGAACAGAGGCTTTGACAGATACCTTTCAGACGTTAGACGATGCCGGAATTGCATATGTTGGGGCTGGAAATGATTTAGAACGGGCAAGTCGGCCGTATGTGACGAAGATAGGCGAAAAGACATTTGGGTTTTTAGCGGCGTCTAGGGTGATTCCAGAGGTAAGCTGGAATATAGATAACAAACAACCGGGAATGTTATGTACTTATGATAGTGCAGAACTTTGCGAAGCAATTCGTAAAACGAAAGAGAGCTGCGATTATGTAGTGGTTTATGTACATTGGGGAATTGAAAGGGAGAACACACCGCAGGATTATCAAAGACAGTTGGGAAAAGCATATATAGATGCAGGAGCAGACTTGGTAATCGGAGCGCATCCCCATGTATTACAGGGAATAGAATATTATAATGGAAAGCCGATTGTATATAGTCTTGGAAATTATATTTTTAATCAGGAAATTGGCAGTACCGTATTATTAAAGACAACAGTAACGCCGGAAAACGAAACAACACTTCAACTAATACCGGCATATGCTTCCGGAGCAAAAACACAGAAAATGCAGCAGGAAGATGGAGCAGAGTTACATCAGTTTATGGAAGGAATTTCTTATGGCGTATCTATCACTGAAGATGGAAAGGTAGAAAGGATTGGAGAATAAGCATGTCATCGAAGGAGAAGCGTTTTACAGTAGGGGTACTGGTAAGCGGAATTATGGACGAGGTTACCAGATGTGTATGCAATGGGGTATTGCAAAAGGCAAAACAGGCAGATGTGAACGTGGTAATATTTCCGGGAAAATATTTAGAGCGAGATTTGTCGGATAATCGGGAATTAATGTATGAATATCAGCATAATACAATATTTTCCTATGCAAAAAAAGAAAATGTAGATGCATTGATTGTAATGGCTGGCAGTATAGGGTGTTTTACTTCTAAAAAAGTAATGAAACGTTTTTTAAAACAATATCAGGGAATCCCGTGTATATTGGTAGCAGAAAAGCTAGAGGGATATGTGAGTGTAGGATTTGATAACTATCAGGGAATCAGAGAGGGATTAGAGCATCTGATTGAGCAGGTGGGATGTAGAAAGTTTGGAATGATAGGGGGCAATAGTGAGAATACGGATTCTTGCGAAAGAAAGCGGGCATTTGTAGAGATACTGGAAAAACATGGAATAGAAGTAACAGACAGGATGTATGTAGAGGGAGATGCCTCCCGAAGATGCGTAGAGGCATACTCCAAGCTGTTAGATGACAATCCGGATATTGATGCTGTCTTTTGTGTAAATGATGAAACGGCATTGGGATTATATGAAGAAATGCAAAGAAGAGGAATACGTCCCGGAAGAGATGTTTGTGTTTTGGGTTATGACGATACCATTATGGCGGCTAAGATGGAACCTTCCTTGTCATCAGTAAGGGCAGATTCCAGAAAGCTGGGAGAAGAAGCCATGCAGATTGCAATTCAGATGTTTCATGGAGAAAAGGTAGAGTCATGTGTAATACCAACACGTTTTATAAAGAGAGGTTCTATTTCAAAGACTAAGGAAGAACAAGAAAAAAGTAATCGGGCAAAGGATTTCAATGTCAGCTTTGAGGATATTTTTTATCGTTACTGCCATGAGGAAATGCGAGAGCAGATGGAAAAACTGCGGGCAAGTTATTGGAAACTCATGGAAGCATTTAGTGTAAAAGGAGAGGGAGGAGATAATTTAGAGGCATATATGGATATTATGCAGTGCTTAGATGTATTTATTGATGCCGGTGGTGTAGAATATGCAGATATGGATAATCTTTTAAATAATTTTGAGGAGGTATATAAGGAGTTAGGAGAAAGAGCGCAGAGTGACGAAGAAAAAATCCAATTAAGAAATTTGTTTTCTATTATTTATAAAAAAATCATTCGTGCCATGAATCGGCAATTAGGAAACATGAAGGAATCGAAGGATAAGGAAGGATATTCCATGAAACTGTTTGTACAGGATATGCTTCAGTTTGAAAGAGGAAGAGATCAAAGTTTTAGTACTCTTTTAGAAAATTTAGATTGGCTTCAAGTAAAAAATGCAGCAGTTTATATGTTGCCAGAACCAGTGTTACATCTTTTTAAAGAGAACTACAAGGCACCCAAAAAATTATATTTAAAGGCAGTTCTGCGAAATGGAAAAGTAAGTATTATTCCCGCAATTAAACAAGAAAAAAAGCAGGCAGAGATTTTTAATAATCAGCAGTTGGAAAGTGAAGGACGGCATGACTGGGTAGTGTTACCACTGTTTTTCAAAGAAATGGTATATGGTATATTGCTGTGCGATATGACAGAGGAAATGTATACGAACGGAGAATTTTTGATAAATCAGGTCAGCTCAGCAATTAAAATGATTACATTATTGCAGGCAAATGAGAGGATTCAGCAGCAGTTAGAGGAAAATGTGGCAGCATTAAAAGTAAACAATATTGAATTAGATACTATTTCAAAGTCAGATGTATTAACGGGAATATTGAATCGGCGAGGATTTTATAGTGCGGCACAGACACAAATTACAGAAAGTATACATCAGAAACGGAAAGTATTGGTTGTTTATGCAGATATGAACAATCTGAAAATTATCAATGACAGATATGGACACGAAGAGGGTGATTATGCCTTAAAGCTCATAGGAAGTTTCCTGAAAGAAATTGTTGGTGAAAGAGGAATTGCAGGTCGCATTGGCGGGGATGAATATGCCTGCGTGATAGAATATGAGGGAAATGATGAGGGAGAAGAACTGTTGAAATTGTTATACCAAAAATTTGAAGAATTTAATATGCAGAGCAATAAGGCGTATAATATCACAATTTCTGCGGGAGCATGCGTAGTGTCTGAAAAAGAGAATTTTACGTTAAAGGATGCACTTTTGCAGGCGGATGAGCGACTGTATGAGGTGAAAAAGTATCGCAAGAAAGATGTAGCGAAATAAGATTAGGGACATTGAAAAGAAAGGGGTTAAAGTATGAGTAAAATATTACTTCTGGAAGATGATTTGAGCTTGGTGAATGGACTGACCTTTGCATTTCATAAGCAAGGATTTGAATTGGAGGTTGCCCGAACAATTAATGAAGCCAATACGTTTTGGGCAGAGGGAAAGTATGATTTACTGGTTTTAGATGTATCTTTGCCGGATGGAACAGGATTTGAATTTTGTAAAAAAGTTAGACAGGTTTCTAAGGTGCCGATTATCTTTTTGACAGCTTCTGATGATGAAATAGATATCATTATGGGATTGGATATGGGCGGAGATGATTACATCACAAAGCCGTTTAAGTTAGGGGTTCTGGTTTCAAGAATCAATGCCCTGCTTAGGAGAGCAAAGGACTTTGGTTTGGCAGATACAGAATTACATTCAAACGGAATCAAAGTGCTGTTATTACAGGGGCAAGTGTTTAAAAATGATGAACCGTTGGATTTAACTGCAGCGGAATATAAGCTGTTGTGTCTGTTTATGAAACATCCCAATGTGGTACTTACCAAGGAACAGATATTAGATAAGTTGTGGGATTGCGAGGGGAACTATATTGACAGCAGTACGCTTACGGTATATATGCGTCGATTGCGAATGAAGATAGAGGACAATCCAAGCGAGCCGCAAATGCTCTTGACGGTTCGGCGCATGGGTTATAAATGGAATGTTATGGATTGAGGTGCTTTATGAAAATATTCGTAAACAAAGATATAAAACAATTTTTCCTTGCGATTTCAAGTATTTTAGCGGTTTCCCTTGTTGTAACAGAAATCTTTGTCTGGTTGGTGTACCGGAAAATTTCTCTTTGGCTGCTGTTATTCTTTGTACTCACAAGTGTTGCCATATGGACAGTCTGTTTTTTGTATTTTCGCAGGCAAAATAGAATTATGGAATATGCGGTGTCACAGATTAATGCTTATCTTTCGGGAGACGTAAATGCCCGTATTGAATGTGATAATGAGGGCGAGCTGTACAGACTATTTCATTCTGTGAACTCTATGGCTGCGGTGCTGAATGCGCATGCCGCTAATGAATTGCGGGAAAAGGAATTTTTAAAAAATACGATTTCCGATATTTCGCACCAACTGAAAACGCCGTTGGCGGCTTTGAATATATATAACGGTTTGCTTCAGGATGAAGCAGAGGAGTTGTCTGCTGTAAAAGAATTTGCTGCATTGTCGGAGCAGGAGCTTGACCGAATTGAAACACTGGTACAAAGCCTGTTAAAGATTACAAAGCTGGACGCCGGTGTTATCGTGATTGAAAAAGATATAGAGAATGTAGCCGATATGATGCGGGACATTGAACTGCATTTCGCATATAGAGCCAGACAGGAACAGAAAGAAATTATCCTGTCTGGCTCTGATAAAGTCTCACTTTTTTGCGACCGTGACTGGTTGATGGAAGCCATAGACAATATTGTGAAAAATGCCCTCGACCATACGGAAAAAGGCGATACAATTCAGATTGAATGGAAAGCTCTATCCTCTGCTGTTCAAATTACGGTAAAAGATAACGGCTGTGGGATTCATCCAGAGGATTTGCATCATATCTTCAAACGGTTTTACCGTAGTCGCTTTTCCAAAGACAGACAAGGAATTGGGTTGGGGCTGCCTCTGGCAAAGGGAATTGTGGAAGCGCACAGCGGCACGATTGAGGTTGACAGTCAATTGTGGAAAGGAACGTCTTTTACCATGAATTTTTTGATTTGCCCAAGCAGCGAGGAAAATTAAGCACTTGTATAAAGATTTGCTTTACGCAAGCAGCGAGGAAAATGCTGTGCGTACACAAGCAATTGAAGAGTGCTGCGATAATTTGAGAAACTCGCAAAGTGTGTTTCTCATAGTTTCCTACAAAATTGTAGGCTGGTTGTAGGCTTACAGTAACATTTATGTGCTATTCTTTCAGGGTAGGCAGAGAAAAACAAAAATAATTTGCCTATATAGTAAGATTATTGAGAAAGAGGTGTTTGCACTATGAACTTATTAGAGGTCAATAACATTTGTAAGACCTATGGCAGTGGAGAAACTACTGTAAAGGCGTTAAAGAACGTCAGCTTTTCTGTTCCTAAGGGCGAGTATGTGGCAATTGTAGGAGAGTCCGGTTCGGGAAAGAGTACGCTCCTAAATATGATTGGAGCTTTGGACACTCCAACGTCTGGTAAGGTGATGATTGACGGAAAGGATATTTTTTCAATGAGCGACCGAAAGCTCACTGTATTCCGCCGCAGGAATATCGGTTTTATCTTTCAGGCGTTTAATCTCGTACCAGAGCTTACCGTGGAGCAAAATATTATTTTCCCCATGCTTTTAGATTATCAGAAGCCGGACAAAAAGTATTTGGAAGAATTACTGGCTGTACTGAAGTTAAAAGAGCGGAGAAATCATTTGCCCAGTCAGCTCTCCGGCGGTCAGCAGCAGCGTGTGGCAATTGGTCGTGCCCTGATTACACGTCCATCGCTAATTCTTGCTGATGAACCAACTGGTAATTTGGATACACAAAACAGCAGTGAAGTAATTGCGTTGCTGAAAGAGGCATCAAAAAAATACGAGCAAACGATTATTATGATTACCCATAACCGAAGTATTGCCCAAACGGCTGACAGGGTATTGCAGGTGTCAGACGGTGTGCTGACCGATTTCGGGAGGTGTCGTGAATGAAAAGCTATCTTAGTCTTGTACCTATCTCTGCCCGTGTACACAGACGTCAAAGCCGCATGACACGCATTTGCATTATTCTTGCAGTGTTTCTTGTAACGTCTATTTTTTCTATGGCACAGATGTGGACAGAATCGGAAACAACGGTGATGTACCAAAAGCATGGAGACTGGCACATTGCGATTCAAAATGTATCGGAAGAGGAAGCAGAAAAAATCAGAGAAAATCCTGAAGTTGCCGTTTCCTCGTGGTATGATGAGATAAACACGGATGCAGACAAAGGTTATTGCATAAATGAGAAAAATGCTGTTTTATGCGGCGTGGAAGAAACATATATTACAGACATCAGAAAGTATCCGGCGGAGGGAAATTATCCCAAGAATGCAAAAGAAGTTGCCCTTAGTGCAGATGCAAAGGAACTTTTCGGAATCAAGGTGGGAGACAGGATTCCTTTAACCACACCTGCGGGAAATTTTGAATATATCGTGTCCGGCTTTTATGAGGATGATACAGAGTTTAATGATATGATAGATGGAAGCTGTGTGTATATGAATAGAGCTGCATTTGACGAGGTCCGCAGTCTGAATGGGATAGAACCTGCGTCTCAATATTATCTTCAGTTTCAAAAAGAAAATAATTTGAAGAAAACAATTGCAGATATAGAACAGCAATACAATCTTACCACTGAAAATGTAAACGAGAATACCGCTATTTTAGGGCTGTTGGGAGCTAGCAGTAATGAAAGCGTAAATGAGCTTTATCCGTTGGCAGCCGCTTGCTTTGTGATTATACTGATTGCAGGCGCATTAATGATTTCCAGTTGTATGAACAGCAATGTAGCACAACGGACAAAGTTTTTTGGAATGATGCGTTGTATTGGTGCAAGCAAGCAGCAAATTATCCGTTTTGTAAGGCTTGAGGCATTGAACTGGTGTAAAATGGCAATTCCAATAGGTTGTGCATTGGGAACAGTGACCTGTTGGATATTGTGTGCAATACTAAAATTCGTTGTGAAAGGTGAATGGGTAGATATGCCGCTTTTTTCCGTAAGTATAAGCGGTATTCTCTGCGGTGCGGTTGTTGGTCTTGTTACGGTATTTATTGCAGCTCATTCTCCTGCCAAGCAGGCGGCAAAGGTTTCACCTGTGGCTGCAGTATCGGGAAATTCAGAAGTAACGAAGAATATCAATCATGCAGCAAATATAAGGCTTTTCAAAGTAGAAACCTCCCTTGGTATTCAGCATGCGGTCGGTGCTAAGAAAAATCTGATTCTTATGACAGGTTCATTTGCCCTTACCATTGTGCTGTTTCTGGCATTTTCCGCCTGCCTTGACCTTGTGCATAAGCTGATACCGTCAGTGAGCAAGTTTACACCGGATATTACCATTGGAAGTGAGGATGGCAGCAATTCCATAGAGAAAGAGCTGAAAGAAGAAATTTCAAACATATCAGGTGTGGACGTTGTTTTTGGTACAATGCTTAATGCAGAATGTCCGGTTGAAATTAACGATAATGCAGGAAAAATTGATTTGTTTTCCTATGATAAATATATGTTTGACAGTTGTAAAAAGTCTATTGTAAGCGGTGATTTGTCAAAGGTCTATGGAGACTCCGGTTATGCGTTGGCGGTCTACGATCAGGATAGCAGACTGGATGTAGGAGATAAAATAAAAATTGGAAATGAAGAACTTGAAATTGCATGTGTGGCGTCCGAAGGAGTGGGAAGTGTCAGCGGTTTAGCCACAGTGGTTTGTTCGGAAGAAACCTATACACGTCTGATGGGAGAACAGAATTATACGATGGTAAGTGTATTGCTGGAAAAAGATACTTCTGAAGCGTCAATAAGTAAAATTCAGGACTTGACCGATGAATATGTATTCACAGATAACCGAGAACAAAATAATGAGGTTCATGGCTCTTATTGGGTATTCCGACTTGCAGCATATGGATTTTTGGCAATCATTTCTTTCATCACTGTGTTGAATATTATGAACAGTATTTCCATGGGCGTATCTGCAAGGATAAAACAGTATGGAGCAATGCGTGCTGTTGGTATGGAAAGTCGGCAGGTAACAAAAATGATAGCGGCAGAAGCAGTTACCTACGCTGTCTGCGGCACGATTGTGGGAATTATACTTGGATTACTGCTTCACCATTTTATTTATGCAAAGGTGATTCTTACCCATTTTGGCGGAGTATGGGAAATCCCTGTGTCATCAATTGCAATTATTATACTGTTGGTTTCCATTTCTTGTGCTATGGCTGTGTATGCGCCGGCAAAGCGTATTCGCAATATGGCGATTACTGCAACAATTAACGAATTGTAAGAGGAAAAATATCTTGACGGATGGAGTAAATACTTTGTCCGGCAGATTTATTTATGCGAAGCAACGAGCCAAAGTCCGTGCTTGCACGAGACCTTGGCGAATGCTTGTATGTCCTAGTTGGAAAAACTTAGTGAGTAAATGGATAAGCATAAGATATATTGCACAAAAAAGTGAATTAAAAATTGTAATTATTATACAGAATTTCAAAAACACATTGACGAATGAGAAAGATTATAGTAATATAATTACATAAAGAATATGAAGTGAACAGATTGTTACTTTTCGAAGGCAAGACTGGGTCATACTGGAAGATATGGATGAAGAATCGATATTTATAGGTGTGATACCAGATTTTTTTACTTTATAAGAAATTTCTCTGTAATTTCCTATAAAGCAGCTCACCGAGCAGGGATGCGCAGCTCGCAGAGTAGAAATTTGTTCTTATTATTTTAGAAAGGACCCTTAAATATGCGTATTTTGAAAGTCATCAATAATAATGTGGTAAGTTCGCTGGATGAAAATCAGCAGGAAGTTGTTATAATGGGAAAAGGAATTGGCTTTCAGAAGCAAAAGGGCGAAGAAGTGGATAAAGAGAAAATCGAGAAAATTTTCTGTATTCCACGAGAAAGTAGCAGCCAGTTTGAACAGCTTGTAAGAGATATGCCTTATGAACATATGCAGTTAGCAGAGCAGGTGATTGGTTATGCCAAGGAACATTTAAAAAGACACTTGAATAAGAATATTTATATTACCTTGACAGACCATTTGAACTTCGCAGTAGAACGAGTGAAACAGGGGGCAGAATTTCAGAACGCATTGCTGTGGGAGATTCAGAAGTTTTATCATGAGGAATATCAGATAGGACTTAAGGCAATTGAAATGGTAAAGGACAAGCTTGGTGTAGAGTTGCCGGAGGATGAAGCGGGATTTATTGCACTTCATATTGTAAATGCTGAGATGGATGGTGACATTCGTCAGGCAGGAAACATAACAACCATGATAAAGGACATGATAAATATTGTTCGTTATACCTTTGGGGTAGAATTAGACGAGAGTTCCCTTTCGTATGAAAGATTTGTAACGCACCTAAAGTTCTTTGTACAAAGAGCAGTACAAGGTGAAACATATGAAAGTGATGATATAGAATTTAATCAAAGTATTCAGAAGAAATATCCCCTAAGTTATGAATGTGCTCTTAAATTGCGAGACTATGTAGTTAAGAAACTAGGGTACGAGGTGTCAGAGGAGGAACTTACTTATCTGACCGTTCATATTACGAGAGTAATTCGCAGGGATAAAGAAGAAAATATGAAATAAGTAGCAGGGATTGTTACGTTTAGTCGGCAAGACCCGGATGAAATAGAGTGTAAGAGGCTTTATTTCGTTCGGGTCTTTTTATATCATAGGAAATATCGTGTTATGTTAAAGTGTAAAAGGGCATGAATTTCCTATGATATAAAAAAGCTCTGCTAAGGATGCACACTTTTATTCTTGAATAAGACGTCACAAGAGCTCAGGGCGTTTTAGATAAATATAAAACCAAAGAGATGGAGGAAAAAACTATGGCAAGTAAGTATGATGGATTAGCAAGAATTATCATTCAAAATGTCGGTGGAAAAGAAAATATTGTAAGTCTTACCCACTGCGTAACCAGACTTCGTTTTAAATTGAAGGACGAATCAAAAGCAAACACAGAGGTGTTAAAAGCAACAGACGGTATTGTAACCGTTATGAAATCGGCAGGACAGTATCAGGTAGTAATCGGCAATCAGGTGCCGGATGTGTATGCAGTTGTATGTGAACATGCACATATTGCAGCAGAGCTACCGTCAGAGGAAACGGAAACAGAAGAAAAACAAAGTATTGGAAATAAACTGATGAGTATTGTTTCAGGAACATTTTCATCAACCTTAGGGGTACTGGCAGGTGCCGGTATTATTAAAGGTTTATTGGCACTTTGGGCATTTATTGCTTCAAGTACTATGGGCGTTGATGTTACAACTTCCGGAACTTATATGGTGTGGTATTCAGTAGCAGATGGATTTTTCTATTTTCTGCCAATTGTGTTAGGATATTCCTGTTCAAAAGTATTTAAGAGTAATCCGTTAATTGCAATGGCATTAGGAGCAGGACTTTGTTATCCGACTATGGTAAATTTATCTGCCGGAAGTGAAGTAATTGGTTCTCTTTTTGCAGGAACTTCTTTCCAGATGGATTATTATACAACCTTTCTTGGAATTCCGGTAGTTATGCCAAGTAGCGGATATCCAAACTCAGTAGTACCAATTATTGCAGCCGTTGCATGTGCAGCATGGATTGAAAAGAGATTGAAAAAGGTAGTTCCTGATGTAGTAAAGAGCTTTATTGTTCCAGTGGTAACCTTAGGAATTATGATGCCTTTAACATATATTGTAATTGGACCGATTACAAGTGCTTTAAGTAGTTTAGTAGGTGTTGTATTTGGCGGTATTTACGATATTCCGGTAGTAGGTGGACTATTTGCAGGAATTATGGTAGGTGCATTCTGGCAGGTTTTGGTTATCTTTGGTCTTCATTGGGGCTTAGTACCACTTGCCATGATTAATATTGGAAATCTGGGATATGATATGTTGTTATCTCCATATTTCATATGTTCCTTTGCACAGTCAATGGTTGTATTAGCAATTATTTTAAAGACAAAAGATCAAAAATTGAAAAATATTGCAATTCCGGCATTTATTTCCGGTATGTTTGGTGTAACAGAACCTTGTATTTATGGTATTACCTTACCAAAGAAAAAGCCTTTTGTAATTTCTTGTATCGCATCTGCAGTTGGTGGAGCAATCACAGGTATTATGGGAGTACATTCCTATGTAATGGGAGGTCTTGGAATCTTTGGTCTGCCAAACTTTATTGATACAAAAAGCAATAGTATTTATAGTATGGTTTGGGTTTTAATTGCTACCTTAGTTTCTATGGCAATTGCATTTATTTTAACATTCATTACCTATAAGGATGATGAAATAAAAGAAAGCGAAAAAAAGGAAGTTACTGAGAAAAAGACGGTAGCAGCACCAATTTCAGGAGAAGTAAAGGAACTTTCCGAAGTAGAGGATGAAGCCTTTGCAAGTGGAGCATTAGGACAGGGAGTGGCAATTCTTCCATCCGAAGGGAAACTTTATGCTCCGGTAGACGGAACAATTACCACATTTTTCCCAACAGGACATGCAGTTGGCATTATGGGAGACAATGGAGTAGAAATTTTAATTCATGTAGGAATGGATACTGTAAAATTAAAAGGAGAAGGTTTTCAGCCGAAAGTGACTCAGGGAGCAAAAGTGAAAAAAGGTGATTTGCTCTTAGAGGTTGACCTTGAGAAAGTAAAAGCAGCAGGATATTCTATTACAACACCAGTGATTATAACGAACACAGATGACTTTGCAGATGTAGTGCCAAGTGCACAGGGAAACGTAAAAGCAATGGATGAGTTAATTGCAATATTATAAAGAACAGGAGGAAGAACATGAATACATTTAGTAAAGATTTTTTATGGGGCGGCGCAACAGCCGCCAACCAATATGAAGGCGCATGGAATGTGGATGGAAAGGGAGCTTCTGTATCTGATATGTGTACCAATGGCTCTCATACTTCACCCAAAAGAGTAACAACTGCATTTGAAGAGGGAACTCTGTATCCAAGCCATGAGGCAACAGACTTCTACCATCACTATCAGGAAGATATTGCACTTTTTGCAGAGATGGGATTTAAAACATTTCGTTTGTCTATTGCATGGACAAGAATTTTTCCTACCGGAATGGAAAAAGAGCCAAATGAGGCAGGCTTGGAATTTTACGATAAGGTATTTGACGAATGTCATAAGTATGGAATTGAACCATTGGTTACCATTTCCCACTATGAGATGCCATATGCATTAGTAGAAAAGTGTAATGGCTGGGAAGGCAGAGAATGTATCGACTACTTTATGAATTATTGTGAAGTGATTTTTGAAAGATACCAGAAAAAAGTAAAGTATTGGTTGACATTTAATGAGATTAATGCAGGAACTATGCCAATGGGAAATGTGTTATCTCTTGGAACAATCAAAGGTTACAGCGGACCGATTACACAAGTACCGGATGACCCTCAGGTACGTTTTCAGGCATTACATCATCAGTTTGTAGCAAGTGCCAAGGCAGTGAAGCTGGCACATGAAAAATATCCGCAGTTTAAGCTGGGAAATATGTGTTTATTTGCAGCCATGTATCCATACACCTGTAATCCGGATGACATTATTGAAACTCAAAGACAGATGCAGATGACTAACTGGTTTGTATCAGATGTGCAGGTGCGTGGTGCTTATCCGTACTATGCAAATCGTTTCTTTGAAGAGAAAAATATTCAGATTAAAATGGAAGCTGGAGATGAGGAGGTATTAAAAGAAGGTACGGTGGACTTCTATACCTTTAGTTACTATATGACCAATTGCGTTTCTACATCATCAGAAAATGCTAAGTCTTCCGGTAATTTGATGGGTGGTGTGAAAAATCCATATCTTAAGGCAAGTGACTGGGGCTGGCAGATTGACCCTAAGGGACTGCGTTATACCTTGAATGAAATTTACAGCCGATATGAAATCCCGCTTATGGTAGTAGAAAATGGATTGGGTGCGTATGATAAATTAGAGGAAGACGGAAGCATCCATGATGATTATCGCATTGATTACCTAAGAGAGCATATTGCACAGATGAAAGAGGCAGTAAAAGACGGAGTAGACTTAATGGGATATACCCCTTGGGGCTGCGTGGATTTGGTCAGTGCATCTACCGGTGAAATGGCAAAGCGTTATGGGTTTGTTTATGTGGATAAATATGATGACGGAACCGGAGATTTGGGAAGAAGAAGAAAGGATTCTTTTGCATGGTATAAAAAAGTCATTGCTTCTAATGGAGAAGATTTGGACTAAGTGTAGAGTTGCAGTAAAAAGGGCTGGGAAATTCCCAGTCCTTTTGAACAGATATAAGAGAGAAGGAAAAAATATGGGGAAAATCGTTTTTTTTGGATGTAGACGGAACACTTGTAGACTATGAAAATCGGATTCCGGAGTCTGCCATTCGTGCAATTCGCACAGCAAGAAAAAATGGACATAAAGTATATGTTTGTACTGCTATTGTAGATTGGATTCACGAAAAGAAATATGCAAAATGGTACTTGGGGAGGAAAAGGAGAGATAGCATTGTTTGGAGATATAGGTGTTGCAAATGGAGGATGGACTTTACAAAGCGTTCGCATATCTGGGCTTGTTGTAGAATATATGATAGTAAAGAAAAGATACGAGAATGATAGATGAATAGTCCTAAATTTGAAAATTTATTAAATCTTGCATTAGATGCCACAGAAAGAGAACGGGAAAAGTCAGTTCAGCTTGGAGTTGGATATGAACCAACGGAGAATTGTTGGGAGATAATTGTAAAATACTCTGGAAATATAAAAAGATTAGAAGAACAGGATGCAAGAATCAGAGTAAGAGAATTACTGAATGAATATGCCATTTTAAATGTACCGGAGGATGCCATGAACCTTATAGCAGCAGCACCCGAGGTAGAGTTTGTAGAAAAACCAAAGCGATTGTTTTTTGCTGTGAATCAGGGAAAAAGTGTCTCCTGTATTAATGCAGTACAGACTACGAGATTTGGACTAACCGGAAAAGGGGTAATTGTAGCAATTTTAGATTCTGGTATTGATTACACTCATCCGGATTTTCGAAATGTGGATGGTAGTACACGGATTTTAGCACTCTATGATGAAACATTAGATAGAGAATATACAACGGAAGAAATCAATCAGGCACTATCGGCAGATACGCAGCAGGAACGTTTTCGTATCGTACCCAGTCGGGATGTTTCTGGACATGGCACTCATGTAGCCGGAATAGCAGCAGGAAATGGAAGAGCCTCCGATGGCGTGAATCGGGGAGTGGCATATGAAAGTCCGCTATTGGTTGTGAAGTTAGGAACAGCAGAACCAAATGGATTTCCAAGAACCACACAGCTTATGCGGGCAATTGATTATGTAGTAAAAAAGGCATTGGAACTTCAAATGCCTATGGCAGTCAATATTAGCTTTGGAAATAGCTATGGAGCACATAGCGGAACAGCACTTTTAGAAAGTTATATCAACGATATGTCAAATTACTGGAAAACCAGTATATCCATAGGAACCGGAAACGAGGGAGCAGCAAGAGGGCACACTTCCGGTTATCTTCAGCAGGGAATAGAAAGGGAAATTGAGTTTGCAATTAGTGATTATGAAACAGTGATGAATTTGCAGATTTGGAAATCTTATGTGGATGAATATGATATTTCTATTTCAGGTCCATCCGGACGTACAGTCGGTCCGATTCAAAAAATACAAGGCCCACAGCGGTTTGTGTTAGGACAGACAGAACTGCTTGTGTATTATGGAGAACCAAGTCCATATAGTCCGTATCAGGAAATCTATATTGATTTTATTCCCACACAGACCTATATGGATGCGGGGATTTGGAAAGTAATATTAGTACCCAGAAGAATTGTTCGGGGCAACTATGATATGTGGATGCCGGGTCAGTCTGTATTAAATGAAGGAACGGGATTTTTAAATCCGGTGGAGGAAACCACACTTACTATTCCATCTACTGCAGCTAAGGTGATTTCCGTTGGAGCATATGATTCCAGAAATGACCAGTTGGCAGATTTTTCCGGTCGGGGATTTACCAGACAGACCAACGAGGTAAAACCGGATTTGGCAGCACCGGGAGTAGACATCCTCTCCACAGCACCGGGTGGCGGGTATGTAGTACGCAGTGGAACTTCCATGGCAACGCCCTTTGTGACAGGAAGTGCGGCACTTTTGATGCAGTGGGG
>CAYTDI010000051.1:0-16859 GCA_964436595.1 uncultured Eubacterium sp.
AAAAAAGAAGCTGTCGCTTCACGAATTTTCATTCGTTAAAGCGACAGCCCCTTCTTTTTTGCAATGAGGAATACGAATTTAATATTTTTGTAATGAAATTGATATTATTTTTTGAAAAAAGGAGGTAAAATAAAGGTAAAACTCAAGTGAAATGAAACGATTGGAGGATGCAGGTTATGAGGAAAAAGGTAATAGCAGTAGGTTTAATCGGAATAATGGTTGCTTTATCAGTAAGCGGATGTCAGAGTAAAAATGTTGCTGATAGTGAGGAAACTAATATTTATTATGCTGCAATTGAAAGCGGTGACTACTATGAGGGATGGGCAAGTCAGTTGCAGGAACAGGCAGAAAAAGCAGGTGCAAAATTTGATGTAGGGTATGCGGAAAATTCTATTGAAACACAAAATGCACAAATAAAAGATGCAGTTGCAGCAGGATGCAATGTGTTTCTGTGTGGACCGGTTTCTGCTGATATTGTAAATGAAATAAAAGCATCGGCCAAGGAAAAACCAATTGTATTCATAAATAATGCACCAGAGGATAAAAGTTTAGAAAAAGATCGATATATATATGTTGCGTCAGATGAAGTTATGGCGGGGCAGTATCAGGCAGAATACATATTAGAAAAATTTCAAAATAAAAATGAAATCAATGTTGCAATACTGAAAGGAAACAAAGGGGCTTCCGGAACAAATGGAAGAACAAAGGGGTTAAAACAAACGTTGGAAGCAAGTGGAAAAAAGATTAATTATGTTTTTGAAGATTATGCAAATTGGAGTACAGATACAGCAAAGGAAAAAATGGGAATATTTTTAAATACCGGAATATCGGTTGATTGTGTGGTAGGAAATAATGATGATATGGCAATCGGCGGGTATGAAGCGTGTGAAGAGGCAGGCGTGGATACAGATTCTATTTTATTTTTGGGGGTAGATGCATCTGCAAATGGATGTCAGGCAATTGTTGATGGCAAGATGGATTTTACTGTGTATCAGGCAATGTCGGAGCAGATGGTTGCAGCAGTTGAAGCAGCCAAAAAAATGGCAAACGGAGAATCCTTGCAAGATATGGAAGGGGTTACGGAAGACGGAAAATACATTTTAATACCATTTGAAAAAGTAGATGCAAGTAATGTAGAAAAGTATATGTAGTTTGTATCATTATAGTGTTATAAGGATATCAAAGTTGGAGGTAGTCTAATGAAAAAGGAAATCCATAAAAACCAGAAGAAGTTTATTTCAATAAAAACAAAATTAATAGGAATTATCATACCGGTGGTTACTGTCATTATTGTGGTGCTAACTGTTTTGTTTTATACAGTATCGAAAAATGTTATTGAGTCAGATGCACATGAAAATTTAAAAAGTTCAGTAGAAAGTCAGGCAGAAGAAATTGAAGCATGGTTAGAACAAAATCTGACTTCCTTTAATGTAGAAAAACAGGCAATTGAACGGATGGGATTTGACGAGGAACAGTTGCAGAAGTTTTTAGATGCCTATTACAAGTTTGACAGTAATTATGCTGGTGGATTATATATTGCGGATATGAATGGTACACTTTATAAAGCACAGGAATCTCAAATGGCGGATAAGGATTTGTTACAAACGGTGTGGTTTAAAGAAGGACTTACTAGAGTAGATATGGGATTTACAGACGCTTATACGAATCAAGAAGGTGAACAGGTAATTAGTGCTTGTGGTATGTTGCGAACTTATACAGACGATGTGCGTGTGCTTTCAGTAGACTTGCCTTTAGATAGGATTAGTGTATGTGTAAATAGTTTTATAAAAATGCAGGATGCAGAAGCATTTTTGGTTAATGAAAAAGATAATACGATTTTTACTTCCCGTGATAAAAATTTAATTTCCAAAAAATTAAGTGATACAGATAATAAATTTTTGCAAAAAGTAGGAAAAGAAATAGAAAAAAAGGACTTTGATTTAAAAGAAATAGACGGAAACATGACTGCTTTTGAAGAAGTGGAAGGAACAGATTGGATATTAGTATCTTATATTCCAACAGAGATTGTTTATAAGGATTTAAATACAGTTAGAAATATGATGATACTGTTTGGAGTAATATCAATGCTTATTTTAGCAGTGATAATTGAGAGAAGTATTCATGTTGTAATTAATCCTGTTAAGAAATTAACAAATGCAATAAAGAAAATGACAGATGGAGACTTTAGAATTCGTATTCATACGAAAAGCAATGATGAAATTGGCGTTATGAGCCGATGCGTTGAAAAATTTATTGCTACAATGCATGGAATGATAGCCTCAATAAATGGTGTTTCTGATACATTACATATTCAAGCAGATAGTAGTAATGATGTATCGGGAAAAATGTTTCAGGCATCAAAAATGCAAAATGAATCTATGAAAGAGCTTAATACAACAGTAGAGCAAATGACTATTTCTGTAAATCAGATTGCACAAAGTGCGACAACATTGGCAATGGTTGTTGCGGAAACAAGAGATACTGGAAAAAATGTAAATGAAAAAATGCAAGAAACAGTTGATGTTTCGGAAAAAGGAAAAGACAATATGCAGGATGTAAGCGTTGCTATGCAGAATATGGATAGTTCAATGGAAAAATTACAACTTGCAATCAATGAAGTAGGAAGAGCTTCAGAGGAAATAACGAATATAACAAAAGTAATCGGAGATATTGCAGATGAAACGAATTTGTTAGCATTGAATGCATCTATTGAAGCGGCTAGAGCAGGAGAGGCAGGAAAAGGCTTTACTGTAGTAGCTGCAGAAATTGGTAAATTGGCGCAAACAAGTATGGAATCGGTGCAACATATAGATAAGCTGGTGTTGGAAATAAAAACATCAGTAGGAGATGTTATGCATCAGGCAAGTGAAAGCATGAATAATATTGGTGATAGTAATACGTTGATTGGAAATGCGCTGACGACATTTGATGTTGTTTTTGAAAATATTGTTGGAGTGGGTGAATTGATTCAACAAATGATAGAAAAGGTGGAGCGTGTAGATGATGTAGCAAGAAATGTAGCAGCAATTTCTGAAGAACAGGCAGCAAGTACAGAAGAAATATTAGCTTCTACCGATACTTTGGTAGAACAAGCAAGCGGTTTGATGGAAGATAGTGGAGTTGTTGCAAATGAAGCAAAAGAGTTGACAACTTCAGCAGATAATTTGGCAACACAAGTGGGAGTATTTAAAATTGAAAATTAAAAGGAATATTCAGGACATGGATTTGATGTTTGGTGTATTAATGTGATTTTTTTAAAATGCAATTTGGGGTAATATAGAACGCATTACAGTAAAGGAGTTTAATATATGGAAAAAATACGTTTTTTGGATAATAATGGTACATTTTCAATAAAACAGCCGGAAAATTATAGTTATTTATATTTTCCCGTGGCTGGAGAAAAGGGAATTAAGAGTTCAGTAACACCAAATCTTGGTGGTGATATTAAGATAAATCAAAATGCATTTTTGATGGAACCGGTAAGTTCAGAAAATTTACATAACAATCGCTCTGGAAGAAATTTTTGGTGTCATGTGCATGGTGTAGGGAATTGGTCTGTAGTTGGAGCATCTGCCGAGGAAGAAAATAAAAAGTTTACAGATTGTCAGGATGAGAGCGAATTAACAGCAAGTCTTATGTGGCAAACTGTAAAAAGAACATCAAGAAAATATCAGTTAGAGGCAAGTGTAACGTCTTTTGTACCAGTAGAGCATAATGTAGAAATTATGCGAGTGGAAATATGCAATGGTGGAAAAATGGCACAGTCATTTACTCCAACAGCAGCCATTCCGATTTTTGGAAGAAGTGCGGATAACATCAGAGATCATAGACATGTTACATCTTTGCTGCATAGAGTAAAGACAACAGATTATGGAGTTTGTGTAAAACCAACCTTATCATTTGATGAGCGTGGACATCAGAAAAATGAGTTAACATATTTTGTGTGTGGAATTACAGGGTGCGGGGAAAAGCCGGTAGCCTTTTATCCGGTAGTAGAAGATTATATTGGTGAGGGTGGAAGTTTTATAAGACCGAAAAAAATAATTAAAAACGAAGAAGGGGTATCAGCAGGATATTCTGTTGAAGGAAAAGAGGCATTAGGAGGAATCCGATTTGCAGATGTGACACTTAATCCGGGACAGAGTATGACGTATACGATTGTAATGGGAGTTACAGAGAAAGAAGAAGAAATACAAAAAGTAATTTCTGCCTATGAAACAGCGGAAAAGGTGGAAAAAGCGCTGAAACAAACAGCAGAGTATTGGCAGGATAAAGTAAATGTCAGATACTATACCGGAAAACCAGAGTTTGATAATTTTATGCGCTGGGTAAGTTTTCAGCCTATGTTGCGAAGAATTTATGGATGTTCTTTTCTGCCGCATCATGATTACGGAAGAGGCGGAAGAGGATGGCGTGACTTATGGCAGGATTGTCTCTCACTTTTGATTATGGATCCAAGTGGAGTTCGTCAAATGATTTTGGATAATTACGGTGGAGTTCGTATAGACGGAACAAATGCTACAATTATCGGCGAAGGACAGGGAGAATTTATTGCAGATAGAAACGGAATTGCCCGTGTTTGGATGGATCATGGGGTATGGCCGTTTATAACTACAAAGTTATATTTGGATCAGACCGGTGATGTTGAAATATTAAAAGAAAAGGTTTCTTATTTTAAAGACGAGCAGATGGAACGAGGAACGGCTCTTGATGCGCAATGGGATAGCGTTTATGGAATAAAGCAGAAAGCCCAGACAGGTGAAGTGTATCAGGGAACAATTTTAGAACACCTTTTATTGCAGCATTTATGTGCTTTTTATGAAGTGGGAGAGCATAACCATATTCGTCTGCGTGGAGCAGATTGGAATGATGCATTAGATATGGCACCGGAAAATGGAGAAAGTGTAGCATTTTCTTGTGCATATGCTGGAAATCTTGGACAACTAGCAGAACTTCTTACGGAGTTGGAGAAACAATATGACTGGAAACAAGTGGAAGTCCTAGAAGAAATTGAAATTCTTTTAAAGGATGATACAGAAATTTATGACAGCGTGGAAAAGAAGCAGGAATTGTTGCAGAAATATTTGCAAAAGTGTGGTCATAATGTTTCAGGAAAAAAAGTACAAATTCCAGTATCAGAATTGGCAGAAAACTTAAAGAACAAATCAGAATGGATGAAAGAACATATTCGAAAAACGGAGTGGATTCAAGGAATAGGTGAAAACCAGTCAGAAGGTTGGTTTAACAGTTACTATGATAACCACAAAGCAAAAGTAGAGGGATACTTTGAGGAAGGCGTTCGAATGATGCTTACTGGTCAGGTATTTGCAATTATGAGTGAAACTGCAAAGCAGGAGCAAGTGAATGCAATATGTAATAGCGCAGATAAGTATTTGTATGAGAAGGAAATTGGTGGGTATCGATTAAATACTGATTTCCAAGAAGAAAAATTTGATTTGGGAAGAATGTTTGGTTTTGCGTATGGGGAAAAGGAAAATGGAGCGGTTTTCTCACACATGACCGTTATGTATTCCAATGCACTATATCAGAGAGGATTTGTGCAGGAGGGGTATAAGGCATTACAGACCCTTGCAGATACAGCATTAAATTTTGAAACGAGTAAAATTTATCCGGGAATTCCAGAGTATTTTAACGCAACGGGAAGAGGAATGTATCATTATCTTACAGGAGCAGCAAGCTGGTATATGCTTACTTATATTACAGAAGTATTTGGTGTGCATGGACAGTTAGGGGATATGGTAATTGAACCCAAATTAGTAAAAGAACAGTTTGATGCGGAAGGAAAAGTGGAGTTAAAACTTCAGTTTGCAGAAAAGAGTTTCAGAATTGTAATTAAGAATCCTGAAAAATTGACATATGGTGAGTATGCTATAAAGAGTGCAGTTTATGGAGAGAAGACAGAATTGAACTGCAAGGGAAATGTAGCCATTCTTGAACGAAAAGAAATCGAAAACATAGGTGATACATTGCATACCATAGAAGTGGAACTTGGTAGAAAATAAAATTGTGATAAATTAGGTCAAAGGAAAACAGAGGAAAAACCTCTTTATTGCGGGGACAAAAAGCAGTTAATTTTACAGGAAAAGAGCTATGCACTGGATGATAGTGCATAGCTCTTTTTATATCATAGGAAATACGGTGTTATGTTAAAACGTGAAAGCGCATGGATTTCCTATGATATAAAAATGTTCCGCAAAAGATGCGCACCTCGCGGAGAAGAAGATAGCCATAAATGGAACTGCTCGTGCGCGGAACAAAAGGTGTGTGATATCAGAAATTAGGTCGCAAGAGTATGCAAAGCACACTTTTGTTCGAGATAAAAGATTACCAAGAGGTACGATAATGGTGATCGCGATATTTTTTTGGAGTTGTTCCAACCATCTTTTTAAAGGTTTGTATGAAATGGCTCTGAGAGGAAAAAGCAAGGTAGTTTGCAATTTCAATCAGGCTGTAAGTGGAATATTTTAATAGATTTTGAGCCTTTTCGATTTTCTTTTCCAAAATGTAGTCGCTGATGGAAATACCGAGTTCTTTCTTAAAGAGTCTTGAGAGATAACTAGGTGATAAATTTGTGTGTTCAGCGAGTTCTTGGACCGTGATTCTGTGGTTGATATTGTTGTAAATATATTCCATGCAAAGAACAATGGATCTTGATATAACAGCATTTTTTTTGAGTAATAGCATTTTTCCGGTAAAATCAAGAACCATGTCATCGTGAAGTTTTGAGATATCTTCCATCGAGGTATAAGAATCCATTTTTTTTATATAAAAGTCGCTGAGACGGTATGCCTGTTCTAATTCCAGGCCGGCGTCTACACAATGTCTTGTTATCATAGCAACAGTAATAACAAAATGATATTTTATATTAGTTAAGGGGTTAACGGAAAGTGTTCCCATTCCATCAGGGTTGGTAAAAGAAGATTGTTTGCAATTTTCTTGAACAAAATCCATATCGCCAGAACTGACAGCTTGGTAAAAGGTATATTCTTCTTCGATAGGACGGTGTGCAAGGGCTTCTTCGCTTTTTTGCAATTCTTGTTGGTACCATTCTTTTTTTAAATTGATGTTGCTGTTATTCATAGTATCATTTCCTCCCGTTCATCTTTGAGGTAGAAGTGATTTAAGTAAAAATATTATATCATAAATTTGATATTTTTGTACATGATTTTGTATATCAAAATTATGTACAGATTATAATAAATGATAATAAAATATGCAAGATGAAAGGAGAAAAAGGTATGATAAACAAAGGGAGAATAGCGGCAGTTGCAGCAACGGTATTGTTAACTGCGGGGATGAGCGTTGTTCCTATATCAGCAGCAGAGCCTGAAATGAATGAACCGGAAATATCTGTGGTAACGGATAAGTCCGAGTATTCGGGGGATGAAAAAATTACAGAAACAATAAAAATTAAAAACCCAATGCAGGAAAGCTTGAAAAATATTGCGATTAAGGGAGAAATTCCAACAGGGTATGTGGCAGAGAATGGCGGAATATCATTGGAACAGTGGGGAGCGAGTATAAGTGAAGTGAAAAAAGGAGAAGTATCAGAAATATCAGTTACTTTTTCAAAGAAAACAACCAATGAAGATGAGACAAATAACAATAACGGACAGACAAATAACAATAACGGACAAACAAAAAATATAAAAGCTGTAAAAACAGGGGATTACTATCATGCGGCAATGTGGATAGTGATTGGATTGTTAAGTTTATTAGTTATTGCAGTATTAGCAAAAAAGAAAAAGAGCAAGAGATTGTTATCATTGTTGTTGGCGGTACTTATGGCGGCCACAGCGTTGGAAGGTAATATGCTTTTTGTAGATGCGGCTGAACCGGAGTCGGTAGATGAAAATGCAGTAGAAAAGACTTTGGAGGTGACAAAAGATATTAAAATTGATGGGAAAAGAGTAACATTAGCTGCAAAGATTACTTATAGTGTGATAGAAAAACGGGAAGACACAGGAATGTTGTCTTATGAAGGTTACAATTTAAAATGGTCAGATGACTTTGAAGGAAATGAATTAAATCTAAATGATTGGAATATTGAAACGCATGCTCCGGGCTGGGTAAACAATGAGTTACAGGAGTATACGGATTCTTCAGACAATATTTATGTTGAAAATGGAAATTTGGTACTCAAGCCAATAAAAACAGTGGATAGCAACGGAAATGTGTATTATACATCAGGAAGAGTAAATACCCAGAATAAGCATGATTTTAAATATGGTCTGTTTGAGGCAAGAGTAAAGGTTCCTAAAGGACAGGGATTTCTTCCTGCATTCTGGATGATGCCGACAAATGAAAATCTTTATGGTCAGTGGCCAAGATGTGGAGAGATTGATATTATGGAGGTATTAGGGAACAAAACTGATACTTCATATGGAACGATTCATTATGGTAATCCACATAGTGAAAGTCAGGGAGAATATACTTTAGAAGAAGGCAGTTTCTCAGAGGAATATCATACATTTAGCGCAGAATGGGAGCCGGGAAAAATTAATTGGTATGTGGATGGAAAGTTGATTCACACTGAAAATGATTGGTATTCTGTAACGGAAGGACAGGGAGAAATTACATATCCGGCACCATTTGACCAACCATTTTATATGATTCTGAATTTAGCAGTTGGTGGTGATTGGCCGGGAAATCCAGATGATACAACAGATATAGACAATGCATCTTATTGTATTGATTATGTAAAAGTATATCAGAAAGACAGTTACGATGAAAATGTTACAAAGCCGGAAAAGGAAGTTGTATTACGAGATCCGGATGCAAATGGCAATTACATTAATAATGGTGATTTTTCCGTTGCAGAGGATTTAACGGACGAAGAAAACTGGAAATTTCTCACAGCCTTAGGTGGTGCAGCAACAGCAGAAATTAGAAATAATGAAATATCTATTAATACTACAAACGAAGGAACAGCAGATTATAGTGTGCAGTTGGTACAAGCAGAGCTTCCGATGAAGAGAGGCGGTACATATGAGGTGGCATTCGATGCCTATGCAGATGAGAATAGAAGTATAAATGTAGATGTATCAGCACCAGATCGTTCTTACAGACGATATATGGCAGATACAAAAGTAAATCTTACAACAACAAAACAGACATTTACCTATACATTTGAAATGACGGATAAAAATGATGCAAATGGGCGTTTGGAATTTAATCTAGGTAAGGCAGGGTCTGCCGCAGGTGTTAAAATAAGTAATGTATGGGTAAAAAAGATAAGCGAAAGAAATCTCGATGAGAATACGCAAAAGACAGTTCTTGCAGATGGTAACTATGTATACAATGGTAGTTTCCAGGAAGGAACAGGACGTTTGGGATATTGGGACATTACTAATAACATTGGAGCAGAAATTAGTGTAACCAATGAAAATAATATCAGAAGATTAAAGGTAGTTGCACCGGAAGGAATTTCAGCCCAGAATCCGGTAGTGATATCTCAGAGTAGCCTTGCTTTGGCGGATAATAATACTTATGCGGTAAGTTTTTCGGCAGAAGGAGAAGCAGGAAAACACATAAAGGCAACAGTAGCAGGACAAGAATATGTGGCAAATTTGTCAGGTACGGAACAAGGTTATAGTTACAAGTTGACTACCAATGTTGCAGGAAGCAGCAAAGATCTTGCGTTTGAAATTACTGAACCGGGAACATTCTATTTAGATGATATTCGTATTGTAGAGGACAGTTTGATTAAGAATGGAGACTTTAGCGCAGGTTTTGCAGGTTATGAGCCTTATGTGGACAGCAGCATTTCGTCAGATGTTACCTATGTGGTAGATAGTCTGACAGAAGCTAATGCAGCAGATTTCAGCATAGGAAATACAGGTGATGCTGCATGGAAAATTCAGTTAAAGCAGAACAATATTGAATTGGAAAGTGGACAGTGGTACAGACTTTCTCTTGATGCTAAGTCGGACATTGCAAGAAAAATTATGTTTGCTATTCAAAGGGACGGAAGCGGTGATAATGATTGGACTCCGTATTCAGGAGAAAAAATTATAGAGCTTGGTAGTGATTATACAACTTATACATTGGAATTTAAGATGAACAGTGAGACGGATTTGAAATCCATTTTAAGTATTTCCATGGGAGCAGTTGATGGAGTTCAGATTACGCAGAAACATAGGGTATGCATTGATAATATTAAGCTGGAAAAAATTGATGGACCTACAGTACCGGTGCAGCCGACAGGAGAAAATATGTTGAAAAACGGAGATTTTTCTAATGGAAGTACAGATTGGGAGAGCGCAGTTACGCTACCGGGAGCGGCGAATGTAACATTTGATGATAACAAGGCAGTCTATGAAATTACAAATGTGGGAACCGAAGACTGGCATATACAGCTGAAACAGAATGGTATTGCATTAGAGCAAGGCTGTAAATATAGAATTACATTTAATGCACAATCTACGGAGGCAAGAAGTGTGAAACTGGCAATGTTAAGTGCTGCATATGCATGGTATGGCGGAACGGATATTGTGTTGGAGGCAAATGTAAACACACCGGTTACTTTGGAGTTTACCATGAATGAATCTACAGATATTAATACAACAATGGTAATTTCTATGGGACAGATAAAAGAAAATGAACAAAATATAAATACACCGGCTTCTACTGTCACCTTGTCAGAGTTTAACTTGGTGAAGGTGGAATAAGAGTTTCAGAATGAAAAGAGACTAGGTCATGAAAATGTTATTTTTGTGATAAATTTGATATGTTTTTTTTAACGTCTCAAGTAATATGGATATGTAAAAATGATTGCCGCATTATGAAAGTTTCGTAATGCGGCAATGGTGTGAGTAGAAGATTTTAGGAGGAAAAAATGAAATTTGGTTATTTTGATGATGAAAAACGTGAGTATGTAATTACGAGACCGGACACACCAGCACCTTGGGCAAACTACCTTGGTTCTCCGGAGTATGGTGCAGTAATTTCGAATAATGCAGGTGGATATAGCTTTGCGAAATCTGGCGCAAATGGTCGAATTTTACGTTATGTATTTAATGATTTTGATCAGCCGGGGCGTTATATCTATATTCGTGATAATGAGAGTAAGGATTATTGGTCTGCATCATGGCAACCGGTTGGAAAAGATTTGGAAACTTACAAGAGTGAATGCCATCATGGAACGGCATATACAAAAATGCTGGCAGACTATGCTGAAATTCATTCAGAAGCATTGTATTATGTACCATTAAATGAGGCTTATGAAGTTTGGAATCTTACACTTAAGAATACATCGGACAAGCAAAGAAGTCTTAGTATTACAGGATATGCTGAATTTACGAATAACAGCAATTATGAACAGGATCAGGTTAATTTGCAGTATTCACAGTTTATTACCAGAACTGTATTCAGTGACAACCGAATTCGTCAGATGATTCACGGTAACTTAGATGGAATTGAAGAAGGAAAAGATGTAGATGATAAGATTGTAGTAGAACGATTCTTTGGATTAGCAGGAGCAGACGTTTCTTCTTATTGTGGTGACAAAGAAAAATTCCTTGGCAGATATCACGGATATGGAAATCCAATCGGAGTCATAAATGGAGAGTTAGATGGAGAACTGAACTATAATGAAAATGGATGCGGTGCTCTTACAACGGTCATTACATTAGCACCGGGAGAAACTAAGAGTTTAGCATTTGTTCTGGGAATGAAATATGATGCAGAAGCAGAAAGTATTTTAAAAAAATATGAAAATGCAGAGGAAATGTGTGGAAGAGAATTGGACGAACTTATTCAATATTGGCATGGAAAACTTTCGCATTTCCAAGTAAAAACACCAAGTCCGGAATTTAACACCATGATTAATACATGGAATGCATATAATTGTTTTATGACATTTATCTGGTCTCGTGCTGCATCATTTATTTATTGCGGGTTGCGTAATGGATATGGATATCGAGATACCGTACAGGATATTCAGGGAATTATACATCTTGCACCAGAGATGGCAGTGGAAAAAATTCGTTTTATGCTTTCTGCACAGGTAGATAACGGAGGCGGACTGCCGCTTGTAAAGTTTACCCATAACCCGGGACATGAGGATACACCAGACGATCCTTCTTATGTAAAAGAGACAGGACATCCGGCATATCGTGCAGATGATGCTTTATGGTTGTTCCCTACTGTTTATAAATATGTTTCCGAATCAGGAAACCTTGCATTTATTGATGAAGTAATTCCATTTGCAAATAAGGATGAAGGTACAGTGTATGAACATTTGAAACGTGCTATTGATTTTTCCATGAATCATCTTGGAATCCATGGTATGCCGGCAGGACTTTATGCAGACTGGAATGATTGCTTGAGACTTGGAAAAGATGGGGAATCTACGTTTGTAGCTCTTCAGTTCTATCTTGCAATGACAATTTTAAAAAAGTTTGCAGAATATAAGAATGATAAGGATTACATAAAGTATCTGGATGAAAGTCAGGAAAAGTTAGGAAAGATTATTGAAGATTTGTGTTGGAATGAAGATAGATTTATAAGAGGTTTTACAGAAAAGGGTGAAGTAATCGGAAAGCGTACGGATCCTGAAGCAAATATGTGGCTGAATCCACAAAGCTGGGCTGTCATTAGTGGTCTGGCAACGGATGAGCAGGCAGATATTGCATTAAATTCTGTATATGAAAGATTAAATACAGAGTATGGTGCAATATTAATGGATCCACCTTATCACGAACATGCTTTTGATGGTGCATTAGCAGTTATTTATAATGCGGGAACTAAAGAAAATGCAGGTATTTTTTCACAGTCTCAGGGATGGATTATTTTAGCAGAAGCATTGCGCGGACATGGTGAACGAGCATTTATGTATTTTAAGGAAAATGCACCGGCGGTACAGAATGAACATGCGGAAGTGCGTAAATTGGAACCATATTGTTATGGGCAGTTTACAGAAGGAAAGGCAAGCCCACACTTTGGACGCTCTCACGTACATTGGTTGACAGGAACGGCTTCAACTGTTATGGTAGGGTGTGTAGAAGGAATTTTAGGAATGCGTCCGGATTTTTATGGACTTAGAATCGCACCATCTATTCCAAAAGAATGGGAAAGTTTTGAAATAGAAAAAGATTTCAGAGGAAAGCATCTACATATTGTAGTCAAAAATCCAGAGCATGTAGAATCTGGATGTAAAAGAGTTATTCTCAACGGACAAGAGATAGAAGGGGATTATATTCTTGACAAATTGTTAGAGGAGCAAAATGAAATAGAAGTGTTTATGTCTTAAATAGGTTATGACATGAATTTGATATTTTTTCAACTAATCTAATATAATTGTTCGAATAGTAAATGCTATAATATGTGTGTAAAGAAACAAAACAGAAACTTAAAAAGGAGGATTTTACAATGAAGAAGAAAGTAGTAAGTATATTGTTATGCCTTAGTATGGCAACTGCTATGTTAGCTGGATGTGGTTCAAACAATGAAAATACAAATACCACAGAAAAAAATAATACAAAGCAGGAAAACGGAGCTGACATTGTAGGTAGTGATGAGGGAAAAGTATTAAATATCTATTGTTGGAATGAAGAATTTAAAAGTCGTGTGAAGGATCATTATTCCAGTTATGAAGAAATTGATGCAACCACTGGAAAAATTGGTGATGTTACTGTTAAATGGAACATTACACCGAGTGATGATAATGCATATCAGAACAATTTGGATGCAGCATTGTTAAAACAGGCGGATGCAGCAGATGATGACAAAATTGATATTTTCTTGGTAGAAGCTGATTATGCGTTGAAGTATGTAGATACAGACTATACCATGTCAGTAGAAGATTTGGGAATTACAGAAAAGGATTTGGAGAATCAATATCAGTATACAAAGGATATTGTTACAGATTCTAATGGAGTGTTAAAGGGAGTTTCATGGCAGGCTTGTCCAGGTGCACTGTTCTACAATAGACAGGCTGCAATGGAAATATTCGGTACATATGAACCAGAAGATATTCAAGAATATGTAAAGGATTGGGATACTTTCAATAAAACTGCAGAGACAGTAAAGAACGAAGGATATACAATGATATCTTCCGTAAATGATACTTATCGTGTATACTCCAACAACGTAACTTCTAAATGGGTAGAAGATGGTAAGATTAACATTGATGATAATCTTATGAAATGGGTAGAAGATTCCAAGGGATTAGTAGATGCAGAGTATGCAGGAACTCATGATATGTGGAGTGATGACTGGAAGAAAGGATTCTATCCAGAAGGAAACGTATTCTGTTACTTTGGACCAGCTTGGTTGATTAACTTCTGTATGGCAGCAGATACAGAAGGAAGTATTGCAAACGCAGGTGGTTGGGGAGCTACTGAAGGACCTCAGGGCTTCTTCTGGGGTGGTACTTGGATTTGCGGAGCAACAGGTACTGATAACCAGAGTCTTGTAAAGGATATCATGCTTCAGTTAACTGCGGATGAAAAAACCATGACAGATATCGTAAAAGATGATGATGATTTTGTAAACAATAAGCCGGCAATGGAAGCAATGGCAGCTGATAGTAGTTACTCAAGTGGTGTATTAGGAGGACAGAATCCATTAGGTATTTTCTGTGCAGGTGTAGATGACCTTGATTTAAGTAATCTTTCTCCTTATGATGCAGGATGTAACGAAGAATTCCAAGGAGCAATGTCCAACTATTTTAAAGGAAATGCAACAATGGATGAGGCTTTAGCACAGTTCTACAAAGCAGTCGTAGAAAAATATCCTGAGTTAACATACTAATAGAGTGAAATAGCTTTCCGTAAATGCATAGCAGAAGGTCATGCTCGGTCTGGATAAAAGATGGGCATGACCGGTTTATGCCTAGAGTGCAGTGTTGACAGCAGATTTGCAGAGTGGGCAGATAGATTTGCAGGGCGCAGCAGATTTGCTGTGAGCTCTGTACATAAAAAATGGAAAGAAGAGGAGGCAAAGAATATGAAAAAAAATGGAAAAGTTGTAAAATATAACAAATGGGGTTATATTTTCTTATTGCCATTTACAGTGGTTTTTATAATATTTCAGTTAATACCATTATGTACAACAATTTATAACAGTTTTTTTGAAAATTATAGATCAGGATTACTTCAGGTAGGACCTAATTTTGTGGGATTAGATAATTACCGAAAGTTGTTTTCGGAAGGAGATATTTGGATTTATGCAAAAAACACATTAGTTATGTGGATTATGTGTTTTGTACCGCAGATTTTATTATCTTTGTTATTAGGTGCATGGTTTTCAGATGTTCGGTTGAAATTAAAAGGTTCTCGATTTTTTAAGACCGTAATTTATCTGCCAAACTTAATTATGGCATCAGCATTTGCAATGTTGTTTTTTACATTGTTTTCCGATGGTGGACCAATTAACTCATTATTAATGCAGGTGGGTTTTATTGATGAGCCATATCAGTTCCTGTCTAGTGTTTGGGGAACCAGAGGATTAGTCGCATTTATGAACTGTTTGATGTGGTTTGGAAATACAACAATTCTTTTAATGGCTGGAATGATGGGAATTGATCCGTCATTGTTTGAGGCAGCAGAGGTTGATGGTGCAACATCCACACAAGTATTCTTTAAGATTACATTACCATTGTTACGACCTATTTTAGTATATGTAATGATTACATCGTTGATAGGTGGATTGCAGTTATTTGACGTTCCACAGATTTTAACAAATGGAACAGGAGATCCGGTACGTTCTTCTATGACTTTGATTATGTTTTTAAATAAGCATTTATTCAGTAAGAATTACGGTATGTCTGGAGCATTGTCTGTAATCTTGTTCATTATTACCACTATTTTAAGTCTTATAGTGTTCAAAATAGATGGTAATGATAAGAGAAAGGGGTAATTGGCATGGAAAGAAATCAAAGTAAGGAAAAAAAGAAAGGGCTTGGACTTCACGCTAGAAGAATTATTGCGTATGTTACACTTATAGTTATTACATTTTTCTGTTTGTTTTGGTTTTTTGTATTGTTTATCAATGCAACCAGATCAAATGGAGAAATGCAGTCAGGTTTTACACTTGTTCCAAGTAGTCATTTATTGGAAAACTGGAAAAATTTATTAGCAGGTACTTTGCCGGTGTGGTCAGGTCTCATAAACAGTTTAATTGTATCTACTGGTTGTGCAGCACTTGGAGTATATTTTTCAACTATGACAGCATATGCAATTCATGCATATGATTTCAAAATAAAGAAGTATGCATATGCATTTATATTAATGATTATGATGATTCCTACACAGGTAACAGCTCTTGGTTTCGTACAGTTAGTATCCAATATGCGATTGGAAGATTCTCTTATTCCATTAATTGTACCGGCAATTGCATCTCCAGTTACATTTTTCTATATGAAGCAGTATATGGATAGTTCTTTGCCGTTGTCTTTGATAGAGGCAGCAAGAATAGATGGTTCAGGAGAGTTTCGTACATTTAATGCAATTGTATTGCCATTAATGAAGCCGGCAATCGCAGTACAGGCAATTTTTGGGTTTGTAAGTAGTTGGAATAATTACTTTACACCAGCACTGATTTTGCATGATGACAAAAAGAAAACACTTCCGATTTTAATTGCGCAGTTACGTTCTGCAGACTGGTTGAAGTTTGATATGGGGCAAGTATATGTTATGATAGCATTTTCTATTTTCCCAGTTATCATTGTGTATTTAATATTGTCTAAGCATATCGTTCAAGGAGTTGCCCTTGGTAGTGTAAAAGAGTAAATAAAATTATAAATACTGGCAATGCTTCGAAATGAAGTCATTGCCAGTACTTTTGTTATGGGCTTTAGCCTGTTGAGGGCTTCGGAGTTTTTCGTGTTCCGAAAA
>CAYTDI010000052.1:0-16806 GCA_964436595.1 uncultured Eubacterium sp.
AATATTTATTGATAATAATATTTTAAAAATTGGTGATGTGAGGATTATTGAAAAATATCCAATTAAAAAAGTTGAAGAGGTGGGCAATAAATATGTTGTGTTATTAAAAATTCCACGAGTAGAATTAGGGATAGAGGAATTGAATAATATAGTATGTTACAATGCCAAAGGTGAGAAGTGTTGGCGGATAAGTAATGCATTGCCAACTGGTATTATTAGCAAAGAGCAAATTCCATATGTTACAATTCAGGTGGTGGAAAAAGAATTATATGCAACTGATTTCTGGGGAAGAAAGTTCAAAGTTGATGTAGAAAGCGGAAAATTACTAGATGTAAAGATAGTACATTAATGGTGGTTGGGTAATGCGTGCAGAAGATATTAAAGGATTAACACTAACTCAAATACAACAAAAGTTTGCATTACCATCGACACCTAAATATATAGGGGAGGTAAAATTAAAAGCAGGAAGTAATATTAGAATGGGAGAGGTAAACCCTAATTACGGATATAGTGGTGGTGGAATTCAATTTGATTTAAAAGGTCAATATATAGGAGAGTTTAAAGAAATAGGAAGTTTAGTAGATTGGAGTATGGGAAAATGAAAAACATAAGTTTTGATAAAAAAATATTATATATAGGTGATAAAAAGGTTATTTTTGAGGAAGAAATATATGAAATAAAAGTTGATAATGGTAAAATATATGTTTTATTAGATATTAAAACTAAAGAGGAATTAACTTATGATGATTGTCATAATATTTTCTGTTATTCGTGGGAAGGAGAAAAAATGTGGCAGATAGGAGTAAGAACGATAGGAAATGAAACTGTTTATACAATGATTAATTTTGATAATAAATATCTTTATGCTAATGACTTTATGGGAAGAAGATATTATGTTGATAAAAATACAGGGGAAATACAAGGAATGATGATTGCAAAATAAAAGTAAGACTTTTTTATAGAAATATATACTTTGGTTGTTTTTGACAAAAAATATCAGAATTAAGAAGAGAGGTTAATATGAATAAATATGAAATTCATGTTCCGCATTTTTACTGTATGGAATATTCAGAGGGCGAACATACAATGGACATTGAGATAGATTTTCGAGAGGATTATTTTTTATTAAATAAGTCACTTATAACTCAGTGGAAGAAACCGTATGATACAGAGTTGATTTTAGATGAAAAAAAGTAGAGATATTAAAAAATATATATCAATATTTGTTAACGAAAACTGTTCCGAGCCATATAAAATTAGAAATATAAAGGAGAAGATTGAAATGGTACAATTACCAGATGGAGTTATACTGGATATGCAATGGAAACAAGTGCTATACTTTAATCACGGAGAGAAGATGGCTTTTAAAATTATTCCAATGTGCGATAAAAAAGATATTATTTTAATTCCTAACAAAGATTTGCAGAAAGTGTGAAAGGAAAAGTGGATGTACCAGCTAATACGATTATAGAAGGTAGTGTAATGGAAAAATTTGTGCTTCCTATATTAAAAAACAACAGTAATGTTATTTTGAATTATGTTAATTAAGGAGTTTTAGGATAATCTTTATAGAGAAAATGATTTGAGGAATGTTGTAAAAAGAATTTTTTATAAAATTTATTCAAGGAGAGAAAAAATGATAAGATTTGTTTTAGTAGGGATAATAGTATTACTAGGTATATTTATGGCAATATGCCCGAAATATGCCGTAAAACAGGAAGAAAGAGAAAACCAAGAAAGTTTGGTGAGAATGCGGAAAAAGGGGTATTATATTAATCATAGCAGCATTCATAGTAATTGGAATTCTTGTAATAGTTCAATTTAATATGTAAAGTAAGAAAAAGTGACTTGGAGCGTATATTTTAATACCTAAGTCACTTTTATGATTTATGCAAATAGCGATGAAAATGATTGTACAATTAATTTATTATTGACAATCCAGTAACAAGTTACTATAATACAGATGGTAACAAGTTACTATATAGGAGGTCAGAAAATGTGGAACGAACTTTTTGAAGCATATGGTTGCGATACAGAACATAAAATCCAAGCAATATTTTCAAGTATTTTTGTATTACAAAATCGTATGCAGACCGCAGGTGAGAAAATCCAAACACAGATAACCATGAAACAGTGGTTATTACTTGCAATGGCAGGAAGCTGTCCAGAGCCACGAACATTAACAAATATAGGAAAACTTATGGGTTGTTCAAGACAAAATGTCAAGAAACTGGCGTTAGCTCTTGAAAAGAAAGGGTATGTTCGTTTGTTATTAGGTGGAAATAATTCTGTCTGTATTGAATTAACCGAGAAAGTAGAAAAATATGCCATAGAAATGGGTGAACGTCATTTGAAATCTTTACAACTATTGTTCGCAGATTTTACCGAGGAAGAAATAGAACAACTTTTTCACCTTTACGTCAAACTATATACAGGTATGGAGCGAGTAGAAAAATATGCGGAGGAATTAACGAAATGAAGAAAGGAAGGAAGAGAAAAATGTTTATTGCAATAGGTATAGTGCTTGTGATTATAGGTGTGTTGATGATATGGTTTCATATTTCATATTCACCTGTTAAAAAGCAATTTCAAAAGGATATTGCTGCACTGATGATGAAAAACAAGTTATCTGTTGACGAAGAAAATGAAGTGTTTACAGATAAGGATTTTTCACATTTGCCTACCGTCATTCAGAAATACATAGAAAATTGCGGCTATATTGGAACACCTAAAATGTCTTTTTTGAAAATGGAATATCACGATGTTGATTTTTCTCAAGGCAGGAATGGTGCAGTTTTGACAATAGACTATACGCAGTACAATTTTATCAAAGAGCCTTGCCGAATGGCGCTTATTGACAGTACTATGTTTGGTATTCCTTTTGAGGGCTATGACTATTATCAAAATGGCATAGGTGGTATGAAAGGGGTAATTGCAAAAGGAATTACTTTATTCCATCAGACAGGAAAAGATATGGATAAGGCGTGTTTAGCTACGTTTCTTGCAGAAAGTTTTTTTGCGCCTACGATTCTTTTGCAAGACTATATTACTTTTGAAGAAATCAGTGATTTTCAAGTTAAAGCTACAATAGCTTATGGCGGGCAGACCGCAAGTGGTATCTTTACTTTTAATGAACAATATGAAATGATTTCTTTTGTCACGAATGACCGGGCAGTTACAAACTCAGACGGTTCAATGGAATATATACCGTGGTCTGCACTTTGTACAGAATATCAGATTTCTGAAAAAGGCATTAAGTATCCTACCAAATTTCAAGCTGTTTGGAACTATCCGGAAGAAGATTTTGTATATTTTGATGGTACTATCAGCGAAGTATCTTATAGGTATGAATAAAGAATCAGCTCTGCTGATTCTTCGCGTCAGAGCGATATCGCGATGCGATTATTTTCTTCTCCGTGAGGTGCGCATCTTTTGCGGAGCATTTTTATATCATAGGAATTTCATGCACTTTTACACTTTAACATAACACGGTATTTCCTATGATATAAAAAAAACGACATAGCCGCAAAGACTATGTCGTTTTTCGTCTCGATTACATTAAGCTGTTGCCGCAGCTTCCTTTTTTTCTTTAAATACAACTTTTAATAGGATTGGTGTAATAATAGTAGTAATAACAACGGTGACAACAATAGGAGCATATAAATCATCTCCGATTAATCCTAAAGATTCGCCCTTATTTGCCACAATCAATGCAACTTCACCACGAGAAATCATACCAACACCGATTTGTAAAGCCTGCTGGTTGGTATAACCCATGACTTTTGCGCCAAGTCCGCATCCGATAATTTTAGTAAGAATTGCAATAATTACAAGTAATACGGTAAAAATAAGAATATTGTTGGTCATAGAACTGAGCTTTACCTTAAGACCAATACTTGCAAAGAAAACAGGCGCAACTAACATATAAGATACCGTGTCAAATTCATGGTAAATAAATTCACGCTTAGAGCTATAACTGATAACAAGACCAGCAACATAAGCACCGGTAATATCAGCAACACCGAAGAATGCTTCAGCACAAAATGCCATAATTAAGCAGAAAGCAAAGCTTACAACAACAAAACGTCGTTTCATACCCGGATGAATGAGATTCCACTTTTTGAAGAAGAATCCGTAAGCCACACCGAAAACAATGGCAAAAACGAAGAAACCTAAGATTTTCAGTAATACAAGTCCAATATTTGTACTTGGGTCAGCAAGGCTGGTAACTAAGGTAAGGGCAATAATACCCAAAATATCGTCAATCAGGGCAGCTCCTAAAATAGCAGTACCGGCTTTGGTAGATACTTTTCCAAGTTCCTTTAATGTCTCTACGGTAATACTTACAGAAGTTGCAGTTAAAATAATACCAATAAAGATATATTGTAATAACTTACTTGTAGGAAGGCTTGTATCAGCAACATTACATACATATGCAACTCCCAGACCACCAAATAATGGAACAATTACACCGATTAAGGCTATAACAAAAGAAGCAAGACCGGATTTCTTTAATTCCTCTGTGTCGGTCTCCAAACCAGCCATAAACATTAACACAATTACACCAATTTCTGATACCTGACTTAAAAATTCAGTTCCCTGAATTAAGTTAAGGCAGGCAGGTCCAAGAATCAGACCGGCGAGTAATGCACCTACAACCTGCGGCATATGTGCCTTACTTGTTGCCAGTCCTAATAACTTTGTGCTTAGCAAAATAATTGCCAAATACAATAAATAATCGTAATTCATAATTTTTCCTCCATACCCAATATAAAAAACCTATTATCTTATGGCATTATACTCCTACGAGGGAAAAAAAACAAGACATAAATCCGCTAAGAAACGACAAAAACAGTTGCTATTTTTTTGGAATTTTACTATCATGATAAATAGCATTTTCAGGAGGAAATACAGACTATGAAAAAGAAAATTTTATTAATTGCAACAGGTGGAACAATTGCCTCTTTAAAAGCAGAAAATGGACTCACACCGTTGATACAGGCAGATGAAATTTTATCCTATATTTCAAATGTATATGAGTTTTGTGAACCCGAAGCAATTCAAATATGTAATATAGACAGTACCAATATGGAGCCAAAACACTGGAAATTAATAGTACACACCATTCGAGAGTGTTATGAGGCATATGATGGGTTTGTAATTGCACATGGAACAGATACCATGGCATATACAGCAGCTGCCCTTTCCTATATGATTCAGAATTCGCACAAACCAATTGTACTGACAGGAGCGCAGAAGTCCATTGATTTGGAAATTACAGATGCAAAGACGAATTTGTTAGATAGTTTTCGTTATGCCAGTGACGATAAATCACAAGGAGTACAGATTGTATTTGGCGGAAAAGTAATAGCCGGAACAAGGGCAAAGAAAATCCGTTCGAAAAGTTATAATGCGTTTGAAAGCATAGATTATCCGGCACTTGCCATGATACAGGACAATCGAATTATGCGTTATATTGAGCCTGTGTCATTCCAAGAGACAGTTACTTTTTATGAAGAAATGAACCAAAATATATTTTTAATGAAGTTGATTCCGGGAATTTCACCGAAAAGGCTTCCGTTTTTCTTTGAACAATATGATGCCATAATTGTAGAAAGTTTTGGTGTAGGAGGGATTCCTGCATCCATTGCAGATGTATTTTATGAGTTAAATGAAAAATATCCGGAAAAAGTAATTATTTTAGCAACACAGGTAGCACACGAAGGCAGCGATATGACTGTATACGAAGTGGGAAATAAAATAAAAAAGGATTGCAGCATTTTAGAATCTTATGATATGACTTTAGAAGCGGTTATTGCCAAAACAATGTGGATGTTAGGAGACAATAACCGTGGTACTTCTAAAGTAGAAGAAATTTTTTATAAAAAAATCAACTATGATTTAGTATTTGAGCCTTAATGGGTCTGACGGTTAATAAATTCTGTTTTATATTTAGAATATACAATTTTTTGACTGCGATAGAGTCCGTAGTAACCAGACAACATATAGCTGAAAGCAATGGATATAAGGAAATACGGCATAGCCTGAAAACCAAATAGTTCAAAGCAGATAAGCAGAGAACTGATAGGGCAGTTGGTAACACCACAAAAAACAGCTCCCATTGCTACCGCAGTACAAAGGTCCGGTGAGAAACCAAGGAGATTTCCAAAGGTAAATCCAAAGGTTGCTCCGATAAAAAAGGAAGGAACGATTTCGCCGCCTTTATAGCCTGCGCCCAAGGTAAGTGCAGTAAATACAATTTTAAGAAGAAAAGCATAAGGCACACAATTTCCCTCAAAACATCGTTCAATAATAAACATACCGGCACCGTTGTAATCCTGATTTTCTACCAAAAGTGTGAGAAGAATGATTAATATACCGCCTACACATACACGCAGATAAGGATTTAGGAAAAAATGTTTGTATAGTTTTTCAAAAGTGTGAAGTGCAACACAAAAAAGAATACTTACTACCGCACAAAGTATGGCGAGAATAGCAATCATAACAGCACTTTTTATAGAAAATGTCGGAAGAGCTTCAATGACAAAGTGTTCCGGTACAATTCCAAAATAGGTAGCAATTCCGTGTGCAATAAGGGAAGAAACAACGCAGGGAACCAAAGCGGAATAATGCATAATACCAACGCTTACTACTTCCATAGAGAAAACAGCGGCAGCCATAGGTGTCCCAAAGAGTGCGGAAAAAGCAGCACTCATACCACACATAATCATAATATGTTGGTCTTTTTCATCAAAGTGGAAAACTCGTCCCAAGGAATTGCCAATACTGCCTCCTAACTGAAGAGCGGCGCCTTCACGACCGGCAGAACCACCGAAAAGGTGGGTTAAAACCGTAGAGATAAAAATTAAAGGAGCCATTTTTAAAGGAATGGATTCTCCGGAGTGAATGGCGGAAAGTACCAAATTTGTTCCGGTATCTTTTTCATTATGCATAATGCGGTATGCACCCACAATAAAAATACCTGCAATGGGCAGGAAAAAAATAAGCCACGGATAATCGGAACGAGTATCGGTAGCATAAGCCATGCAAAAATAGAAAAGCGTGCCAATTCCACCGATAATAATTCCGGATAATATTGAGAATATAAGCCATTTAAAAAAGACGAAGAGTCGTGAACTCAAATGTTTTATGTAGTATAGTAATTTTTCTTTCATAAAAAACTCCCTGTATCATTTGTAATAAAATCTATTTCATATTATCATCATAGAAAAAAAATGACAAGGCAGTATTTTAAGGTTACGTTAAGAAAAAGCGAGAACGCTTTTAAGAAAACTGCGTTATGATAATCATAACAAATAAAGAGATATGCAAGAGGAGGAATTCTTATGTGGACAAGAAAAGAATTAAAGACCAAATCTAAGTTAAGGTTTAAGGCAAATTATTGGAAAGCCGTTTTGGTGGGGCTGATATTATTTATAATTGTCGGGGGAAATGGAATTGGGGAAACCGCCATTGAAATTATAGACAATCAGGTAGATACAGAAGAAACAGAAGTTACAGAGGATGTGGAAGATAGTGACGATATTATAGCAATGATGCAGGAAAGTATAGATAAAGAAAATATGCCTATTCTGATAATGGCGCTGATTCTAATTGTTGTGGTAGTAGTGATTATTATTTTAGTAATAGCAATCCCATTACAGGTATTTGTAATTAATCCGTTAGAAATCGGTTGTAAGCGATTTTTCACAAAAAATCTAAAAGAAGATGCACAGATTCGAGAAATATGTTATGCTTTTGATAATGGATATAAAAATGGTGTAAAGACAATGTTCTTTCGAGATTTGTACACTATTTTGTGGACAATGCTTTTTATAATACCGGGAATTATCAAGTCATATGAATATCAAATGATTCCGTACATTTTAGCAGAAAATCCGGAAATTAGTCGGGAAGAAGCATTCCAATTAAGCAGAAACATGATGTATGGAAACAAATGGAAAGCCTTTGTATTGGATTTATCTTTCCTTGGATGGAATATTTTAAATGTATTTACACTTGGTATACTGGGGATTTTCTATGTAAATTCCTATGAATGGCAGACAGAAGCGGCACTTTATGAAGCCATAAAAAATGAGCAGGAAAGAGGAGAATAGCATGGCATATAAGGTATTGGTTGCAGATGATGAAGATGAAATTCGAAGTTTGCTGCGTTTATATTTAGAGAAGGACGGATATCAGGTAATTGAAGTTGCGGATGGTTTACAGGCAGTAAAAATACTGGAAAAAGAAGAAGTGGATTTGGCACTTTTAGATATTATGATGCCGGGAATGGATGGATATCAGGTGTTAAAAAGCATCCGAAAGAAAAGCAATATTCCGGTTATGATGATTTCTGCCAAAAATCAGGACGTAGATAAGATTTTAGGGTTGGATTTAGGGGCAGATGATTATTTGACAAAGCCATTTAATCCATTGGAGGCAATGGCAAGAATCAACTCCAATATTCGTAGATTTTATTCTTTAGGGGCGAAAGGAAAAGAGGTAAAGGAGCTTAAGGTGAAGAATTTACGATTGGATACAGAAGCATGTGCCATATATAAAAATGATACAATGATTGATTTGACCTCCGTAGAATATCGGATTATGCGTATGTTTATGGAAAATCCGGGAAAAGTATTCACCAAGCAGCAGCTTTATGAGGAGGGGTGGGGAGAAGCATACTTTGTAGCAGATAATAGCATTATGGTATGTATTAGTAAATTGCGTGCAAAACTTTCAGAGGAAAATGACGAGTATATTAAGACCGTGCGGGGACTTGGCTATCGGATGGAGCGAGAATGAAAAAGAATCACATACAAAAGTTAAAAGGATTTTTAATACAGAGATTTTTGTTAATATTAGGATTTATAGCGGGCAGTGAGGCGCTGATTAATCTTTTGTATAACAGGGTCATTTATCCATGGCTTTCAGATACGATGCAAATTAATTTCTTTTTGCCGGGGATTACAATTGGAGAATCTTTTGCAACCCTCGGCAAAGGAATGTTATGGATAATTGGGCATGGAATTGCAGATGCGTTTCCCTATGGGTTAGGTAGACAACTGTCAGAATTTGTAGATAATTGGGCAGGAAAATATATCGTAGGACAATTGATGAACCAAACGGCGCAGATGACCGCCTTGGAGCAGAAGATATATTTTCTGGGAGTAGTTGTTGTATCAGTGTTGTTAGTACTAGGGTTAATTCTTCCATATATTGCAGCTGCATTTGGTTTTAGTTGGATGGTAGCTAAAAAGGTAGCAGAACTGGAGAAAATAGAGCAGGAAAAAAGGGAAGAATACGAAAAAAGACGGAATCTGCTATTGTCTGATGTTGCACATGACTTAAAGACACCAATGACTACGGTAACAGGATATGCCAGTGCATTGGCAGATGGAAAAGTAGAGGAAGAAAAGCAGCAGGAGTATCTGCGAGTGATTTACAATAAGTCGATGCATATGAGTGGTTTAATAACATTGTTATTTGAGTATGTAAAATTGGATAGTGAAGGATTTCAATTGAAAAAGACCAAGGAAGATATAGCGGAAATTCTGCGTGAAAGTGTAGCGGCACTATATGCAGACTTTGAAGAAAAAGATATGGAAATTGAGGTGGATATACCGGAAGAATCTATTCATTCCTATGTAGACCGCATACAGTTTCAGCGGGCAATTACGAATCTTTTAAACAATGCTATAAAGCACAATCCTTTTGGAACAAAAATCGGAATTATCATGGAGGTAAATGGAACGGGAATAGAAATTCGAATTTGTGATAATGGAGTTCTTATACCAAAGGAAACAGCAGAATATATTTTTGAACCATTTGTTATGGGAGATGAATCAAGAAGCAGTCGGGGAGGAAGTGGATTGGGACTTAGTATTGTACAGAAAATCATTTCCATGCATGGAGGGAGTATTACCTTACAGCAAAATTTAGAAGATGATTATAAGAAAGCATTTATTATCAAAATGAAAATAGAACTAGAAGAGGAAAAAAATGGAATATCAGTATGACATACCAGACAGCTTTTATAGTCTGTTTCGGTCACCGAACCGAGACACATATATAGAAGCTTTATTGATTATTAATGAAGAATATGAATACCAAAGTTACTTTTTGAGCCGGGAAGCATGTGTACGAATTCTGAGCGAGTATTTTTCCCAGAAAAAAATCCGAATGGAGCGGGAAGAAAATGAGACGGAATTGGACATCTTGGAAACCCCGGCAAATCGTATTTTAAACTGGCTGTTAAAAAGTCAGTGGCTAAAAAAGTTAGAAGATTATTATGCTCAGGTAACGAATATTATTATTCCGGATTATGCGGCAATTTTCATAGAAGCATTTGAAAAACTCACCAGTGAAGATATGGACGATACGGAAATTTATATACAGAATGTGTATGCAATCTTGTTTTCTCTAAAAAATGATAGAAGAGCCAATATGGGCTTGTTAAAAACAGCATTGGTAAATACCAGAAAGCTTAACAAGTCTTTGCAGGATATGCTTCACAATATGGACAAGTTTTTCTCCAGTCTTTTAGAAAAAGATTTTTACGGAGATTTATTAAAAGACCATTTAGAGGGATATGTGGAAGAGATTATTCGTAAGAAGTATCATATTTTAAAAACCAGTGATAACTTTTATATCTATAAGACGGACATCAAACAGTGGCTTCGGGAAATGCAGAATGATTATGACTGGATTATGGCAATTAAGAATCAAGAGCAGGGAACGGTAACAGAACAGGAGATTATCGAGATTCTGGAACGAATTGACCATGGCTTTGATGATATCGAACGAAGAATTGCCAATATGGATAAGGAACATATGAAATATGTAAAAGCAACCGTAGTGAGACTGAATTACCTGCTAGACGGTGAAGGAAGTATGAAAGGAATGATTATTCAGCTTTTGAACGAAATTTCTTCCCATGAACAGCAAGAAACCATGTTGGCACAAACAGCACAACATATGAATCTTGCAAATTTTGAAACATTAACCGAAAAGTCCTTGTATCGTAAACGTGCGCCAAGAAAAAACTTTATTGAGAATTTACAGCCGGAAGAAGAACATGAGGAGCTTTCTAAGGAAGAAATTTTACGGTTAAATCAAATTCATCGAAGATATAGCAAGCGTCAGATTGAAGAATTTTTAGAGATGCATGTGGATATGGATGGCAATGTGAATGTAAATGAGAATACCGTAAAAAGTGATGAAGACTTTGAAAAACTGATTCTTGCGTATGACTATGCCGGAAAGAAAAATAGTAGATTTATGGTAAATATAAAAGAAGAGGAAGTAGTGGATAATGGAAGTTATGTATATCCCAAACTTACATTTATTAAGAAAGGAACTATATGATAGAGTATTTTGAATTATTAGCAGAAGAGGAACAACAGCAGTTGACGGAAGTGATACAGACCTTGCTGAAACAGACCTTTGTGTTGGAAAAAAAGTATGAAAAACGTACCGGACGGTTTGTTTTTAACCGCGAGTATCGGATTTTGAGTAAACATCTGGAATTTTTAAAAGAATACTTTAAAATCGCAGGAATGGAGCTTGTAGAAAATATACCGGGAGGAGTTATTTATCTTCGAGGAGAGGGCATTACACCAGAGCGTCTTTCCAAGCTTTCCACTATTTATTTATTAATTTTAAAATTAATTTATGATGAACAGATGGCATCTGCATCTACCAGTATCAATATTTATACTACCTTAGGAGAAATTAATGAGCGGGTAGGAAGTTTTAATTTATTAAAGGATAGACCGTCTTTCACAGAGATAAAACGTACCCTTACTTTGTTAAAAAAATATCAATTAATAGAAGTGTTAGACCCATTAGAAGAACTGGAATCAGAAAGCAGAATTATTATTTATCCATGTATCAATATGGTACTGTTAGGAGAAGAAGTAAAGCATTTAATAGAGAGCTTTCAGGAAGATGTTCCTGTTGAAACAGAACAGGAAGAAGCGTCTTTTGAAGATGCAGAGGAGGAAAGAGAGTAAATGGAAAATAATAAGAATAAAGACCGATTTGAGGCATTGTCCCGTATGTGCCTGAATAATTGGCATTATATAGACCGGAAAGTATTGTCTTTCCATAAAGAAATTAACTTTTTTACGGGACATTCCGGAAGTGGAAAATCCACCATTATTGATGCACTTCAGATTGTGCTATATGCAAATACAGACGGAAGAGGCTTTTTTAATAAAGCAGCAGCAGAGGATTCCGACCGAAGCCTGATAGAGTATTTGCGAGGAATGATAAATATTGAGGATAACAATGAAAATGCCTATTTGCGAAATCGGGATTTTTCCAGTACTATCGTATTGGAATTAGAGCGTAGTGATACAGGCGAAAAACAGTGTGTAGGCATTGTATTCGATGTGGAAACAGCAACGAATGAAATTTCCAGATATTTCTTTTGGCATAGAGGACCATTATTAGAAAATAACTATCGCATGGAAAAGCGTGTGATGTCTACGGAAGAGGTCAAGGAATATCTTACCCGAAAGTTTGACAAAAGTGAGTATTTTGTTACTTCGAGAAATGAGACATTTCGTCGGAAACTTTATGATGATTATTTAGGTGGACTGGATATGGAGAAGTTTCCGATGCTTTTTAAACGTGCCATTCCGTTTAAAATGAACAGTCGCTTAGAAGACTTTGTAAAAGAATATATTTGTATGGAGCAGGATATACATATTGAAGATATGCAGGAAAGCGTCATTCAATATGGAAGAATGCAAAAGAAAATTATGGATACAGCGGAAGAAATCAATCGGTTGCAGGAGATTTCGGATGCTTATGGTGCGGTAACACAAAAGCGGGAAGAAATTGAAAGATACCAATATTTTACCCAAAAACTGGAAATTTTGCGAGGCAGAGAAGAAATTGCAGAGTTAGAAGATAAGATACAGTTTCACAAAAAGGACTTAGAGGTATTAAAGGAACAGATTGAGGTCTGGGAGCAGGAACGCAAGGAGCTGAATCAGCAAAAAGAAGAGTTGATACGTCTCATTGCAGAAACCGGATATGAAGAAGCAAAAGATCAGCTAAAAAATGTAAATGAGCTGCTAGAACGTTTAGAACGCAGCAAAGCAGAATGGGATAAAACGGCTGCTGGATTAAAAGAATGGGCAGACAATGATATGGCAAGCAATGCTATATTATGGGATGTAGAAAAGTTTTGCAAATATGAAATAGAAAAAGAGGAGTTAGAGACTTTAAAACGTTCCATTCAGGAATTACGAGAGGAAGTGATTGAAGAAAGAGAAGGAATTGCCTCCCAAGTGAAAGAGCTTCGTAAATCCTATAAAGAAGTGAACAATGAATTGGCAGAACTGCATAAGGGAAGTAAGGCTTATCCGAGAGAAATTGTAGAGGCGAGACAATTTCTATATCAGACCCTTTCAGAAAAGAACGGAAAGGCAGTAAAGGTCAGTGTACTTGCGGACTTATTGGATATTGCAGAAGAACGTTGGCGCAATGCAGTAGAGGGTTATATGGGCAGTAACAAGCTGCTCTTAATTGTCGAACCTAAATATGCAAAACAGGCAATGGAACTGTATCAGCAGATGGATAAGAAAAAGTTTTCAAGAGTTGCAGTTTTGGATACGGAAAAAGTATTAGAAACAGAGCATAGGGTAAAAACGGGAGCATTGGCAGAGTCAGTAAAAACAAAGGAGGACTATGTGAAAAGTTATATTGCCTTTTTGCTTGGAAATGTGATTAAGTGTGACTCTATTGAGGAAATGCGTGAGCATGCCATTGGGGTTACAGATGACTGTATGCTGTATCAGGGATATAAGTTACAACATATGAATCCTAATAATTATACAAAGTTTTCCTATATTGGAGCAGAGAGTTTAAAACGACGTATGTCTATGCTGAAAAAACAGCGGGACGAAATAGAGAAAAAGCAGTTGCCGTTAGAAGAAGAATTACAAACGTTAGATAAGCTCCTTGCAATGGAAGCCTTAGAAAAGGAAGTCAGTCACTATACAGAATGGCTTTCTGATGTTGATAGAATCCCTGCCCAGAAAAAGGAAAAAGAACGGTTAGAGCGTCGTATTATGGAATTACAGCAAAAGGATGTAGCCGGTCTGAAATTGCAAAAAGAAGAGGTAGAGGGAAAACTTCAGAAAAAAGAAGAAGATATTCGAAACGCCAGAGCAGGAGAGGTACGCCAATCTGATTTAATTGCTGATGAAGAACGAAACTATATTCAGGTAAATAAGGAAGTGGTTTTACTAGAACGAGAGCTTAAGGTAAACAATGATTTAGAAAATGAGTTATCTCACATTTTAGAAAATGAAAAGAGAAAAAGGCTACAGCAATTAAGAAATGAATATGCCGCAAACAAAGAAAAATCCATAGAAAAAGAAGAAGAGTTATTTCAAAAACTGGCAGAGGTTCGAAGTGACTATCTTAGAAAATATCCAAATCGTGGATTTGGAGCACTTAGTAAGGATAATGCGCAGTATGAGAAATTGTTAGAAGAGCTCCAATTTAATGATTTAGAGCGATTCCAAAAGCTTGCCAAGGAACAGGCGAAGTCAGCTATTGAGCATTTTAAGGATGACTTTATGTTCAAAATCCGTAGTGCTATAAGAGATGCCATGACAAGAAAAGACGAGTTGAATAAGATTATTGCAAAATTAGATTTTGGTAAAGACAAGTACCAATTTGTGTTTAATCGAAACAACGGAGAAGATGGAAAATATTATGATATGTTCATGGATGAGGATTTAGATATCAATCCATCACAGCTTAACGATAACATGGATAATCAGATGAATATGTTTACCATGAAGCACGAGGATAAGTATGGAGACTTGATTAACGAACTAATGTCCATTTTTATTCCACCGGTAGATGCAACACCGGAAGAGCAGGAAGAAGCAAAGCGAAATATGGATAAGTATGCAGATTACCGTACCTATTTGTCCTTTGATATGCAGCAGATTATCAAGGGGGATGACGGTCACTCCATGAAATTAAAACTCAGCAAGATGTTGAGAAAAAATTCCGGTGGAGAAGGACAGAACCCGCTTTATGTTGCATTGCTTGCAAGTTTTGCCCAAGCATATCGTATTACCATGAACACAAAGTATTTAAGAACACCAACCATTCGTCTGGTGGTCTTAGACGAAGCATTTTCAAAAATGGATGGAGAAAAGGTGGCAAGCTGTATCAGCCTGATTCGCAGCTTAGGATTTCAGGTAATTATCAGTGCAACCAATGATAAAATACAGAACTATTTGGAAAATGTAGATAAGACATTTGTATTTGCAAATCCAAATAAGAAGAGCATTTCCATACAGGAGTTTGAAAAGAAAGATTTTGAACAGTTGGAAGAGGAAGAAGTTTTGTAATAGATTTAAAGGAGATAGTGTATGGTGATAGAGAATCCGGTATTAAAAGAGATTATTCGTATTATTGAGAACGGTAATAATTGGAGAGAAGAAAAGACTGGTAATAAATCCTTTAAAGATATTCAAAAGATTTATGGAAAACACAATGAGCAAAAAAAGTTGTGTAATAAAATACTTAAAGAGTGGCATGAAAAAGAGTATGTTAAAGTAGATTGGCATACTTATGGAGAGGAAGTCGGCGATGATGGATTTCAGTTTTCATTAAAGAAGAAAAATTTCTTTTATGCGATGGCAGGAATTGTACCAAAAGAGCAAAGAATTACAGAGTATACTGAATGGGCGAGAGGAAAGCTGTTAGAGTCATCTAAAGGCTGGATATTTAGTTATTATAAAAAGATTCTTGAGAATTTGGAAGGTGGAACGATATCAACAGATTTAGAAAGGGCTTATGAGCCGATTTATCAAATGGAAAATAAAGGGTTGTTTCATTGTATGGATGAACTCAATCACCTAGAAACATTAACATATAAGCGTGTTTTTAGTAAAAAAGTATTTAATAATTCAAAAAAATTTGAAAAGCAATATGAGAAAGATATAATTTCTAGAGCAAAACAATGGGGAGAGGAAGGCTTTTTTCAAGAAACACATGATAAGGATATTCTAAGATTGCTGAACTTAGATGATTATAGTACAAATTTATCCGTAAAAGGGACATTGCGTATTAAATTAAATGGAAAAGAGATTGATTATGGAACATTTATTTTTGGATGTGATATTACAACTAAAACATTGGAAGAGATGGAGATATTGAATGAACAGAATATAGAGAAAGTGATTACAGTAGAAAACAAAGCAAATTTTGTATCTATGCCAATGGAAGAAAAAACATTATTTATTTTTACACATGGATATATGTCACCGATAGAATGCAGAGTCTTACGAAATTTAGAATCTGTTTTAGGGGAGAACACAAGGTATTATCATACAGGGGATTTAGATTTGGGTGGAATTCAAATTTTTAGATTTATTAAGAAAAATGTATTTCCTAAATTAGAACCATTGAATATGAATGCAACAATTTATAAGCAATATGTACAATATGGAGAAAAGCCAGATATAAAAGATCAGAATGATTATTGGTTGAAGTTAGGAAAAGAACGAAGTGAACCATTTGAAGAACTTGTGGATGTAATATTAGAAAAGAAAATTGTTATTGAACAAGAAGCATTTTTAATTAATACTTGAAAATGGAAATTTATTGTTTTTAGAGAATTTTCAGAAAGAAAATTTAGAAAAAGGCTACCTACTGATTGGAGTGGGTAGCTTTTAATTAATGCATAAACAGGAATAAGTTTCCTGGATTTGAGAAGGGGCTGTCGCTTTAACGAATGAAAATTCGTGAAGCGACAGCTTCTTTTTT
>CAYTDI010000053.1:0-16057 GCA_964436595.1 uncultured Eubacterium sp.
GTTTTCAAGGTTTTGGAGCAAGTTTACGGATGTGTCCGGGGGCTTCTCCTAAGCGCTAGTTGTGGGTTCGATTCCCGCTGGGAACATTTTTTGTGAATTATTAAGTAGTAGGATACTTATATTTGACATCAACTGCCGGATTCTTTCGAGGTTCGGCAGTTATTTTTTTCGCAGAAAAGGAGCTACGCACTAATTACTGCGTAGCTCCTTGTATATATTTCAGATAAAAAATATTGTTACTGCAAATCTTCCCTGTCAGATACTGTGATGAAATTTTCAAAGTCTTCTAATAATGCGGATAGGTCTGCCTCTGTAAGGCCGGAACCATTAATTCTTATATCAACATTTCCCTTATATCTGCAGTACATGGTATCATATTCACAATCACCATCAGAAATCTCATATGTATTTTCTGCGACTGTAATAGTTCTGTTGTTTTTTCCGCCGAGCTCAAGACCTAAAAGATGAAATCCTGTACTTGATATTTCATACATTTCTATGTCATAATCTTTTCCATTAAAGTTATAGTTGAAAGAGATGTCTGTTGCATAGTCGCTGTTTTTTATAAATTCACCGGTAAGATTAGATACCTTATCTAAACTATTGAATTTGAAATTGCTTAATCCCATTTCGAATTCATCAAATGAGTTACGTTCTTTTAAATCAGATGGGTGTAAAGGGGCAACTGAAGAATCTTCAACCGTACCATATGTCATACTAAAGTCATCTAACCCGTCTTCATCCGTACCGCGTACACAAATATAGAAATCCTCATATTCATATTTTAAATCATATTCACCATTATCAACTTCATATTCAGTACGATATTTACTACCAAAGAATTCATCAGCCTTATTCATATCTGTAAAATCAGGAAAAGCGTCTTTTGCTGAATCTCCCATTAAAGATAACATTGAAATGGCACATTCATCAGGTCGACATGCCTTTTCCTGAATGTTGGTTACAAATGTAGTAAGACCACAATCTAGTTGGATGTATGTATTACCGTCTTCTCCCAAATCGACAGGTAGGTAAGGGACATCGGATGGCCAACTGTTAAGACCTCTTTCGGCAGCCCAGCTTAATGTACTAACAGGATCGCCTATCTGGTATTTTTCACCATTTAGGATTACAGTCTTATCCCAAGTTCCCTCTTCATTATTTGTAGGTTCTGCAATTTTCTGTTCTTTGGTATCTGATACAGTTGCATCTGGGGTGTTATTAGTTGTGTTGGCACAACCACATAACAATAAACCGGCTATTATTCCGGTAGTTACAGTTCTTAATAATTTGTTTTTTCTCATATTACTTATATCCTCCACGTATCTTTTGCTAAAAAATTTGAAATGATGTGACATGCTTTTTGATACTAACAGAAAAAATGAGAAAGGTCAAATTCTTTTCTAGCTTTTACAATATAAGAAAATATCTAAAAAATAAGTCAATGATGGTCAAAAAAATATCGACATTCGACTTCATACACGTTATAATATAGGTAATCTAATAGGGGTTGTTTGTAATTCTAACAACTTTCTAACAGAGTGTGTTTTACTCAGAAAAATTTGTATTATGTTGATAGTAAATATCAGGAAAGTTAGAAAAATCAAGACATTCCTTGATTTAGATGAACGTTCTTTGCGAGGGGAACATCGCTGACTAAAGCTCCTAAGCGGTAGGTCGGGTGTTCGAATCAACTCGGGAACGTTTTCAAAAAAATTCACAAAAGTGGAGGAAAACGATATGAGAAATGGCAATGTACAAAGGATTAGGGTTTTAATTGCTTCACTAGTAGCGGTAATTGCAGCAATGGCAGATGTTTATATCATTGTAAATGCACCTAAGAATTACATATTGCTGGCGATAGTAAGCGCAGTTCTTCTTGTAGCAATATTTTTCTTGGTAAGTGGAAAAATGCAATTGCGAGACTTGAGTAGCCAAAAAGCAGAAGAGCAATATCAAAATATTGTGACTTCACAAAAAGCGTGTTATCTGCAGGCACGGAAAAAGTTTCGTGAAACAGGTGAGATGTTAGGTGAGTTAGACAAGAAGATCGGGCCGCTGGCAAGTAGCAATGAAACCAATTATAAGAAAATCAGTGGACTTTTGGATTCCTTAATGGAGGAACAAAAGAAAGTAGCAAAGCTTACATTAAGTAGAAGTAAAGAGAATGCAAATGCTTTGATGAATTCCAATGATAAGGTAATGGAAGAAATGGCAAAGGTACAAGAAGTGGTTGAAAAAGTATTAGGTCAACCGGAAAGTATGATTGTACAAGAAGAAAACAAGTCAGAGGAATTTGGAAAAATAGAAGAAAAACAACAAGAGTTGTTAACAAAGATGCAAGCTTTAGAAGATTCTTTAAATAATCACATGGATATAGTTGTGGATAAAGTTCAGGAAATACCGGAAGTGGGTAGAGAACTGATAGAAGAATTAAAGTCTGAAATTAGAGCAAACGAACAGAAGCAAACGGTGATAGAAGAACAAGAAGAACCTCAAGAAGAAATCTTAGAGGAGACAGAATTAGAAGAACCGGAACTACCAGAAGAAGAATTGACATTAGAACTGGAGCTTGACTCAATAGAGGAAGAGACAAGCATAGAAGAGCCGGAAGTTTTAGAAGAAGAGCCGACATTAGAACTGGAGCTTGACCCAATAGAGGAAGAGACAAGCATAGAAGAACCGGAAGTTTTAGAAGAAGAGCCAATATTAGAGCTGCAATTTGACCCGGTAGAAGAAGAGACAAGCATAGAAGAGCCGGAAGTTTTAGAAGAAGAACCAATATTAGAACTGCAATTTGACCCGGTAGAAGAAGAGACGAGCATAGAAGAACCGGAACTACTGGAAGAGACAAATTTGGAAGAAACAGAATCCATAGAAATGGAAGAAGTATTGACAGAGGAGACAATTCCAGAAGTAGAGACAGAAGCGGAAACGGTGAATACAAATGCTATGATGACACCGGAAGAAATTGCAGCTTTGATTGCCGGTAGTCAGGAAGAAGAACTTCCAGAGATTATGGATACTTCAGTGGAGGAAGAAAGCAGTATAGAAGAAACAGTTGCAGAAGATACAACTCCTTCCATGCCGGATTTGTCTGATCCTAACCAAAAAATGAGTCCGGAAGATATTGCGGCACTGATTGCAAATTTATAGGATGAAGAGATAAGTATAAATATGTAAAAGTAAAATCCCTTACAAGAAGATAAGTCTTACTTGAAAGGGATTTTATTTTGTTCTTTTGCATATAATGTAAGAAACTAGGTATAGGTTGTTTTAGCTATGAAACGGAAAAAAAGTATGAAACAAAAACTAACAGAAATGGCTTATGAAAAGCAGGATTTGCAAAAAAAAATGATACATATTCAAAAATGTATCAAAGAAGTGGATAATGCATTAAATGGGAAAAAGAAATAAAAGACGAAAAAAAACACCGCCCCCGAGCTCATTCCGTCTTCGAAAACAGTGCTTTTGTAAGTGCGCCTTCAGGGGCTCGAACCCTGGACACCCTGATTAAGAGTCAGGTGCTCTTCCAACTGAGCTAAAAGCGCATATCTGCAATTGCGTAATTATCAACGCAAGAATTATTATATAATAAACTATTAAGAAATGCAAGAACTTTTTTTATTTTTTTAAGAAAAATTTTATATGAAAGGGAGTTTCAATTCTTGACATGATATTAGGAAGAGAGTAAAATTGTACTATCTAAATAATACAAAAAGGAGAAAATTTATGAAAAAAGTGATAAGAAATATTGTAATAACCGTCGTTGTATTACTGGTAGCTTTTATTTATTACTATATTACACTCCCTGCATTTAATATACATTCTATGGGGACATGGATATTTGTAATCGGGGGAATTTTGTTACTCTGTATTTTTACAACTATACACAGAGTGATTCGAGAACATCAGAGGATAGAATGGAAAAAGGGAAGAATAGATAGTAATATCAAGGCAAGCAGTATTGCTAAGATAGGATTTGGAATAATTGGTGTATTAGTGGTAATTCTGATTATAGGAAGTATTTTATCTTCACCAATTGTAAACGCAAAGAAATATGAAAAGTTAATGACTGTGGAGGAAAGAAATTTTATAGAAGATATATCCCAGGTAGACTACAATACCATTCCTATTTTGGATAAGGATTCAGCGGCTCTTTTAGGAGACCGAAAAATGGGAAGCATGGTAGATATGGTGTCTCAGTTTGAAGTATCTGATGATTATACACAGATTAATGTAAATAACCGTCCGGTTCGTGTAACACCATTGGTATATGCCAGTCCAATTAAGTGGCTGACGAATCAAAGTGATGGAATTCCAGCCTATATAAAAATCGATATGGCAACACAGGATACGGAATGTGTAAAAGTGGATAAGCCAATCAAATATTCAAAGTCAGAGCATTTTAATAGAAATATTTATCGGCATTTGAGATTTAAGTATCCAACGTATATTTTTAGTGAGCAGATATTCTTTGAAATTGATGATGAGGGTACACCATATTGGATATGTCCGGTAAAGAAATTTAACATTGGATTATTTGGCGGAGAAACAGTTGGCGAGGTAGTTGTCTGCAACGCACAGACAGGAGATTGTAAAACTTATGATATTGATGAAGTACCACAATGGATTGATAAGGTATATCAGGCAGAGCTTTTAATGCAGTTATATGATTACAGTGGAACTTTAAAGCATGGATATTTTAACAGTGTATTGGGACAGAAAGATTGTTTAAAGACTACGGATGGCTATAATTATATTGCATTAGAGGATGATGTGTGGGTATACTCCGGTGTTACAAGTGTAAGTGGAGACGAGTCTAATGTAGGATTTGTTTTAATGAACCAGAGAACCATGGAAACACGTTTTTATAAGGTAGAAGGAGCAACAGAAAGTTCTGCAATGTCTTCCGCAGAGGGACAGGTGCAGAATCTGGGATATACGGCAACGTTTCCTTTATTACTGAATATATCCGGAGAACCAACGTATTTTATGGCATTAAAGGATGATGCCGGATTGGTAAAAATGTATGCTATGGTAAATATTCAAAAATATCAGTGGGTTGCAACAGGGGATTCTATTCGGGAATGTGAAAAATCATATAAGCAATTGCTTAAAAATAATGGTATTTCGGCAGCAATTAGTGAGGACAGCAAAGAAGTGACAGGAATCATTAAAAATCTTTTACCGGTAACATTGGAAGGAAATTCTCATATCTATTTAGCATTAGAGGGAAAAGACGAGATTTTTGACATAGACCTTTCAAATTCTGAATTACTTGATATAATAAAGTATAGTGTAGGTGATAAAATAAAACTCTCCTATATGGAGGGAGATATGCCTGCAAAAGTAACAGCGATAAAGTAATGGAGGCATAATATGACAGTAGAAGAAAGACTTTTAAAATATGTGTCTTACTGGACAACTTCAGAAGATAATAAAGAAGTAATACCAAGTACAGAACGACAGTTTGTATTAGCGGATGTGTTAGCACAGGAATTAAAGGATTTAGGCTTAGAACAGGTAAAGCGTGATGAACATTGCTATGTATATGGTTTGCTTCCGGCAACAAAAGGATACGAAAATAAAAAGGCAATGGGATTTATTGCACATATGGATACTGCTCCGTCTTTTTCGGGAAAAGACATTAAACCACAGGTAATATCCAATTATGATGGAAAGGATGTGCTGTTAGCTGGAACTGGTGATGTAATCAAAGTATCAGATTTTCCACATCTTACCTCTTTAAAGGGAAGAACATTAATTACTACGGATGGAACAACTCTTTTAGGGGCAGACGATAAAGCCGGAATTGCAAATATTTTAACAGCAGTAGAAGAAGTTATTGCAGAAAAGATTCCACATGGAGACATTTGGATTGGATTTACACCAGACGAAGAAGTAGGTGCTGGAGCAGATTTATTTGACTTAGACTATTTTAAAGCGGAATATGCTTATACCGTAGATGGTGATTATGAGGGGGAGGTTGCATATGAAAACTTTAATGCAGCATCCGCACACTTTATCATTAAAGGTGTAAATGTACATCCGGGTTCGGCAAAGGACATTATGGTAAATGCGGCATCTATCGCCTGTGAGATTCAGAGTTTATTGCCAGAGCAGGAGACACCGGAGCACACTGAAGACAGAGAAGGATTTTATCACTTGGATGAAATGCATGGAGATGTAAATGAAGCACATCTTGATTACATTGTTCGTGACCATGATAGTGATATGTTTGAAAAACGGCAGCAGGTATTGCGTGAAATAGAAGAAAAGATGAACTGGAAGTATGGTGCTGGAACAGTAACCTTAAAGTTGACGGAAAGCTATCGCAATATGTTAGAAGTAATAGAGAAGAACCTTTATGTAGTGGAAAATGCAAGAAAAGCTATTCAGGCAGCGGGTATGGAGCCGGTTTCTCTACCGGTAAGAGGTGGAACAGATGGAGCCAGACTGAGTTTTATGGGACTGCCTTGTCCGAATCTTGGAACGGGCGGTTATGCATTTCATGGTCCCAAGGAACATATTACAGTAGAGGGTATGGAAGCAGTTGTCAAGATTATCAAGGAACTTATGAAGAATCCTGTGGATAAGTAAGTAGAAAATAGAAAAGAAGTGGAAAAGAGAGCGGTTTCATTTTGGAGTGTGTGAACTCAAAACAAAACTGCTCTCTTCGTTCTATCATAGGAAATAATTTCTTGCATAAAGTGCATATTATTCAAGGAACATTTAGCGGGAAGCAATTAACTTATGAATTGGATTACCCATAGCAGAAAAACGTTCCTCATATTCTGTCATAACATTGCCGTCATTCATGGCAGCATCGTGATGAAGGTCACGGGTAAAAGCATCTAAGTTCCAGTGCGCTTCTTTTACTTCCTCAAGGGAAAAATCAAATAAATCTACATTATCTGTTTTAAATTCTACCACACCGTCTTTTCTTAAAATATGGTCATAACGTGCAAAGAATTGACGAGAAGTTAAACGACGTTTTGCATGGCGGTCTTTTGGCCATGGGTCAGAAAAGTTTAAATAAATTTTAGAGACTTCATCCTTGGCAAAAACCTCACAAATGGTTTCTGCATCCATGCGAATGAAGCGAATGTTTTCTAGAGGTTCTTCTTCCATTTTCTGAAGTCCCCGTAGAAGTACGCTGGAATATTTCTCAATCCCTACATAATTAATAGAAGGGTTTTGTTTTGCAAGGGTAGTGATAAACTGTCCTTTTCCCATACCGATTTCAATATGAATCGGGTTATCATTTCCAAAAACCTCATGCCAGTGTCCTTTTTGTTGTTCCGGTTCCTGAATACACCATTGATTTTCAGCAATTACTTCACGAGAACCGGGTATATTTCTTAATCTCATAAATACCTCCAAAATTCTATATCAATACCAATTATTGTACTATAAATAATGAATGAAAAAAACCCCATAGAAAAAAATATTGATAAAAAAGATTTCTAATATTATACTATAAGTATTGTAATAATTAGGAAGGATAAAAAAGAATGAAAAAAAGTAAAAAATGGATAGGGTTGTTACTGGCAACTGTAAGTCTTTTTCAGATAAATATATTATCAGTACAGGCAGAAGAATATTGGCCGGAAGGACCAACGGTTGAAGGAGAAGCTGCAATTGTAATGGAGGCTTTTACCGGAACGGTATTATATGAAAAAAATGCAGATGAACAGTTATATCCTGCGAGTATTACAAAAATAATGACAGCACTTTTAGCAGTAGAAAATAGTAGTATGGATGAACAGGTTACCTTTTCCATGGATGCTGTTTATAAAACGGAAGGCTCAGGTATTTCCCGTGATGTAGATGAAGTTATGAGCATGAAGGATTGTTTATACGGATTAATGCTGGAATCCTCTAATGAGTGTGCTTATGCTATTGCAGAACATGTGGGTGGAACGTATGATAACTTTATACAAATGATGAATGAGAAAGCCACAGAGTTAGGATGCAGCTATACTCATTTTAATAATCCACATGGATTACCGGATGAAAATCACTATACATGTGCTAGGGATATGGCACTGATTTCTAAGGCAGCATTAAAAAATGAGACCTTTCGTCTTATTACAAGTACAAGACGATATACGATTTCCCCTACGAATAAGCATGCAGAAGAAACATATTTAACTAATCATCATAAAATGTTGAATAACTGGAAAGGTGATTCCAGCTATTTGTATGACGGATGTATCGGTGGAAAAACAGGATATACCTCAGTTGCACAAAGTACATTAGTTACTTTTGCAGAAAGAGATGGTATGACGTTAATCTGCGTTGTAATGAAGGAGAAATCTCCGGGGCACTATGTAGATACTACCAATTTGCTGAATTATTGTTTTGAAAATTTCCAGCTTTGGAATGTGGCGGAAAATGAAGGAAATTACGCTTCTGATAAAATGGAGAATAAAATCTTTGCTAAGGAAGAATCTTTTCTTTCCATAGATTCACAAGGATTTGTGGTACTTCCTAAGGCAGCAGCTTTTTCAGATGCAGTATCGGAAGTAATAGAAGATACTAAGGCAACGGATAAGGTGGGAACAATTCAATATACTTATGCAGGTCGAAATGTAGGTGGCGCAGATATTAAAATAAATGGAGCGAAAGTAGCAAAGTTTCCATTTGATAAGGCGGATACAGCCAATAAAAAGGAAAAGGTTGTTAGTATCAATATCAAGTATATTTTAATTGGAATTTTAGTAGTAGTGATTCTGGTAGGTGTCGGATTTGGAATTTATCATTTTGCAGATAACTTCTATTTGATTCGTTACAAGTTCAGTTCAAAGCGTCCAACCAGATTTAAAAAGATAAAACAAAGAAAAAATAGACGCAGAAGAAGATGGTTTTAATGTCTTTTATAAAAAAATAAGACGTACAAAAATAGAAAAAAGTAAGTATAAAAAAGACAATACCAAATAAGTATTGTCTTTTTTTGTGTTTAAGACATTGGAAAAATGACTGTAAAATATCAGAAAAAATATTATTATTTGTCTATAATACTGTCAATTATAGACAAAACTGTTGATTTGTCTTGTGTATAAATTAGAACACCATTAAAACATTTTACCATTGTAATGTAGTTGTCTTTTAATAAATCCCAGTTAGAGAGTTGATAAATTAGATAGTCCAGACTGGCAGTTGGAGCTTTTATAAAAACAGTTTCACAGTGTTCCATGGGATTTAGGAGAAATTCTCCCTGTTGCATCAAATGCTTTAGTTCAGATTCCTGAGCCAGTTGTTCTTTGGTTTTATTAATAATAAAGTAACCATTATCATCCTTTGGCATATCCATGGATTTGATTGCTCGCTGTACCTGTTTGGTAAGTGCATCAGAAGCAGGATAGAGGGATTCAAAATAGCTCATGAAATCGGCAGCTTGGCGAAAATGAGCATTTGTTCCTTTTTCGGAAACCTCAGTTGTTAAAATGCGTCGAATAATAGTTTCACAGGTTTCTCTGGAAGGATTTCTTTTTGATTTATTGTTCATGCTCACACATACCTTTCGTTTTTCTTTGATTATACGGTATAAAAAGGTGAGATTCAAGAAAAAGCGGAATTGACAGAAAAGAAAAAGAATAATAAAATGAAATTACCACATAAAGAGGAATGGAGCGGAAAAAATATGGGAGAAGGACAACAGAAAAAGAAAGAGGCATTAGTAGCACAAATTCAAGAAGAAATGGAAAAAAACGGAGGGTTAATGCGTACTGCCCAACTTTATGAACTTCATATGGATTATCGAAAAATACAGAAGTTTGTAGAGGAAGGAATTTTAGAACGAGTAAAAAATGGCTGCTATGGAATGGGGTTTTCAAAGCAGTCGGAAGAGGATATGGTAGCAGGACTTTTTGCAGATGGGGTATTGTGTATGGAAAGTGCACTATACTATCAGAGTTATATCACTGTGCGTCCGGCTTGTTGGCACATTGCTGTGGACAAAAACACTTCAAAATCAAGGTTTAAAATGGATTACCCACTGATACAGCCATATTATGCAGAGCCGGAAGTGTTGAAACTTGGTGTGGAAAAGATAGCCGTTGGAAGTAAAGAGATGTGGATATATAATAAAGAACGAATGATTTGTGATTGCTTGAAGTTTGAGGAAAAATTGGAACGAAATGTGTTACAGCAAGCGGTGTTAATGTACTTAAGAGAGCCGCAAAAGGATATTCAGCGCCTTATGGAGTATGCAAGAGAACGAAAAGTTACACAAAAGGTACAAAATAGAATTGGAGTGTGGCTGTAATGAAAGAGCAAATAGAAGTTCTGACAGAACAACTGCGCCATGAGGTATTAAAACGTATATTGGAAAATGGTTATGGTGACAAGCTTTGGATGAAGAAAAAAATAGAAACAGAATGGGCAGAATCAGGACTTGTTTTTTATCCGGCGAAGAATAATCAAAAGGAAATGCTAGAAGCGTTACGAGGATTGTTTTCGGCAGAAACCATGGAAGTAAAACAGCTTCCCATAGCGTTAGAAAACAAGAATCGAATCCTGTTAGAATTTGAAAGGGAAAAGTATCACATTCCTTTATTCCTAGAGGTAAAGCCATATAAGGAAATTTTATTGCATCCGATAGAAGAAGCGTTTGAAAAGTTAAAGTATTTTCGATTTCCAATAGAAGAATATCTTGCACAGGGATTTTATGAAATTGTGGATAAACTGGAGCTTTTAAATGATTTCAGTTGGTATAAGGAAGTTTATGATATTCTATTAACAGAAACCATAGATGGAAGAAGGGTAAGGGACTGCTTTGGAAAGCTATTAGAGCGTAAGGCAATCCCATCCTTAGAAAAAAGATTAGACACTATAAAAGGTTATGCTGATTATGAATATATGAAGAAAAAATGGAAAAAGGAAAAGAAACGCCAAAGGGGAGAATTTCCCGAATGGGAAGAGGTTATTTCCCTTTTACTTACCTTTTTTTCTCCAATATTTAATGCTGTTGTTCACGATGAAGTGTTCTTTGAGGATTGGATGCCGCAGTTAGGCAGATATTTATAGAATATCGTGATTTCATCACTCAATAATTTCGCCGTTCGTCAAGAATGAACAAGTTCCCTCTGACTCTCTTTCGCTCATTATATCATAAAAATCCGGAAAGAATTACACTTGCAATAGTACCAATTAAAGTAGTTAGTAGAGCACCAGCTAAAGTATATCGTGTTTTTTGTACCTTTGCACTCATAAAGTAAACGCTCATAGTATAGAAAATGGTTTCGGTACAGCTCATCATAATAGAGGTAATAGTTCCGTAATAAGAATCAGGCCCATATTGTTTAAAGATATCCAGTACCAAACCGGTAGCAGCAGAAGAAGAAAACATTTTTACAATGGTAACAGGCACTAATTCAGCAGGAAAATGAAGGGGTTCGGTAATGTAACCCAGAAGTGTGGCTAAAAAGTTTAAAAAGCCGGAGGCTCGTAAAATTCCCACACCTATCATAAGTCCGATTAAAGTAGGCATAATACCAATAACGGTTTCAAAGCCATCCTTAGCCCCCTTGATAAAGTCATCATAGATATGATGTTTGGTTAAAAGCCCATATCCTACAATAGAAAAAATCAACAAAGGAATAATAGCGTCGGAAAGGAAAAGGAGGAAATTCATTTTGCAATACCTCCTTTTTTATTAGGCAGGGCAAGCATGATTTTTGCAAATAAGATACCGGAAAAAGTAGAAATTAAAGTGGCAATAATTGCAGGACCTACGATTCGTGCGGGATTAGCAGAGCCATACTGACTGCGGTAGGCAATCATATTTACCGGAATAAGTTGCAAGGAAGAAATGTTGATAATAAGAAAGGTACACATGTCCCGACTTGCAGTTTTACTATGATGATTTAGCTTTGCCAGCTCTTCCATTGCTTTTAAACCAGCCGGAGTAGCGGCCCATCCAAGACCGAAAATATTTGCAATCATATTTGTGGAAATATATTCGTTGGCTTTGTGGTCAGCAGGGACACCCGGAAACATAAAGCGTAAAAAAGGATTTAGCTTTTTGGCAGCACCGGAAATAATGCCGGAGTTTTCTGCAATTCGCATAAGTCCTACCCAAAAGGACATAACACCTACCATGGTAATGCATAAGGTAACCGCTTCTCTGGCAGAGTCTAAAGCTGCATCTGTCACAGCGGTCAAGTTTCCGGTAAGAGCAGCATAGATAATACCAATCAAAATCATAAAACCCCATAAGTAATTAAGCATTGTGTACTCCAAAAATATGTAGTTGTTTTATTCTATGCCGTTTATGGAAAAGTGTGTATTTTCTTTGAGTTTTTTCTTAAGCTAGTGTATAATAAAGGTAATTCAACAGGCAGGAGGTATTCTTGTGGATAGTTATAATACCATAAATGAGGTACTGGTAAAATTATTTAATGAAATTATGCATATTGAAGAAAAGGCAATTATTACAGAAGAGTTTAAGGATATCTCAAATAATGATATGCATATTATAGAAGCAATCGGAAAAGAAAAACCCAAGAATATGTCTACGATTGCGAAGAGTTTGTCCGTTACAGTAGGAACCCTTACAATCGCTATTAACAATCTGGTGAAGAAGGGATATGTAAATCGTGTGCGGAGTGAAGAAGACCGCCGAGTAGTGTTAATTTCTTTATCGGAAAAGGGAGTTAAGGCATATGAGCATCATAGGAGATTTCATGAAGAAATGGTAGAAGCTACACTAGAGGGTTTGAATGAATCGGAAACAGAAGTATTAGTCAGGTCATTACAGAACTTAAGTAATTTCTTTAAAGGATATGTAAAGTAGACAGAAGAAGTATTTGCAGAAGAGTTTGCAGGTACTTCTTTTTATACTTATTTAGATAATATTTTTATAAAATATCATGTACAAAATATGAGTTTTACAATATAATATATAATTAAAATTTTAGGACAATACGTTAAAGAAGTGGCAGAGGATATTGTAAATGATAAAAATTGGAATTTGCGATGATGAGAAGATTATATTAGAAATTTTACAGAAGATAATATTAGTATGTCTGGAAGAATTAGGATTTAAAGCAGAAATTATTTTATTTCATAAAGGGAAAGAGTTATTGGAAACAGATGTAAAATTAGATATTTTGTTTCTGGATATAGAGATGCCGCAAATAGATGGAATTGAAACTGGAAAGAGACTTCGACGTAAGGGAGAAGAATGTAAGATTATTATGTCAACCAGCAAAAAGGAGCGGTTTAAAGAAGCTTTTTATATTAATGCATTTCGATTCATAACAAAACCGTTTGAAAAAGAAGAGGTTGAAGAGGCTTTAAAAGAGGCAATAATTGCATTGGGAGGAATAGAAGAAATTGAAGTATACAAAGACCGGGTAAAGTGTACTGTTTTACAAAGAGATATTTTGTACATAGAGGCAATTGACAGTTCAGTTGAATTTGTATTAAAAGAAGGAGTATTTCGAAAAGAAAGTTCTTTAAATGAATTGGAAAAAGAGTTAAACGAAAAAGTGTTTTTTCGTATTAATAGGCAGTGTATTGTGAATATGGCACAGATTGAAAAGTATGAAAAAGGAATCCTGTTTATTAATAATAAAGAATGTAAAAAGGTATCTCAAAGGAGAAAAAAAGAGTTTTATATAGCGTATAGGGAGTACTTAGCATGAGAATAATAGTATTTTTTGATTTGATTTTAGAGGTTGTAAAGTATATATTGGCAGGGTATGCATTATTCGAACAAAAAATTGAAACACGATATGCATTAGGGGCAATCGTAACGCTGAGCGGAGTTGGTTTGGCAGGAAATGTTACTGACAATGTGAGTACAATGTCAATGGTAGTACTTCCGTTTTTGGGGATTGCGTTGTTTATTACTGCAGAATTACCTGTTAAAGAAAAGGTGATTTATGTATGTAAGTTAATTTTTTTAATATCATGTATTGATTATATAATAGAGGTATTTATTAAGTTTATAGATTCTATTGATATTAAAGATGAATGGGCATGGCTGATAAGTAATATAAGTTCGATAGCAGTGTATGGTTGTATTTATATCGTCCGGGAAAATAGAAAATGGAAAAGTAGTTCTAAAATCCAAGTATTAAGGAATATTATTTTATATGGTGGTATTATATTGATGGCGATTACAATGCCAATGACAATTTCAGGATTAAATTTTTTTGCAGAAAAAAGCGAAAATTTAGAACAAATAAACAGTATTCGTTTATTGTCGGCTATGTCCATGATTGGTATGCTTATGCTCGTTATGTTTGTAATCTATATTAATGATACGAATAAAAAGATAAAGCAGTATTTAGAAAGAGAAAGGGAACTAAAAGAAACTCAAAAAAAATATTACGAAGCAATGCTTCAAAAGGATGAGGATACCAAAAAATTTCGCCATGATGTATCAAATCATATCATATGTCTTAGAGAATTGGCAGAGAGAGAAGAACTAGGAGAAGTAAAACAATATATAGATGAAATGCAGGGGCAAATGATAAAGATACAGAAAAGATGTTATAGTATAGGAAATTCAGTAATAGATGCCGTTTTGAATTATTATTTGCCAATGTTACAGGAAGGGGTAGAAATTAAAGTAAGAGGATATCTTGAAGAGGAGTTATCTATTAGTGATGTAGAGCTGTGTACTATTTTTTCAAATATAGTTCAAAATAGCGTGGAAGAGTTAAAACAGCAGCAGAATAAAAAGAAGTATTTGGAAATAAAGATACATACAGGAAAAGAGGATTTTACAATAGAAGTTTGCAATAGTGCGCAAGGAAAAAAGCAGAAAGGAAAAGGAGGTTTCACGGAAACCAGTAAATCAGATAAAAAGAATCATGGAATTGGATTAAAAAATGTAAAGGAAACAGTCAAAAAAAATAAAGGAATATTCCGGTGGCAGTCAACGACAGAAGAATTTAGGGTAAAGGTAATTTTACCTTTACGTTTACGGGGTTAAAGGGCTCGTTCACGGGGTTATGGTTGAAATGTGGTATTTGTCATGTTATTGTGAGAAAAAGGAGGACAAATACCATGTTTTTAATTAATGAAGAAGTATCAACCTGTGGTTGGGAATTTTGGGATGGAATTTGGGGATGGCTTGTAGGATAAAACAGGAGAAATATGTAAAATTGGTATAGAGCAGTAAAAGCTGCTTTATATAAAGTGAATTCCAATTAATATGCGCATACTAGACCGGAATTCGAAATAGCACTTGTAAAAAAGTACCTGGGAAAAGTATATAGCTTTTTATATAAGTGTAAATAAAAAAGAAGGATATTTCATGGACGTAGCAGGTTATCTTGGTATTGCAAGTGGTGCAGCAAAGAAAATTTGTGATGCTATTAATCAGTATGGGTATGCATTTATTGTGTGTTCAGTTGCGGCATTTTGTCTTAGTGGAGGTACATTATCTTCACTTATAGCAGGGGCAGATTACATTTGTGCAACAGTTTTAAGCTTTTATCAGAGACATTTAGCTGCTCAGGCAGTGGTGTGGTAAAATGCAGAGAAATAGATGGGGATAAAAAATTATCCCACATCTATTTCTTTATCATAATGAAAAAGTTTATGGAAAGGAATATAAATATAGGATATGTTGTACAAGAAAATGATAAAAAATGCAATTTTAAGTCAATACTATGAAAATTGTATGAGTATTAATGAATATTTTAATAGAAAAGTTCCGTTTAGTATTTCTGTATTTTTGTCCATTATCATTCAGATGAGTGGTGGTGTGTTATTAATATTATTAGCGATTACAGCTGCGGATATTTTTGAGGGAAATATTTTTAGTATTTATTTTTCGGCATTAGCTTTGGTAGAATCTTTTTTTCAGGCCAAAAGAGATTACAAGACATTTGCATCCCTATATGAACAGTCAATGTTTGTGTATGGATATCACAACAGAAAAGCTGTGGTTTCAAATGCAGTTGCATACAGTGTGTTAAATATGGTCAATAATCCTATGGTATTCGTTCCGTATATTATATATCCATTTTATTTAAATAGAAATGTGTTAATAGTAATATTTAATATATGTGCTATTTTTATTATATATCAT
>CAYTDI010000054.1:0-14179 GCA_964436595.1 uncultured Eubacterium sp.
AGAGTTGTCTTAGTAGTGAAAACAAAAAATAAAAAATCAAAAGAAAAGAGGTAAAATGTTATGTATTGTAAACAATGTGGAAAAGAAGTTATGGAAAACAGTGTAGTTTGCCCAAATTGCGGAGCTATGGTGCAAGGAAACAAATCAGAAAGCAAAGGTATCAATTGGTTTATTCTGGTTGGTGCAGTTGTTTCAATGATTGGAACATTTTTGCCGGCAATAACTTTTATGGGAAGTTCTATTTCATTTATGAGTGAAGCGACACAGACAGAAGGAATGGGAATCTTTACATTAGCAATTATTGCAGGAGTACTTGGATTTTTCCCAAGAGCAAGAAAGTTTAGTTTTATTCCGGCTATCATGGCAATGGGAATTGCATACGTTGATATTTCAGAATCCTTAAATTATGGTGCACAGATGGGTAGTGGAACAATGCTTATTATGTTAGGTGGTGTAGTAATTATTATCGGTTCTGTAATAGAATTTGTAAAGAAAAAGAACAATCCTTTGTTATAAAAAGCAGGATATAGAAAAATATATGCAATATTTTGAAGAAAAAGATATAGAAAAATACAGAGTCTGTCAGGTTACAGCATGGTTTGCAAGGATATGGGGAGTAATGGAAACGTTGGGGGATTTCCCACAGCAGGATTTTGAAAAAATGGTAGATATTTTGATTTCATGGGCAGAAGAGTTCGTGAAAAAGGGAGAAGAAGATCCAATAGTATTTTTTCAGCAAAAAATGGAAATTAACGAAAATGCAGGCTAACTGTAAAGTCACCGGGGATATTCTAAAAAAAGAGTATTCCCGGTTTTAATTTACGCGAAGCAACGAGCCAAAGTCCGTGCTTACACGAGACCTTGGCGACTGCCGCGATAACTTGAGAAGCTCGCTAAGCGTGCTTCTCATAGTTTATGCGAGTAGCAATAAAAAGGCTGTGCTTGCACAAGCATTTGAGGAGCACTGCGATAACTTGAGAAATTCGCAAAGCGTGTTTCTCATAGTTTGCGTGAGTAATGAAGAAAATGGAGGCTTGTATAAAGGTAAAAAATACGTTGACCTTATAAGACACAGAAAATATAATAAAATTAGTATATTATAAAACTTTTTTCCGTATTCATTTGTCTTAGTAGTAGAATGGAGGCGGTGAAATGCAAAAAATCAGTTGGATACAGTGGTTTATCCGCGTGATAAAAAAAGATATGAACCAATATCAAGAAGATATCGGGGTAAAAGAGGAAGTATATAAAACAGTGAAACGTAAGAGCAAATATAATAAAAGTAAGAAAGGAAAAGAGTTATGAATTATGCGAAAGCAGTAGAATTGGCAAAAAGTGGCGACGAAGCAGGCTTTAACTTTTTGTATGAGGAAACCTATAAAAGTAAGTATTATCTTGCGCTCAAGTATATGCAGAATGAGGAAGAGGCAAAAGACGTGGTACAGGATGCTTATATTCGGGCATTTTGTAAATTAAATACATTGGAGAATCCGGAAAAGTTTGCAGCATGGTTAGGAATGATTGTTGCAAACACAGCGAAAAATGCGTTACAGAAGAAAAATCCAATGCTTTTTTCTGAAATTGCAGGAAATCAGGAAGAAGATGAATTTGAATATCAGATAGAGGATGAAAGTATAGAAAATCAGCCGGAAATTGCATATTCACAGCGAGAGACACAGGAACTTGTGCATGAGTTGATTGATTCGTTGTCAGAGGAACAAAGAATATGTATTTTAATGTTCCATATAGAGGGACAGAGCATTAGTGAAATAGCAGAAAGTCTTGGATGTTCTGAAAATACAGTAAAATCAAGACTCAATTATGGAAGAAAGAATATTAAGGGAAAAGCAGAAGAACTGCAAAAGAAGGGATATAAGCTCTATGGAATTGCACCTGTACCATTTTTATTATATCTGCTTAAGTCAGAGGAACGTGCATTGGCAGCACAAGGATTATTTGACGCAGCAGGTAGAGTAATGGCAGGAAATATTGCAGATGGAATTGCACATACATCTGTATCCAAGTCAGCAGGAGCAGGCGCAGGAACGAACGCAGGAATGAATGCAGGAGCAAGCGCAGGAACGAACGCAGGGGCACAGATAGAGACAGAGGCAGTAAAGAGAGGATTTATACATACTCTTGCAGGAAAACTTACAGTAGCAGGTGTTGTTTGTCTGGTGGCTGTGGGAACAACGGCTGTGGTAATCAATAGTCAAAAGGGCGATGAGTTACCAGAACAAAGCACTATGGAAGAAGAACAATTCCATAGAAAAGAAGAGGGTAGAAAAGAAACGGATACAAAGGAAAATGAAGAAGTTTCTTCAGAAAACGAAGTAGAACCACAAGAGGTAGAAGTGGAAGTTTCGGATGGGCAATATTCTCAGCTTTTACAAGGAGGACTTACTAAAGAGCAGTTTGAATTTGCGTTAGCTTATGGACCGGAGAGTATGGCAAATGGCGAAGTAAGTATAGATAATTTGGAAACATTGGTGTTTCGAGTAGCTATGACAGGTGAGTATGATAATCTTGGTATTAATAGCATTGGAGCAAGCCAAGGAGCATGGAAACCTTATAATCTGGCGGAGATAAATAATTATGTGTCTGCACTTACCGAGTATCAGTTTAAAGAAGAGGACAATAGCCGTTATAGTAAAGTGCAGGTGTCAGGAGATACATTAACTGTTATTATGGCAGAGCCAAGTACCAGTAATTATGTGACTATCCAGAAAGCAACTCTTAAGGGCGATGTTATGAAAGTAGAGTATCAGTTTGAGAATGTCCGTTTTTCCGATGATACAGGAGAAGAGGTGCGCAATACGTCTCAGAAAATAGCAATACTGCATAAGACGGAGAATGGGGGATATAGAGTTACAGATATTGTAGATGCAAGAATGACAGCGGGAAGAAGCGAGGCTTATATCTTTACGTTGGAAAATCTTTATACAAACCGTATCTGGCCGGATGGAACGGAAATAGATTTAATGGGGGATATGTCAGAAAATGCATTTGCAATATATGATATTGACGGAGATGGAGAAGATGAACTGATTATCCAATACATATCTACTGCGATGGCTGGAATGAGAGAGGCAATCTACGGATATGATAGTGAGACAGGAGCACTTTGTCAAAAACTTAACGAATTTCCGGGACTGACATTTTATGATAACGGATTTATCAGAGCAGATGCTTCACACAATCAAAGTGATGATCCGGAGGCATGGCCATATACCATGTATCAATATAAAGAAGAAACAAATACTTACGAAGAGGTAGGAAGCGGAGTAGCCAATGATGGAAGTATAGAGTCTTATGTAAAAAATGGAAGAGAAGTGGAACTTCCGTACATGAAGCTGACAGAAGAGAATATTCAAAGTATTCAGTAGGGAAGGTAATAAACTTTTGTATTTCAAGGTAAAGAGAAAAATATATGTAATATACGGGAGAATAGTGCGGCTAATGTTTTCTGAAAAAACTCCGATGTATATACTGTATGGTATATTCTGAAAAAAGACGCATGGAGGCGTCTGAAATGGGAGTTTCAAGGAGGAACATAGTTATGAAAGTATCAACATATACAGCCAGTGGAATAGCAACTGGAAATTTGCCCGCTATGTCCGTGTCAACTAATAGCTTAAATAGTACCAGTAAGGTAACACAGAGGACAACAGGGCGCAATAAAAATCAGAAAAAGCAGTTGAATTATAATCCCAGAGAAATGTCAGCAGCTATTTTACGAGCAAAAAAGTCACAGAGTGCCGGGAGAGTAGCAGCGCAGGCAAAAACGAAGCTTAGCAATTTGATGAAATGTAAGGCAAGTGGTCAGTACAATACGGCAGAAGTCAATGTTGCAATTGCACATGCAAAAAAAATGATACAGTGTGCTCAGATGAAAACACAAAATTTGCGTCAGGAAGAACGGGCAAAGAAGAGGTTTGAAAATGAAGCAAAGGCGGAATTGCGTCAGGAAAAAAATCAGGAAAAGGCGCGAGCAGCCAGAAAAGAACGGGCACAGGAACAAAAAAACGGACTGGCTCGCATACAGAGAATCCAAAAGCAGAAAAGTCAAAAAAGAGAATTGATACGAAAAAAGAAGTTTCATCGCAGCCAAGAACAAAGCCAAGTAAATGAGGCAGATTTTAATTATTTAAAACAACAGATGCGAGGTTTGCGAGAGCCATATAGTTCCAGTGCAGGAGCTTCGTCAGGGGTAATATTGGATTTAAGTGTAGAAGCGGCACAATTGACAGATGCTCAAATTGAGCAGCAGGCACAACAGATTGCAAATGAAATGAGCACAGGTACAACTGCAACAGGTAGTTCAGTTTCCCAAGAAGCAGCGGTGTCTGCCGGAGGAATAAATGTTGTTATATAAATTGTACTGTGTGATAGGTTAGCCTATGGTTACATGATAAAAAGGGTAGAGACAATGTCTTTACCCTTTCTTTTCTTCTGCTAGTGGAAGGGTGAAGATAAACTCGGTACCAACCCCTTCGGTACTAATTACGTTAATATTTTCATTATGTGCGGAAATAATTTCTTTTACAATGGCAAGTCCAAGACCGGTTCCTTTTTTGTCCTTACCACGGGAAAGGTCTGTTTTGTAAAAACGTTCCCAAATCTTTTTGATACTGTCCTTAGGAATACCAATTCCGGTATCTTTCACAGAGACAAAAACTTTTTCGTTTTTCTCCGTTGTTTCAATGATAATAGAAGACTCTGCATGACTAAACTTGATGGCATTGTCGATTAAGTTATAGAGTACCTGTTGAATCTTGCTCATGTCAGCAGAAACAAATAGTGTCTGACCGGTTAGAATCAATTCAAAGGAAATCTTCTTTTGGGTGCAGGTACCTTCAAAAGACTGTACCACCATCTTAATCGTATTGTTAATGTCAAAACGAGAGATGTCTAACATTGTTCCCTTTTTTCCATATTTATTTAATTCCAGCATACTTTGCGTTAATTTGTTGAGTCGTTCTGTTTCAAAAAGTATAATGTTTAAATATTTATCCTGCATCTCATATGGAATTGTGCCGTCCATGATAGCTTCAATATATCCTTTAATGGAAGTCAAAGGAGAGCGAAAATCGTGAGACACATTGGCAATAAACTTGCGCTGATCCTCCTCTAAGGTGGAAAGTTCCGTTGCCATAAAGTTCAAAGACGCAGCAAGATAGCCAATTTCATCATTTTTATGGATATTAATCTGTTTGGAAAAATCACCGGTGGCGTATTCCTTTGCTGATTCTGTAATCTTTCGCAGCGGGATGTATACTGTATAAGTAAATAGTCCAAGGACAACAAAGGCACAAAGGAAAATAATAGCGAGTGTCATATAAGAAATATTTAAGACACCGTTATTGAATGAGGTAAGTTGTGCAATGGGCTGGTGAATCAAAACATATCCCTGTACTTTGTAGTTGATGGTAATAGGGGAAAATACAGTTAATACATCTTCGGAATAGAGATGGTAAAAATCCCCTACCAAGTAATATTTTGTACCAAAGGAAGTGATGTCAAAATCGTTAATCGAGGTGTCGGATGGTGTTGCAGATGCGGAATCAATTAAAATTTTTCCTTTGGTATCTACTACCCAGATATCTGCATTGAGATAGGTGGCAATGGCAGATATTTGTGACTGTACATCTTCCAAAGTCTTGGTTTGTTTGTAATAGCTGACTGCGTAATTAGAAGCAATCAGGTTCGATTCCCGATACAGATTTTCCGCAGCTTCTGTTTCTATGTAATTCATGGTGTGATGGGAAGTAAATGTGGCTATGGTAATGAATCCCAAAATACCAAAAGCCACATACCCCAGTAAAAGTTTTAAATATAATGTACGTTTCAACTATTTCACCTCAAACTTGTAACCAATGCCCCAAACCGTAGCAAGACTCCATGATTTATGGTCTTTGATTTTTTCACGAAGACGCTTTACATGAACGTCTACTGTACGGGTATCTCCAATGTATTCATAGCCCCAAATGTGGTCTAAAAGCTGTTCACGGGTAAATACCTGATTTGGAGAAGAAGCAAGAAAATATAATAATTCAAGCTCTTTTGGAGGCATATCCACAGGCTTTCCATAGTAAAGGACAGAATAGTTCGTCTGATTGATAATAAGGTCCGGATATTCGACACACTTAATATCAGAAACAGGTGCTTCCGGTTTTGATGGCTGATAGCGACGCAATACAGCCTTTACACGGGCAACTAATTCCTTAGAATCAAAAGGTTTCATAATATAATCATCTGCACCCAATTCCAAACCCAAGACCTTATCAAAGATTTCTCCCTTTGCAGAAAGCATGATAATAGGAACGTTGGACTTGGTACGGATTTCACGACAGACCTGATATCCGTCAATACCCGGAAGCATCAGGTCCAACAAAATCAGATTGGGTTGATATTGTTCATATACAGCAAGTGCTTCTTCGCCGTCATTTACCATGCGGGTGTCATAACACTCTTTGGTGAGATAGAGGGAAATCAGTTCTGCAATATTAACATCATCGTCTACGATAAGAATTTTCTGTTTTGCTACCATAGTTATCACTCCTTATTTGAACTCGGCAATGGTTACGCCGGCATCTCCTTCACCAAATTCGCCAAGACGGTAGGATTTGATGTATTTTAAACGTTTCAAATGGTTGTGTACGGCCTTTCGAAGTGCCCCCGTACCTTTTCCGTGTACAATGCGGACGGAAGGCATATGGGCAATATAGGCATCGTCTAAATATTTATCTAAAAGTGCAATGGCTTCATCGGTAGTTTTACCAATCAGATTAATTTCAGTAGAAACAGAAGCAGATTTTGCCATTTTAATTTTTCCTGCTCCCGTAGATTTTTTCTTGTTTCCAAGTACCGGAGTTTCTTCTACTAATACCAAGTCTTTGATATTGACCAAAGAACGTAAAATTCCCATTTGCACATATAAGTCCCCTTTTTCGTTTGGCAGAGTATGCACAGTACCGGTAAGATTCATACTTAAAACCTTTACAGTATCACCAAGACGCAGCTTTTTCGGAACTTTGTGGTTGGTCTGGGCATTTTTCTGCTTCAGGGACATATCTTTTTCTAAGTTACTCATTTTGTCACGAAGCTTGGAACGCTCCTGTTCCATATCTTTCATGGAAGGAACAGCTTTTCCATATTTGTGGAAGTTTTTGATGGTCTGGTCAGCAACTTCTTTTGCCTCTCGCAAAATGGCATGAGCTTCTTCGTTTGCCTGACGGATGATTTTTTCCTTTTGGCTGTCAATGCGCTCCTGCTTTTGTTCTAATTTTTGTTTCAGGGAGGCGATTTCCTGCTTATACTGTTCCACCTCTAAACGTTCTTTTTCGATGGTAACACGGCTGGATTCTAAGTCTGAAATTAAGTCCTCAAAGCTTTCGTCCTGCTCGGTTAGATGTTTTTTCGCTTCCGTAATAATATCTTCGCTTAACCCCAGTTTTCCGGAAATTGCGAAAGCATTACTTTTTCCCGGAATACCGATTAAAAGACGGTAAGTAGGGCTCAGTGTTTCTACGGAAAATTCACAGCAGGCATTTTCTACCCCCGGTGTAGAAAGAGCAAAAACCTTAAGCTCGCTGTAATGGGTGGTTGCCATAGTACGAATACCGTAGTTATGAAGTCGGGTTAAAATAGAAATGGCAAGTGCAGCACCCTCGGTTGGGTCTGTTCCGGCACATAACTCGTCAAAAAGCACCAGTGAGTTTTCGTCTACCCGATCTAAAATAGAAATAATATTCGTCATATGGGAGGAGAAAGTACTCAGGCTTTGCTCAATACTTTGTTCATCCCCAATGTCTGCAAATACTTCATGGAAAATAGAAAGCTCCGAGCGGTCATTTGCAGGAATGTGAAGCCCGGCCTGCCCCATGAGGGTAAAAAGTCCCACAGTTTTAATGGAGACAGTTTTTCCACCGGTGTTTGGACCGGTTACAATTAATAAGTCAAAGTCATCCCCTAAGTGAATATCAATTGGGACTACTTTGTGAGAATCTAACAGCGGATGTCTTCCCTTTCGGATACAAATACGGTGCTCAGTATTGAAAAGGGGAGCTGTACCGTTATAGCTTTTTGCAAGAGAACCCTTGGCAAAAATAAAATCCAGTTCCGTTAATACCTGATAGTCCTCTTGTAAAAAAGAAATGTATTCTGCTACCTGAGCACTTAGGTTAGCAAGAATTACTTCGATTTCTTCCTGTTCTTTTAAAAACAGTTCTTTTAAGTCATTATTTAATTTTACCACAGCCATAGGCTCGATAAAAATAGTAGAACCGGTAGAAGACTGGTCGTGAATCATACCCGGCACTTGTCCTTTAGCTTCCGCCTTTACTGGCAGACAATATCTGCCATTTCGCATGGTAACCACAGCATCCTGCAACAAATTTCTGGTGTCCGTGTTATTTAGCATGGTGTTCATTTGGCTGCGGATTTTGTCGTTGATGTTTTTCATGGAACGACGGATATTTTTTAACGTGGAAGAAGCATCATCAGCGATTTCGTCTTCAGAAATGATGCATCTGCGGATTTCGTCTAATAAAGGTGTCAAAGGTTCTACTTTGTCAAAAAGTTCGTCTAAGGAATCAGCCTTAGTATCTTCACGGTCACTGCGGGAGTAAGCCTTGGCACGTTTGGCAACCTCCAGAAGAGAGGCAATGCGCAAAAGCTCTTCAATTCCAAGGGTACCACCGATTTCAAGACGTTTCAGAGAAGCTCCGATGTTGTGAAGCCCGGAGAAAGAAAGACTGCCCTTTTTAAAAATACGGGAAAGAGCGTCACGGGTTTTCGCCTGTGCATCCTCAATCTCTTCTAAATTCGTCATAGGCTTTAACTTCCGGCAAAGTTCTCTTCCGGATTCCGAAGTAGCATATTCTGTCAGAAGGTCAATAATTTTATTATATTCTAAGGTTTTTAATACTTTTTCATTCATAATTTAAGTCCTTTTATAGTTCAATTTAAATATCGGCACTACAAACCGGACAGTCAGTAGAAAATAACGATATTTCCAGTCTAAAATGTCTTATATTCTCGTCTATTTTAACCTAAAAATAAAAATCTTGCAACAATGGAAAGAAGAACGTATAATGTAACATATCAGAAGCTATGAAATAGCTTCGCAACTTTTGAGAAGCAAAAGTTGCAGGCTCCGAAAGGAGCAGATATGTTAACGAAAAAATGCAAAGCATTTTTGAGTCTAAAGACTTAAGTTGCAGGCTCCGAAAGGAGCGGATATATTAACTCAAAAATGCAAAGCATTTTTGAGTTTAAGATTTTGAGTCTAAAGAGGTTTTGTTAGAGGAGAACTCGTTATGAAACAGAATGATGAGGAATTTTCTTTTATTAAGGAAAAAATAAAAGATAAACCAATTAACAAGAAGCGTATGCTGATTCATTTGGCATACGATATTTTGTGTGCCATTGTATTTGGTGCAGTGGCGTGTCTTGCCTTTGTATGCTTAAAGCCTCATATTGAGGAATGGACACAGCCGAAAAAGAATCAGACCATTACTATCCCAAAGGATGAAGAACCAGAGGATGAACAACAACCGTCACAAGGGCAGAATGAGGAACAGCAGCAAGAGCCTGTGTATGTGCAGGAGGAGCTGGGAGTAGATGGCTACCAAAATTTACAAAAAGACCTTTATGCCATTGGAAAGCAGGCAGATAAATCTGTTGTTATGGTGACGGGAGTTACCAGTGGAACAGATTGGTTCAATACACCATATGAAAGTCAGAATCAGGCATCAGGTGTTATTATTGGAAACAATGGACAGGAGCTGCTGATTTTAACAGAAAGAAAAGTTATCGCAGATGCACAGTCCATGTCTATTACATTTTGTGATAAGGCAACAGTTCCTGCAACTTTGAAAAAATACGATGGAAATACGGGAGTGGCAGTGATAAGTGTATCATTAGCCGATATTTCAGAAGATACCATGAGTCGAATTGCAGTAGCAACACTTGGAAATTCGCTGGTCGTGTCTCAGGGAACGGTGGTTATTGCCATTGGTAATCCACTTGGTTCTAGTGATTCAATTATGTGTGGAACGATTACTTCTACCCAGAACAAGGTAACAACCATTGATAATAATTATACGATTTTCACTACGGATATGGTAGGAAGTGAAAATGGTGGTGGTGTGTTGTTGAATCTGTCCGGTGAAATAGTGGGATTGGTGTTGAAAGATTATAGCAATCAGGGAGATAGAAATACCATTACGGCAATATCTGTTTCTGAACTGAAACAGGTCATTGAGGATTTGTCCAACAACAAGGATATTCCGTATTTGGGACTTCGTATCAGTACAGTAACCAAGGATATTTCTGAGACTTATAGTATTCCAAAGGGCGTATATGTAAAGAGTGTTGAGTTGGATTCCCCTGCGATGGCAGCAGGATTGCAAGAGGCAGATGTTATTGTAAAAATGAACGGTGAGGAAATCACTTCAGTAGAACAGTACAATCAGTTGTTAATGGGATTGAATCCGAGCGATGTAGTGAAAATTACACTGAAACGCCAAAATGCAGAAGACTATGTAGAACTTGAGTGTAGTGCACCGGTGGGTGTTTTGCAGTAGGATGTTTTGGGAAGAGTAAAAAGTAAAGACATACAAGTAAATTGTAAAAAATAAATATAAAAATAAATAGTAAATATATAAAAGTAAATATATGAAAGTAAATAGTAGAAGTAACAATAGAATGTAGATAATAAACCAGATAATAGAAGTAAACAATAGAAGGAGCAAGTTATGAAGTATATTGAAACCCTGCGAGAGGGAGAGCGTGTTGGAGAGATTTATTTGTGCAAGTCGAAACAGACTGCACTAACCAAAGCAGGGAAGGCATATGAATCCTTGATTTTGCAGGATAAAACAGGAACATTAGATGCAAAAATATGGGACCCCAATTCACAGGGGATTGATGAGTTTGAAGCGTTAGATTATATTGATGTCGTAGGAGATGTAACAAGCTTTCAAGGGGCATTGCAGTTAAATGTAAAGCGTGTTCGTAAGGTGCAGGAGGGTGAGTATGAGCCAAAGGATTATCTTCCTGTGAGTGATAAAGATATTGATGAAATGTACACAGAGCTGGTAGGTTTTATACAGGGAATGAAGAATCCTTATTTGAAACAGTTGTTGTCCAGTTTTTTTGTGGAAGATAAAGATTTTGAAAAACGATTTAAGTTCCATAGTGCGGCAAAGAGCATACATCATGGATTTGTAGGCGGGTTGTTAGAACATACCCTGAGTGTTACGAAGCTGTGTGATTACTATACACAGGCGTATCCGATGTTAAATAAGGATTTGCTGCTTGCAGCAGCTATGTTCCATGATGTAGGAAAATTGGAGGAACTGTCTGTTTTTCCGGCAAATGACTATACAGACGAGGGCCAGTTGTTGGGGCACATTATGATTGGTGCAGAAATGGTAGGAGAACGTATTCGTACAATCCCGGGATTTCCACCACGATTGGCAAATGAATTGAAGCATTGTATTTTAGCACATCATGGAGAGTTGGAGTATGGTTCTCCGAAAAAACCGGCGCTTGCAGAGGCGGTAGCTTTGAGTTTTGCGGATAATACAGATGCTAAAATGGAAACAATAAAGGAAATATTTGCAGCAGTCCCAGAAGGTAATACAGACTGGGTAGGCTATAACCGTATGTTTGAGTCTAATTTGCGAAGAACCAGTGATTAGGAAGCGTGTATGTCAGGAAAAAATAAGAGTGAAAATACATTAAAAAAGGATATGGAACTGGAGCTTACCATTGAAGATATGGGAGTGGATGGAGAAGGCATCGGAAAGGCAGAGGGAGTAACTCTTTTTGTGAAAGATGCAGTTTTGGGAGACCGTGTTCGTGTAAAAGTCATGAAAATGAAAAAACACTACGGTTATGCCAGAATGATGGAAATATTGACACCCTCTCCTTATCGGGTAGAGCCGAAGTGCGCATATCATCGTCAGTGTGGTGGCTGCCAGATTCAGGCAGTAGCTTATGAGAAGCAGTTAGAATTTAAGGAAAATAAAGTACGCAATAATTTAAAGCGAATCGGCGGTTTTGCGGTAAAAGAGACGGATGGCAGTGGCGAGGGTCTTACGGTAAATCCGGTAATTGGTATGGAAGAGCCATATTTTTATCGGAATAAGGCACAGTTTCCCATTGGGACAGATAAAAATGGGAAAATCATCACAGGTTTTTATGCCAGCCGTAGTCACAATATTATACCGAATCGTAGGTGTTATCTTGGCGTAGAGATTAATGAGAAGATTTTGGACATTGTGATTTCTTTTATGGAGAAATATCACATTTCAGCATATGATGAAGCTACCGGAAAGGGTTTGGTGCGTCATGTGCTGATACGTTTTGGATTTACCACAAAAGAGATTATGGTGTGTCTTGTGGTGAATGGAAAGAAACTTCCTTATGCAGAGAAGCTGGTAGAGCAGTTGACAGCAATTGAGGGAATGACCAGTATTACAATGAATGTAAATGAGAAAAATACCAATGTCATTTTAGGGGAACAAATCATATCCCTTTGGGGACAGGATTATATTACGGACTATATTGGTAACATTCGGTATCAGATTTCTCCGCTGTCTTTTTATCAGGTAAATCCGATACAGACGGAAAAATTGTATGGTACAGCACTGGAGTATGCCGGACTTACCGGAAAAGAAACGGTGTGGGATTTATATTGCGGAATTGGAACTATCTCCCTCTTTTTGGCACAAAAAGCAAAGCAGGTATATGGTGTGGAAATTGTACCTGCGGCTATTTCAGATGCAAAGAATAATGCAAAAATAAACGGCATTGAGAATGTAACGTTTTTCGTAGGAAAGGCAGAGGAAGTGCTGCCAGACTTCTATGAAAAGGGAATGGAAAAAAGTAAGATAGCAGAATGTCAGGAGTCAAGAAAGCCGATGGATATGCTGCATCCGGATGTAATTGTAGTAGACCCGCCACGCAAAGGCTGTGACGAAAAATGTCTGGAAACCATTGTGAAAATGAAACCGGAGCGTGTGGTATATGTAAGCTGTGATTCGGCTACATTGGCAAGGGACTTGAAGTATCTGTGTGAACAGGGGTATGAGGTGAAGAAGGTACAGCCAGTGGATATGTTCCCGCAAGGAGGGCACGTTGAGACGGTATGTTTGATGTCTAAAAAAGAAAAATAAATCGCGAAAAGTGGCGTAATTACGGGCTTTTTTGAGGTTAGGTGATAGCCCATAAAAGTCCGTATTTTTTATATGAAAACATATCTACTGCAAAAATGGTCAGAGGGTTTAGGCTGTGGATTAGATGTCGTGGGTTGTGGCACTAGGATAGATGTTATCTAGGGTGCAAATCACATATTGAGTATAATAATAGATTTATAGTAAGCTTCGGTAAAGTTTTTGCCGAGGCTCATTTTTTTATGACAAGTGGTTGACCCTATGAAATAAAAGATATATAATTAGTTTATGCAATGCATAAAGGAGTGTACTGATGGAAGCAAGAGATGAATTAAAAAAATTAAGAGAAAGTACTGGTATGAACCGAAAAGAATTTTGTGAATACTTTGAAATTCCATATATGACGGTAACAGACTGGGAATTGGGGAATAGAAGGGTTCCGCAATATCTTTTGCGGTTGATGGCATATAAGATTGAAATAGAGAAGTTGGCGGATAAAAAGAATCAAGAGAAGACGGAGGATAAGAAATAATGGATAAGAAAACAATAAGTAATATGAAAAAAATGTTTGATGATATGATGCACACGACAGAGGATGGAACAGTTGAATTTTGGTATGCAAGAGAGCTTATGGGATGTTTGGGTTATACAACATGGCGTAGATTTAAAGATGCGATAAATCGAGCAATGGAATCTTGTAAAAGTGCTGAAATAGAAGTTTCAGACCATTTTGCCGACGTCGTCAAAATGGTTGAGATTGGTAGTAATGCGGTGCGAGATGTGGATGATATTATGCTTACTAGATATGCATGTTATCTTATTGCGCAAAATGGAGATCCAAGAAAAGAGGAAATTGCTTTTGCGCAAAGTTATTTTGCTGTACAGACAAGAAAACAAGAATTGATCGAAGAAAGAATTGCTTACATTCAGAGAACAGAAGCAAGAGGAAAACTACGAGAATCTGAAAAAAGGTTATCGCAAAATATTTATGAGCG
>CAYTDI010000055.1:0-13967 GCA_964436595.1 uncultured Eubacterium sp.
GAACACCAGCCTTCCAAGCTGGATACGTGGGTTCGATTCCCATCACCCGCTTTATATGTGCGATAGTGGCGTAGTTGGTAACGCGCGACCTTGCCAAGGTCGAGACCGCGGGTTCGAGCCCCGTCTATCGCTCTCATAGAACTTAGTAAATACTAAGTTCTATTTTTTTATTTTGCAGCATTTCAATTTTTGACATAATATGTTAGAATAAAAAATAAGATGAAGGATACTTGAGAGAAAAGAACGAGAGAAAATCGGGAGGAATTGCAATATGCGGTATATGCCGATATCTAGAGTAGAAGAAGGGATGGCACTGGGACAGGATATCTATGATGGAGAGGGAAGATTACTTCTCGGAAAGCATTTAATATTAAATGATGAGTATATCTGCAATCTGTCAGGGCTGGGATTTCCCGGAATATATATTGATGATGAATTTTCGGAAGACTTAATTATTCCGCAGGTGATTCGACCGGAGGTAAAGCGGGAAGCATTAAAGAAAGTGCACGATTTGTTTTTGGAAAATCCAACTTTACCAATGGAACAGCAGAACTTGCAAAAAGTTGTTATGGACGTTATGGAAGACGTATTAAATAACGGTGATGTTATGTGTAATATGTTAGACGTCAAGACATATGATGATTATACCTATTTTCATTCTGTAAATGTAGCGGTACTGTCGGCTATGATTGGTGCAGCTTGTAATATGAATCAAACCGAATTAAATATTCTTACCACAGCAGCCATGCTTCATGATGTGGGAAAGCGTTTTTTGGAAAAAGATATTTTGTGTGCCCAAAGAGAGCTTACAGAAGAAGAACGGGAACAGATTAAACAGCATCCGAAGTTAGGATATGAATTTTTAAAGGACAATTTTGAATTTTCCAATCATGTATACACTGCGGTGTTACAACACCATGAATGGTACAACGGAGGCGGATATCCACAACAAAAGTCAGGTACAGAGATTTCTATTTATGCCCGGATTATAAAGCTGGTAGATGTGTATGATGCGCTTACATCTAAAGTGCCATACCATGAAGCGGTATCTCCTTCAGAAGCGGTGGAATATATTATGGCAAATGCAGGAGCAGAATTTGATCCGGAATTGGTTAATATTTTTATGCGTAAAATTTCAGTATATCCGGTTGGATGTGAGGTGGCACTATCTGATGGAAGAACAGCGGTGGTTATGGAAAACTATCGAGACTTTATTTTAAGACCAAAGGTAAAAGTAATACCGGATGGTCAGATTATTGATTTGAAGTCAGACGAGAAGGCAAGATGTTTGACGATATTAGAACTTTTGATGTAAAATAGGCAACAACGAGGAATTTACACAGGATGGTGAAAGTGTGGCAGCACAGATTAAGGAAACCATAGACATACTGTTGGCAGAAAGTTTCAAAGAGTTAGCGTGTCAGCAGCCTATTGAAAAGATTACGATTAAGGAAATTACAGACAAAGCAGGGGTTATCCGACCAACCTTTTATAATCATTTTCAAGATAAGTATGAATTATTAGAGTGGATTATTAAAAAACAGATATTAGAGCCGATTCGTCCGTTGATACTGGCAGGGATGGTGGATGAAGCATTGGTACTGATGTTTACTACAATAGAAAAAGAGAAGGAATTTTATTGTAGAGCTGCTAAATTAGAAGGACAGAATTCCTTTGAGAGTATCGTAAAGAGATGTATTTTAGAAACCTTATTTGAAGCTTTGGGAGCAAGGGAATCCGCCAAGAAGCATAAACATTCATGGTTAAATGCTAAGAATGTAGCAGAGTTCTATGCCCAGTCTATGTGTTTTGTAGTTATTGACTGGATAAGGGGTGGAATGAATATTACGCCAAGAGAGATTACAGATGCTTATAATTATATCATGTCAACCCCAATGAATGAGGTATTGAAAGAATTATAAAGTGTATGTGAGAAATATACAATTTATGATACGTGTAAAAAATAAAACGACAAATTTATGAAAATGTATAATTGAATTATACAGCCGAGAAAGATTGAATATGTATTTATTCAATCTTTTTTTTTATACTTTATCCTAGAAAAAAGGAAAGAGAGTGTGAACAGATGATTAAATTTGGAAAAAAAGTCGTTAAATTCAGAATACCAATTCTGATTATCAGTTTCTTGTTGCTGATACCGGCTGTATTTGGATATGTAAATACCAGAATTAATTATGATATTTTATCCTATCTGCCAGGTGACATTGAAACAATGAAAGGGCAGGATATTCTGCTGGATGAGTTTGGAACAGGAGCATTTTCCCTATGTGTAGTACAAGGAATGGATGAAAAAGATGTAGTTTCCTTGGAAGAACAAATGAGAGAGGTAGAACATGTAAAAGATGTTCTTTGGTATGATTCTCTTGCAGATATTTCTATTCCAATGGATATTTTACCAAATGAAGTAAAAGATGCATTTAATAATGAAGAAAAAAACAGCACGTTGATGATTGTTACCTTTGATACATCTATGTCAGCAGATGAGACATTAGATGCAATTCAGGAAATAAGAGGTCTTACAAAAAATCAGTGCTTCTTAAGCGGTATGTCAGCTACCGTAACAGATATCAAGGCAATTTGTAACAGCGAAGCTATTATGTATGTAGTAATTGCCGCAGGATTATCCGCAGTAGTCTTAGCATTGACTATGGATTCTTTCTTAGTACCGGTATTTTTCTTATTAAGTATCGGAATGGCAATTATATATAACTTGGGAACAAACTTTGTAAGCGGAGAAATCTCCTTTATTACACAGGCGTTAGCAGCAGTATTGCAGTTGGCGGTAACTATGGACTATTCCATTTTCTTGTGGCACAGTTATCAGGAAAATCAGGAACGATTCCCGGGAGATAAGAACCGTGCCATGGCACATGCGATTTCTAATACTATTTCTTCCGTAGTCGGAAGTTCCATTACAACGGTTGCAGGTTTCGTGGCAATGTGCTTTATGACATTTACCCTTGGTATGGATCTTGGTATTGTTATGGCAAAAGGTGTGGTACTTGGTGTAATCGGATGTGTAACCATTTTACCTGCTATGATTCTTGTATTTGACAAGGCAATTGAGAAAACAAGACACAAAGCAATTATTCCGGATTTAGGAAAAATTGGAAACTTTGTAACTAAGAAATATGTAATATTTATTGTTCTGTTTTTAGTAATATTAGGGCCTGCATTATATGGATATACCCATAACGAAGTATATTATGATTTGGCAGGAACTTTGCCGGATGATTTGGAAAGTGTACAGGCAAACAATAAGCTGGAAGAAGATTTTGATATGGGAGCAACCGACATTATTCTTGCTGACAGCAATTTGTCTGCAAAAGATGCATCCGCAATGATAGATGAGATTAAAGAACTTGACGGAGTTGCATTAGTACTGGGTAAAGATGCATTGATTGGACCGGCAATTCCAACAGAAATGATTCCGGATGATATGTTGAAAGATTTAGACAATGGCAAGTACCAAATGATATATGTAATGTCTGAGTATAAGACGGCATCTGACGAAGTAAATGCACAGTGTGATGCCATTAAGGAAATTATTAAACGATACGATGAGACTGCAATGCTGATTGGTGAAGCACCTTGTACCGAAGACCTGATTACAATTACGGACAAGGACTTTAAGACAGTAAGTACCGTATCTATTGTATTAATCTTTATCATTATTGCAGTAGTATTAAAATCAATATCTCTTCCAATTATTTTGGTATCAGTTATTGAATTTGCAATCTTTATCAATATGGGTATTCCGTCTTATACAGGAACGGTATTGCCGTTTATTGCCTCCATTGTTATTGGAACAATTCAGTTAGGAGCAACGGTTGACTATGCAATTCTTATGACGAATAAGTATAAGAGAGCAAGAAGCAGAGGAGCGGAAAAGAGAGAAGCAATTGCAACAGCATTAAATAGTTCCTTACAGTCTATCATTGTTAGTGCAGTGAGTTTCTTTGCTGCAACATTTGGTGTAGGTATTTACTCCAGTATTGATATGATTAGTTCTCTGTGTACCTTGTTAGCAAGAGGAGCAATTATCAGTTTGTTTGTTGTAGCATTTATATTACCTGCAATGTTCATGGTATTTGATAAATTGATTCTTCGTACAAGTATCGGATTTAAACCAGAAAAAAGTGAAAAATAGAAAGAGAGGAAACAGATATGAAAAATGTAGAATTAAAGAAGAGATTTAAAAATAAATATGTGATTCGTATTGCAGCAGGAGCAGTTACCGTTGCGGTATTAGGAACCGGAGTAGGCGGAGCTTATGCAGTTCATGCAGAAAAGGCAAAAACAGAAGAAAGTACCGAAGTTGAGAATACAGAGGCAAACACAGATGCAGATACAGAAGAAAGCACCGAGGATGCAGAAAATAAATTGTTGAATGCACTGGCTGGTGATGAAACACAAGCAGAAGAAGCAGGAAAAGAAGAAATTGTTTATGTAGTAGCTAAGGCAGATGGTACAGCAGATAATGTAATCGTAAGTGAATGGTTAAAAAATAAAGAAGGCAGCGATACCATAAAAGATGCATCAGACTTAAAGGACATTGAAAATGTAAAGGGAGATGAGACTTTTACACAAAATGGTGAGGAAGTAACATGGGATGCAAAAGGAAATGATATTTATTATCAAGGAACCACAGATAAAGAGCTTCCGGTTATCGAAAAGATTACTTATTACTTGGATGGAAAAGAAATGACTCCAGAAGAAATTGCAGGAAAGAGCGGTAAGGTAACGATTCGTTTTGATTATACCAATAATGAAAAAACAACACAGGTTGTAGATGGAGAAGAACACGAAGTATATGTTCCATTTACCGTTATGACAGGAATGATTCTTCCGGAAGATTACAGTAACGTAGAAGTTACCAATGGTAAAGTAATTTCTGATGGAAGTAAAAAAGTAGTTGTAGGTGTTGCAATGCCGGGGCTTAAGGATAGCTTGCAGATTGAAGATGGTGATTTAGATACAGATGTAGAGATTCCTGATTATGTAGAAGTAACTGCAGATGTAGAGAACTTCTCCTTAGATATGACAATGTCTGTTATTATGAGTGATTTATTGGGAAGTACAGACTTAGACGAAGCATTTGATTTAACAGACTTAGAAGACAGCATCAATACCTTGTCTGATTCTTCAAAACAGTTAGTAGATGGAAGCAGTGAGCTTGCAAAAGGATTAGATACTTTAAAGAATAGTATGAAAGAATTTTCTTCCGGTGTAAATACTTTAAAGAATGGAGTTACATCTTATACAAATGGTGCTTCTGAAATCAATGCGGGTGCAGCAGAATTAAATAGCGGAATTGAATCTTTAAGTCAGGGAGTATCTGCTTTAAATTCTGCATTAGGAACAGCAATGAGCGATAGCGATAAACAGGCAATCGCAGCACAGGCAGATGCAGCAGTAGAAAGCAGTTTCGCCGGAGGTATGTCCGATGCAATCGCAGCACAGGTAGCAAGCCAGTTTGAGCAGACTATGAAAGGAAGCAAGAGTGCAGTAGAAGAGCAGATTAGTAGTCAGCTTGCAGGAAGTCAGTTATATACAACTATGGTAGATGCTGTATATAATCAGAAGATTTTTGAAGCATATCAGGCACAGAAAGCAACAGTAGATGCAGCAATTTCAAACTATGCAGCACAGGGTGTAACCCTTTCCATTACAGATGTGGTAGAGCAGGCATATCAGGCACAGACAGGACACACAATTAAAAGTGAAGTGGAAGCCGGAGTTGCTCAGCAGCTTTCAGGAGCAGCAGGAACAATTGCAGAAGGGGTTACAAGCGGAATTGCAGACCTTGGAAAACAGCAAATGGGTGCAAGTGTAGCTGATGCGTGCAAAACAGCGGCAAAGACAGCAGCAGAAACAGCAGCAGTGAGCGGAGCAGAGGGAGCAAAATCTCAAATCGCAGCACAGCTTGAAGAATCTGGCTTGCTGGATGGAGTTGCAAAATTAAAGAGCGGTGCGAACAAGCTTTCCAAAGGAACCTCCACATTAGTATCCAATAACAATGCATTAGTAAGTGGAGCAAAAGCATTAGCAGAAGCAACTTCTAAGTTAGCAGACGGTGTGGATAAGCTGGAAAGCGGCTCTAACGAATTAACAGAAGGCATGGCAAAGTTTGATGAAGAGGGAATTCAGAAACTGGTAGGTGCTTATGAAGGAGATGCAAAAGAATTATTAAATAAATTGACAGCGGTAGTAGATGCGGGAAAAGGATATCAGACATATACAAAGGTTGCAGATGGTACCAAAGGAAGTGTTAAATTTATCATCCGAACAGAAGCTGTAAAAGCTGACGAGGAATAAGTATCAGACAGGAGTGCAGAGATATGAATATCGTAGAAGAACTCATTGTTTTAGCGGGAATATCTTTAGATATATTTGCAGTTATGGAGTGCCAAGGTTCTCTGATTGCAAAAGTTCAGAAAAAGCATCTTGCAATTATAAGTAGTATTTTAGTAGCCGGTCAGGTATTGGCACTTGGAATTGGAAATTTTCTTTCTGTACTTCTGCGCCGTTATCAAACTTACGATTATGAGGTTTTTCTAGAGGAAGTGCTGGCAGTTGCTATTTTCCTTTGTATGGGAGTTCGGCTGTTGTTAAAGGCATGGAAGAATGAACGTGTTGTAGAACGGAGAGAAGAAAAACTGAACATTAAAGAACTGGTACAACTGTATATACGCAGTAGTGTGTTTACACTATTAGTCGGAGTTGCATTCGGGTTTCTTGGGTGCGGAATGTTGCGAGTATTGGTTATGGCAGTGCTGATGACAATAGCAGTAACCATACTTGGAATGTATACCGGATATCGATTAGGGTATGAACACAAAGTAAAAGCGTATTTAGCTGGAGGAATTCTTCTGATAGCAGCAGGAATAGATGTAATTGTTCGATATATTGTAAGCGGTTAGTGTAAAAAGAAGCTATCCCCTGTGAAGCACAGGGAGATAGCTTCTTTAATAGTCCGTATTGTAATTTTATAAGAAAATATATTTTAATATGAAAAGAATGGTCAGTACATACATAAGAGTGCTGATTTTCTTTTCTTTAGCTTTTCCTGTGAGAAGGTTAATTAATGTCCAAGAAATAACTCCAATAGCAATACCTTCAGAAATACTGTAAGCCAAAGGCATTGCAATAATGCATAAGAAAGCTGGAATTGCATCAGACATATCTTCAAAATCAATCTTCGCAACAGAACCCATCATATAGAATCCAACAATAATCAAAGCCGGAGCAATGGCAAAAGAAGGAATACTTAAGAATAATGGGGAGAAGAAAACGGATAACAGGAACAGAAATCCGGTTACTACGGAAGTAAGACCGGTACGTCCTCCGGCTGTTACACCAGATGCACTTTCTACAAAAGTAGTTGTAGTAGAAGTACCAAAAATAGCACCAACACAAGTAGCGATTGCATCAGAAAGTAAAGCAGGTTTGATTCGTTCCAATTTTCCATCTTCATCAAGCATATCTGCCTTAGAAGAAACTCCAATCAAAGTTCCGATGGTATCAAACATATCCACAAATAAGAAAGAGAACATAATAATCAAGAAATCTCCAATGTGGAAGTTCTTAAAGTCTAAGGTAAATACAGCACCAAAGGTTTCCTTGAAAGAGGAAAAGTCAAAGCTTACAATTCCGGCAGGAATAGTAGAAGCCATACCTGCATCAACATCAGGAACATAGATACCGGTAAGCTCGCAAATAATACCTAATATCCAAGTCACTAAAATACCAACAAGGATGCCGCCTTTGACATTTTTAATTAATAAGATAGCAGTTACCAAAACACCAATCAGTGCAAGGATAGCACCAACACCAACAGAATGGAAGGTGTCGCCCTTAAAGGTCTGATAAGTAAGTAAAGTAGAATCACTGTTTACCACTAATTTAGCATCCTGTAAACCAATAAATGCGATAAACAGACCAATACCAACACTTACTGCAGACTTTAAAGTAGCAGGAATGGCATTAAAGATTGCTTCACGAACATTTGTTAATGATAAGATAATAAATACAATACCTTCTACGAATACGGCAAATAAAGCCATTTGCCAAGGATATCCCATACCAAGGACAACGGTGAAGGCAAAGTAGGCATTTAAGCCCATACCTGGAGCTAAAGCAAATGGGTAATTAGCAAGTAATGCCATTAATAAAGTACCCACAAAAGAAGCTAAAGCAGTTGCAATCAATACTGCGTTAGAATTCATGCCCGCTGCAGATAAAAGATTTGGGTTTACGGCAAGAATATACGCCATAGTCATAAAAGTGGTAAACCCTGCAACAACTTCTGTCTTTACGGAAGTGTTGTTTTCTTTGAGTTTAAAAAACTTTTCAAGCATAAAGTTACTCTCCTTTGTATAAATTGTGTTTACAATACAGTGTTCTTATTATAGCACAGGATTTGGAAGGAAACAATGAAAAGTCAATGGTTAGTGCGGTTGTTTTTTCCATAAAGAAAATTTTAATATACTTAATATAAGGAAAAGAAATAGGACAAGACTTCCAAATTCTCCGCCAGTTACAGGCAGTGCAATATCAATTCCTATAACAGCTAAAATCGCAAGAATAATTCCTGCAAGTCCTTCTCCGGCAATCATTCCAGAGCAATAGAGGATACCGCTATTAATTTTAAAATCTCCTTTTTTATCCAAAAGAAGCCGTAACAAACCACCCACCATAATGCAGGCATTTAGCTGTACCGGAAGATAAACGCCAATGGCAAAGGGAAGTACCGGAATTCCAAGAATTTCTACTGCAACTGCTAAGAACACACCGATGAATACTAATGACCAGGGAAGGTTATTTTCCATAACACCTTCTACAATCATTTTCATAAGTGTTGCCTGTGGCGCACCGAGCTGTTCTGAGCCAAATCCCCAAGCGGCATTTAACAGATACAGCACACTGCCAATGACAAGGGAGGCAGAGGTGACACCAATTAACTCTCCGATTTGTTGTTTTTTCGGCGTTGCGCCCAATAGAAACCCTGTTTTTAAGTCTTGGGAAGTATCTCCGGCAATGGCAGCTACGATACAAATGATAGAGCCAATTGCAATTGCTGCCTGCATGCTGTCCATGCCAGTGCCTTTAAGGGTTTTTAAAATAATCGTAGAAAAGAGCAGAGTGGCAATTGCCATACCGGAGACAGGATTATTACTGCTTCCCACCAATCCTACCATACGGGCAGAAACGGCAGAAAAAAAGAAACCAAAAATAATGACCAAAAACGCACTGGGTAAAGATAACGGGATGGAGGGCACCAGCCAAAGGAACAGGACAATCAAACCGATACAAGGAAGAATAATTCGCATATCCAAGTTTTGGTGGGTACGTTCAGCGGTGGAATCATTGGTCAGGCGCAGTCCCTTAACAGAGTCACGAAAAGTCTGAAAAATAAGTGGAAGAGAACGTACTAAACTGATGATACCGCCCATAGCCAATGCGCCTGCTCCAATATAGCGAATATAGTTGCTCCAAATAGCACTTGCCCCGCCAACTTCATATAATTGCCCGATAGGTTCTATACCCGGATAGAGGGTGAGTTGAGAACCGAATAAAACAATGGCAGGAATGAAAACCATCCAACTGATAATACCGCCGGCGAACATATAAGAGGCAATTTTTGGGCCGCAGATATATCCGACACTTAAAACAGCAGGGTATATCTGAGTTCCGATTTCTCCGGCAAAATTTTTAAAACGTAGAGAAATTTCTCCGGGAAAAAGTTTTAGACCATCTACGAAAAATTTGAAAACAGCGGAGATACCCATTCCTGCAAAAACGGTAGAAGCATTAGAAGCACCTTTTTCTCCGGCAAGAAGTACTTTTGCGCAGGCAGCACCCTCCGGGTAAGGAAGTGTGTGGTGTTCTTTTGCAATGAGGGCATTTCTAAGGGGAATCATAAAAAATACCCCTAATAACCCACCCGCCAAGGTAATGAGTGTGATTGCTAAAATACTGGGAGTGGACATTTTTCCTTCATCGGTCCAGAGAAACAAAGCAGGAAGTGTAAAAATAGCACCTGCTGCCACGGATTCACCCGCAGAACCAATGGTTTGTACCATATTACTTTCCAAAATGGAGTTTTTACGCAAAAGTACCCGTATAACCCCCATAGCAACTACGGCGGCAGGAATCGAAGCGGAAATTGTAAGCCCCACTCGTAAACCCAGATAGGCATTGGCAGCACCAAAAATAACAGCCAGAAGAATACCGGTAATCACAGAGGATTTAGTAAATTCGGAAAGAGACTGGTTCGCCGAAATATAGGGTTTGAAGTCTTTTTGTTCGTTCATAGTATAAGTTCTCCTTGATTTATGATATGATAATAAAATAAGTAAAAATATTGCAGGAAAGGAAAAACAAATGAAAAAGATAATAGCGTTTATAAAGAAAGAAACTATATTAGGTGTTGCCATGCTCCTTGCAGTCATTTCCTCCTGTTTTGTATTACCAGATAAAAAATATATCTCTTATATTGATGTCCGTACTATGGTGATTTTATTCTGTTTAATGGCTGTTGTTGCAGGATTTCAGAAAATTGGTGTTTTTCATATCATAGCCCAAAAGCTTCTGGAACGAGTAAATGGAGGTTGTCAACTGGTATTGATTTTGGTAATGCTTTGCTTCTTTTTTAGTATGCTGATTACCAATGATGTAGCATTGATTACATTTGTTCCGTTGGGAATGCAAGTGCTGGGGATGTTGGGAGAAGAGAGGAAGAAAAAGCTGTTGATTCCGGTTGTGGTATTGCAGACTATCGCAGCAAATTTGGGAAGTATGCTAACACCCATTGGAAATCCTCAGAATCTTTATCTGTATGCAAGAGCAAATATGACGGGAATAGAATTTTTCCAATTGATGCTGCCTTATTGTGGACTTGCATTTGTGTTATTGCTTGGAGGGTGTATTATAATAGGGAAAAAAGATGGAGTGAAACAGGTGATTTTTGAAATAGAAGAAACGCCTATTAATAGGAAAAAATTATTAGGGTGGAGTATTCTGTTTTTCTTATGTATTGCTACCGTTGCAGGAGAAATTCCTTATGTATGGACCTTTCTTGGAGTGACAATTGGAGTCTTTTTCCTAGATACAAAAATATTTTATAAAGTGGATTATGCCCTTCTAGGTACATTTCTTGGATTTTTTGTCTTTATTGGAAATATGGGAAGAATGGAAGCGTTTCGAAAGGGATTGGAAAGTATCATAAATGGAAACGAGGTAATAACATCTATTGTTGCCAGTCAGGTTATTAGTAATGTGCCGGCGGCATTGTTGCTGTCAGGATTTACGGAGGATATAAAAAGTCTTATTATCGGAACAAATTTAGGAGGACTGGGAACTTTGATTGCCTCTATGGCAAGCTTGATTTCATTTCGTTACATAGGTGCAGAAGATAAGAAAAAAAGACTTTCATATTTAAAGTATTTTACCATAGCAAACATTTTCTTTTTAGTGATATTATTTTTATTTCATAAGGTGAATATAATGTGATATAATAATGCCGGCAATAGAAAAAAAGGTGACTGCTTGCAGTCTAAGTATTTTTTCTATTAGCTGGCTAAACAGACATGAGCAAGCAGGGCGAGTAGTCCGAATTGCGAATGTATGTTGGCAGTTTCGTAAGCTTGAAAAGCGAAGAAACTGCATTATTATAATTAGATGTAGTTCGGAAAAGCAGTGCTATTTCGAACGTGCACTGCGGAGTGGAACGTTGCATGGCATAATAATGTAATACAGGGAGGTAGAAATGTGATTTCGGTATTGGCAGGTTTTTTTATTAAAAATAAAGAAGATGTGAAGAATCCACAGGTGCGGCAGAAGTATGGCATGATTTGTGGAATAGTTGGGATTTTTTTGAATATACTCTTGTTTGTAGGAAAGTTTTTAGCGGGAACAATAAGTAAATCTATTTCCATTACCGCAGATGCATTTAATAACTTATCAGATGCAGGCTCGTCCTTAATCACGCTGATTGGATTTCGTATGTCCGGGGCAGAACCAGATGTAGACCATCCTTTTGGGCATGGGCGTATTGAATATGTTTCGGGATTGGTTGTATCTGGGGCAATTCTTATCATGGCGTTTGAACTGATGAAATCCTCCGTTGAGAAAATTATTCATCCGGAGCCGGTAGAATTTAGTATGTTGGCAGTTGGAATTTTGGTAGTTTCCATTTGCGTAAAATTGTATATGGCATATTACAATCGCAGTATCAGCAAAAAAATAGAATCGGCAGCAATGAGAGCAACCGCAGTAGATAGTTTAAGTGATAGTTGCGCTACAACAGTGGTTTTGGTTGCAGCAATTGTGGGAAAGGTAACCGGACTTCAAATTGATGGATGGTGCGGTGTGTTGGTAGGCGTTTTTATTTTCTATGCCGGAATTAGTGCAGCAAGAGATACCTTAAATCCATTGCTAGGGCAACCGCCGGAAGAAGGTTTTGTTGCACAGATAGAAGAGTTAGTGCTAAGTCATGCGGAAATTATTGGAGTACATGACTTAATAGTACATGATTATGGTCCGGGACGAATGATGATATCACTACATGCAGAGGTTCCGGCAGATGGTGATATTTTAAAGCTCCATGATGTTGTAGATAACATTGAGCATGAGTTGCGCAAGGAGTTGAAGTGTGAAGCGGTAATACATATGGATCCTGTTGTGACGGGAGATAAACAAGTGGATTACTTAAAGGAAGAAATGCAAACCTTGTTATCCGGTATTGATAAAAAAATTTCCATGCATGATTTTCGAGTGGTTATGGGACCGACTCATACAAATCTTATCTTTGATATTGTAATTCCCTTTGGATATAAGATGCGGGATGAAGAATTGACGCAATTGATTCAAGAGAAAGCACAAGAAACATTTGGAAATAACTTTTTTACAGTGATTGAAGTAGATAAGGCATACTACAAGGAAAAATAAGAAAAAGTGTCTATTTTTTATAAAAGAAAGATAATTCTTTCGTGTGAAATTACTAGTTTTTTGAAAATATACTTGAAAAAGAAAATTAGTTGGTGTATATTCGAATATGATAATAAGACACTTGATAACAACTTGTATTATATTATTACATGAGAGAGAGAGATAAGATGAGTGAAAAGAAAGTAATTGTATCTAATGTAGCCAAAGAGTATAATAATCCAATTGCAGAATTGGTACAGGTTGCTTGTCAGTTTGACAGCGAGATTCGTTTGGAAAGTGGAGATGCTAAGATTAATGCAAAGAGCATTATGGGAATTATGGCTTTTAATCCATGCAAGGGAATGTCTGTTAATATTGTAGCAACAGGAACCGATGAACAAGAAGCATTGAATGCTATGGAGAGATTTTTGGCTTGCCAATAGGCATTTATATGGGAGGGCTAATATGCAAAAGAATGGTAGTAAGGTAGTAGCAGCAAAAGCAGTAACAGCAAAGACAGCAGAGCCTGTAAAGCAAGAGAAGGCTGCAAAAGTGGTTGAAAAACCAGCAGAAGCAAAACAGGAGACTGCAGTAGTTGCGGATAAGAAAGAAGTTGCAGAAAAGAAAGCAACAGAGAAGAAACCGACAGCAAAAAAGGCAACTGCAAAGAAGCCGGGTAGAAAGCCAAAGGCAAAGACAGCAGAAAAGGTAGAAGAGATTTATGTACAGTTTGCAGGACAGGAGCTTCTGACAAAGGAAGTACTTGAGAGAGCAAAACAGGCATACATAGCAGAAGGACATAGAGAATCTTCTATTAAGTCTATTCGTTTATACATTAAGCCGGAAGAGCATATGGCATATTATGTAATTAACGAGAAGATTGCTGGTGGAGTTCCAGTATAATAAGAACATAGTATAGAAATAAGAAAAGGATTCTGTTTATGCGGAATCCTTTTTTTGCTTATGGGCTTTAGCCTGTTGAGGGCTTCGGAGTTTTTCGTGTTCCGAAAAATGGA
>CAYTDI010000056.1:0-13803 GCA_964436595.1 uncultured Eubacterium sp.
TTATCGAACGATAATCCTTAATGATAAATCCCCTATCCCTTATTTACTTATCCCTTTAAACTCTAACTTTGATTATTGTAGTATTCTTGGTATATTTTGTCAATCCTAAATATTTAAAATCAACATTAGTATCAAGTTTCCTCTCAAAAAAGTTTCACCCTACCCTTTACCAAAAAACCTGCCATAACTCGAAAAACACTCTTTGCGATTTTCTCAAGTTATGGCAGGTTCTATATTTCATTTCAGCACCCCGAAGCTTTCTATATGCCCCGATTTTTCTCACTCTATATCAGATGTTCAATTCTCTTACAAATTTCCTCTGCTACCTTTGTATTATTCATTGTATAAATATGTATTCCATCTACGTCATGTGCCAATAAATCTACAATCTGATTTACTGCATATGCCATTCCCGCATCAAACAATGCCTCTTTATCGTTTTCATACTTATCCATGATACGTCTGAACTTCTCCGGCAAGGATGCTCCGCATAAATTGACCATACGTTCAATCTGTGCTTTATTGATAACCGGCATAATTCCTGCCTCTATCGGCACATTGATTCCTGCTAATTTTGCTTTTTCCTGAAAACTGTAAAAAGCGTTGTTATCAAAAAACAACTGTGAAATTAAATGGCTTGCACCTGCATCTACCTTTTCTCTTAAATGATGAATATCTGCTATCATGCTCTCTGCTTCTAAATGTCCTTCCGGATAACATGCTCCACTTACATCAAAATCTCCATGTGATTTGATATACTTTACCAAATCTGTTGCATAATGGAATTCTTTCTTCGGCTCAATATTCGGATTACGGTCACCACGCAATGCCAAAATATTTTCTATTCCATTTTTGTTTAACTCAGAAAGAATCTCATCAATTTCGCTTTTACTATAATTTAAACAAGTTAAATGTACAATAGGTGTAATGCCGTATTCGTCCTTAATTTTCTTTGCCAGTGCCACTGTCTTATTATTCGTAGCACTTCCGCCAGCACCAAATGTTACACTGATAAAATCAGGATTCAGTCTGCTTAAAATTTCTAAAGTTCCATCTATATTTTTCAACTCTGTGTCACGCTTTGGTGGAAATATCTCAAAGGATATCACTGGTCTTTTCTCTTGAAATATACTTTCTACTTTCATGTTTTTCTCCTCGTCTTTTTAATAAACATATGCTATGTTCGCCGTTCGTCAAGAGTGAACAAATTCCCTCTGACTCTCTTTCGCTCATTATATCACATCTTTACTGTGATAAGTTATACATATTCTTTTGTATTTGTTATAGTTTTTTATTATAGCAACATTATTGAATTTCTACCGCTGCTTTCAGCTTTTCAATATACAACTCTCCTAATCGGCTCAATGTCGCATTTTTATGTGTTACATATCCAATGCACATCTGTTCTTCCTCTACTGCTAATGGCAAGGCTATAATATCTTTTCCATTTAATGCTTCACTAATGACACCACTGCAAAGGGTATATCCATTTAACCCTATCAACAAATTAAACAATGTTGCACGGTCACTGACTTTTATGGATTTCTTTCGTGGCAGTGTACTCAAAATTTCTTCTGCAAAATAAAACGAATTATAATCTCCCTGTTCAAAGGACAAAAACGGATAATCTTCCAAGTCTTCTAAAGTGATTATTTTCTTTTCTGCAAGAGGATTATTTCGTCCGATAAACACATGTGGCTTTGCGGTAAAGAGTTCTTGAAATTCCAAATTGTTTTCCTTTAACATCTTTAAAATTACCTTACGGTTAAACTCATTTAGATATAAAATTCCCACCTCACTGGTAAGTTTTTTTACATCTTCAATAATCTCATAAGTTCTAGTCTCTCGCAACATAAAATCATAATATTCAGAATCATATTCCGAGATTAAATCCACAAAAGCATTTACCGCAAAAGAGTAATGCTGTGTAGAAACACTGAACTTCACCTTTGCCGGACGCTTTCCCAAATACTTTTCCTCTAAAAGAGATGCCTGCTCTACCACCTGTCTTGCATAGCCCAAAAACTCTGCTCCATCAGAGGATATAGTAATTCCTTTATTACTTCTTGAAAAAATACTAATTCCGATTTCCTTTTCCAATTCTTTCATTGCATTGGATAAACTAGGCTGTGAAATAAACAGCTCTTTTGCCGCTTCATTCATAGACTGATGATCTGCAACTGTAATTGCATATTTTAACTGCTGTAATGTCATATTAATGTATTCCTATTCTTTTATTTTTCATAATTATACACCATTCTTTTTTTTGTCGCAATTTTTTCACACCTTCTTTCATATTATTTACTATTATTTTGTCATCAAAAATGATATACTGTATACATCCAAACAAAAAATGCATAAAAAGAAGGTATTATTATGAATATTATTTCTCTTTTAAAGAATAAAAACACCGTAGCTTATTTATTTGCTGAAAATACATTACGTCAAGGTTTAGAAAAAATGAAAGCTCACGGATATACTGCAATTCCTGTCATCACAGATGATGGGGATTATGTGGGTTGTATTAGTGAGGGAGACTTTCTTTGGTATCTTTCCGACAACTTGGAATGTGACTACAAATCCTTAGAACATATTTTTATTCGGGATATTATGCGTACTGACTGGAATCCTGCGGTCAGTATTGATGTTTCCTTTGATGTACTTTTTGACCGTATCATCAACCAGAACTTTGTTCCCGTTGTAGATGACCGTAATAAATTTATCGGTATCATTACAAGACGTGACATATTGTGTGCTTTTCGAGATAAGTATGCTGAAAAAACTACCTCTTAACTTGATTTTTTCACGTTTTTTATCATATCAAAAAGAACAATTGCCCTATCGTTATCCTGATATGGTAATCGTTCTTTTTTGTCTTATTATTTCTTTTATTTTATTATTTCTTTTATTTTATCATTTCTTTTATTTTATCATTTCTTTTATTTTATTATTCTATTATTTCTTTTGCTCTATTACTCCTCTTGTCCTTTTTGTTCCTTTTCCATAAAGTACATCCTAGATGCATAGTCTGGAAAATATCGTACTTGTTCGTTATATCCTGTTGCTGCAAATGCCTGTTTTAATTTTATCCCATGCTCCATTAGTGTACTTCCCGTTACCATGCAATCTTCCAATTCTCCATCCATTTTTACAAACTTTGCCACTACCTCATGAACTAGTGAGCCTTGTTTGATATGAATTGGAGCTGCTGTATTAATCAAATCTCCAAATCCTTTTACATTATACTTTAATGAACGGTTATAAAAGTGATAACACGCCTCCGGCTGCAAACCTGCTGCACGATAACAGGCATATGGTGTATTGGGCTGTGTCATATTCTGCATCAACATTCCCACTGCTTTCTCTTTTTCCGCTCCTACACAAGTCCATTCTGTCAGATTGCCGCTTCTTCCACGATAAAAACTACCAAACTGAAGCACCTGTCTCCATTGCTTATACAAGGCTACCTGCTTTTTTATTTCTTCTAATTATAGTCAATCACGTTTCCAAATGGAGGAATATTTAAGTTTTCCCTAGAATCTACCCGAACAACAATCAGATTGTTTTCTCCTAATTTTAAATGCTGTGTTAATTCTACTGAAAATGCAGTATATCCGCAGGCATGTGTTCCAACTATCGCTCCATTACAATAAACAGTTGCTTCATGTGCAACACCTTCAAATGTGAGAAAAATTCTTTTCTCTTTCCAGCTTTCCTCCCCATACAGTACCTTTCGATAACCGCTTACCATCTGATACTCTTTTTCATCAAAATAGTGATATGGCGTTTCTTTACAGGTATGTGGAAGTCTTACCTGTTTTAATTCTGCTATTTCTTTTTCTTCTAACAGTTCTTCGGAAAAATGTTCTGTAAACTGCCATTGATTATTCCAATAAATTCTACTCACAATTTCACTTCCTCTCTGTAATTCCATACATTAGTATTTCCACCAGTTGTTTCAATGCCTCTCCATAAGAAATATCATTTGCCATTAAAATATCTCTACGAAAAAACTGTTCCAATGATGCCTCAAACATGGTTTTTAAAATGGGAATTGGAAGCTTACGGATTACTCCTTCTTTCATTCCCTGCTCCAACAAAGTAATGGTAGTTTCCCAACCGTTTTCTAAACGCTCCTCCACCTTTTGGTAGATTTTCGGATATTTGTCCTTCAATTGATATAGCTTGCGCAAATCAATGCTCTCATAACTTTCCGGTAACACGGACAATATTCTTCTTATTTTCTGTTCTATATCTAATGTGGTATCTTCTAAAACTCTCTGTTCTTCTTCCTTAATGGTATCAAAACAATAATCTACCATTTCTAAAAACAAGGTATTTTTATCCTTTATCATCCCATAAATGGTCTTTTTGCTCATCCCAAGCTCTCTTGCCACATCATCCATGGTAAATTTCAATCCCTTTTCATTAAACACCTGCATAGTTGCATCTAATATTTCTTTATTTTCTCTATTCATCCTATCCTCCTTCAGGAAACTCGGAAACTATTTTTAGTTTTTCAGTTTCCTATATTGTAACATGGTTTGTATAAAAAAACAGTTGGAATTTTCACTAAATTTCCAACTGCTTTTTTATCTAAATTTCCGAATATGCTTTGACAGGTATCGGTCCTTCCAACACCTGTCTTCCAATATACAATAGATTATCTTCTCGTACGTCCATACTCCATTTTACAAGGGATAATGCTCCATTCTCTAATTCTATGGCTGTGATACATCTTGGATGAACACAACTGCCATCGTTGAAATAGTATCCCTCTCCCGGCTTTGGAAATACGGGACGATGTGTATGGCCTGCAATAAGAATCATTTGATGTTCTTTTGCCCAATGTTCTAATTTCTTTTCTGTTTTTTCTTTTCGCCCATAATTTTTTGCTGTGCTGGTAGGGTCATTGCATCCTGCCAGTTCCAGTCTTCGCCACACATAGCGCACCAAAAACCGTGTCACTTTCCACAACGTATCATTCCAAAAATCCCCTTGATGTCCATGCACCAAAAAGATTTCCTGTCCGTCACAACAATTCTGTAACCGAATTGCCTCTTGTACTTTCATTCCCGGAAACAAATCACGCTTTGTTCCCTCACTTTCACAATAATAACTGTTGCAAACTTTTCCGAAAAACTGTTCTTGCCCTTTTTTTCGGTCATGGTTTCCATAGATCATATAAAAACGATGATTCCGATAAAATTCAGACATTAACCAGTAGTGATTACTATGCACTTGGATAATTTCGTCTAACTTGCGATTTTCCCACAGCTCATCCCCATCCCCTAATTCGATATAGGTAAACTTACGCTGATAGTAATACTGCAATGCTGCAAAAAATAAATTCTGATTGGGTTGAAAATTATCGCCCCAGTTTCCAACGCCTCGATGACAATCACTCATAAAAACAAAACGACTGTCATTTTTCATTGGAATACACGGAGCTTTCTTATAGGCTTTTTCTAATTTCTTCCAAGTTCTGCTCATTTTCTTTTCGACCCGATTCTTCCTTTTTTCAAAATTTTTCGGAATATCATCGGGTATGCCTGCATGAGATAATCTAACTTATCTATGGTTCGTTCAAATCCTCTGGTTATTCTGCAATACAATTTACAATTCCAATAATTCTGCCACTGTGCCAATCGTCTTCGACATTTTCTCTTGGAAGGCTGTTTGGTCTTTGGTACTGCAAACCGAAATTCTACCCGATTGCACCATATATGCAAATTATCCGGCAAATATCCGGCACGATAACAACCTTTTACAAAGGCATCCAACATCTCCGGTTCTGTAAAACTGATGGAAACCTCTAACATCAACTCACCCGGATAGGAAAATTCTCCCAGTACAAAGCCTGTCAGCCACCAATGAATCTTTCCTCGTTGAAACAGCTTCTTTCCATTTTTCCATAAAGTAATATTCATAAGCAACTGTTCTTCGTCGGAAACTGCATGATAAAATACACGCTCGGGGTCTTTTTCGGAAAGGTCAGCCGTATAAATTCCAACCTCTGCTCCTGTCGTAACACCGTATTGCCCTTTCCACAGCTCAATCAAATATCTTCGATTACCATATTCAAAATAAATCGGCTCACAGTCTATCACCATATTCATAATAGGAGCCATTTCATCATATATTCTTCCATAGCCCATTTTTCTCTGCCAACTATCTTCTAACGAATAAAAAATATCTTTTGGCAAAGAATAGGCAAAACCAAATTTTTCTAATACTGCATTAATGTCTTTTAACTTTTCTTCATCACTTCTGCACAATACTTTACATTTTGCCTTTTTGTGACGTCGATAACGTAAACAACCGATAATAATCAGCAATACTAACAACAGTGCTATACAACCATAAATAATATATTTTATATTCATATTCCTCCATCCCTTCTGTTCTATCACTATTAATATATTCAGAAGGGATGGCAGGGTTCATTTCTAGTTCTCTTTATGTACTTTTTCTTTTATCCATCGAATGAGCTGATTCTCTAAAAAGCTCAACAAACTAAATCCATAAATAATTAACACTCCACCTCCATTAATTCCTGCTGTCTGGAATAAATCAGCAAAAACAGGTACAAAAAGCACCAGATTCAGTAATGCAAACCCTAGCACAAAAGCTCCATTCATATAGCTATTGTTCCACATGGTTTTTCTACCTAATACTGCCTGCTTTTTCTTACAGGTATATCCATGGAGCAATCTGGATAGGCAAAGTACCCCAAAGGCATATACGCTCGCACCACCAATGACAAATGCTGCCATTGTATTTACTGCAATTACAATTCCCTCTACCAATAGATTACTCATAAACTCTTTAGTTAAAATTCCTTCTTTCGCAGGTCTTGGTTTTTCCTTCATTACATCAAGTGAATGTGGTTCCATTCCCAGTGCTACCGCCGGCAGGGAATCTGTCAATAAATTAATAAACAGCAAATGTACCGGCGCAAATGGCAAAGCCATACCTGCCAGACAGGCTGTTAAAACACTCAAAATTCCTGCCATATTTCCTGACAATAAAAATCCTATGGATTTCTTGATGTTTCCGTAGATATTTCTTCCACTTTCTACTGCTTTTACAATAGTTGCAAAGTTATCATCTGCAAGAATCATATCCGAAGCTTCCTTTGCTGCCTCTGTTCCGGATTTTCCCATAGCAACTCCAACATCAGCCTGCTTCAACGCCGGTGCGTCATTCACACCATCTCCGGTCATTGCCGTAATCATGCCCAGTCTCTGCCATGCTCTTACAATTCGTATCTTATGTTCCGGCGAAACTCTTGCATAAACTCTGGTGTCTTTTACCTTTTCTAACAACTCATCATCACTGATTTTTTCCAGTTCTGCTCCGGTCATTACTCCCTGCGGCTCACCCTCACGCAAAATTCCAATTTCACTTGCAATGGCTGCTGCCGTTTGAGGATGATCTCCGGTAATCATAACGGTCTTGATTCCTGCCTGAGTACAAAGTGTTACTGCCTCTTTGGATTCTTCTCTTGGTGGATCTGCCATTGCCATTAATCCTAAGAAGCACAAATCTTCTTCCTGCATATCTCCATCCGCAGATTTTCTAGCCGCAAATGCAAGTACACGAAGACCTTTTTGTGAAAATTCCTGATTGGTTTTTTGGATTTTTTCTATATCCTGACTAGTAATTTCTCTTACTTCGCCATTCTCCAATACCGTATGTAAACGGCTTAATAATACATCTACCGCACCCTTAGTAACCGTAAAATCCGTTCCATCCCTTTGACTGCATAATACCGTCATAAGTTTTCGGTCTGAATCAAAAGGTATTGATGCTTTTCTTGCATACTGCTTTCTTACCTGTTCTACACTTCCCGCTTCTTTTTTCTCTGCAAAATTTAATAATGCCGTTTCTGTGGGGTCACCGATTTGTTTTTCTCCCTCTATGACTGCATCATTACAGAGAATCCCACCATAGGTCAATGCTTTTTTCTCTTGTGCATCAAAGGTAAATCTTCCGGTTACTGTCATTTTATTCTGTGTAAGTGTTCCTGTCTTATCTGTACAAATCACCGATACACTTCCAAGACTTTCTACGGATGCCAATTTTCTCACAATTGCGTTTTCTTTTGCCATTTTTCTAGTACAAAATGCCAACACAATGGTAACAATGGAGCTTAATGCTTCCGGAATTGCCGCCACTGCAAGAGCTACTGCAAACAAAAATGCATCCGGCACTTTTTCTCCCTGCCATACACTGACTGCAAACACTACTGCACAAATTACGATAATCACCACAGAAAGTTTTTTTCCAAAATCATCCAGACTTATCTGCAAAGGTGTTTTCTTCTCCTCTGCTGTCTGAACTAACTTCGCTATCTTTCCTACTTCTGTATTCATTCCGGTTCGAATTACTTCATATTCTCCTCTTCCGGTATTTACGATACATCCGGAATATACCATGGACTTTGTTACATCTTTGACACTCTTTTCTACTCCAACACTCTCTCCGGTAAGAGCACTTTCATTGACCGTAACTGCCTCTGCCTCCATAAGTATTCCGTCCGCACAAAGAGCATCTCCTGCTTCAAAACGCACAATATCTCCCGGTACTAACTCTCTTCCTTCTACAACACTTACCACACCATCTCGTACTACCTTTACTTTGGGGCTGGTCAGTTTTTTCAGTCCCTCTAGGGATTGCTCTGCTTTCTTCTGCTGCGCTGTTCCTAATATGGCATTCATGGTAATTACTAAAAGAATCACCAACGCACTTTCCATATCTCCCAATATCATGGAAATAATTGCGGCTGCAATCAAAAGTCCTACTAAAAAGTCCTTAAATTGTAAAAGAAAAATAACAAACGTACTTTGCTTTTTCTTTTCTGCCAGCTCATTAAAGCCATATTGCTTCTGCCTTTCCTGAACCTGTAATGTGGAAAGTCCCTTTCCTTGTTGTTTCATAATGTTCCTCCTTGTTTGTAAATACTAAGATTGACATATGCACAAAAAAGCAGCGAAACCCTTTTGCAACATATAGTCTGTTACAAAAAAGTCTCGCTGCTTAGGTAACTTACCGGATTAAAAAATCGTACTGACGATAAAGCACAAGCCCAAAGGCTCCAGCTACTCCCTTTTTCTTTTTTCAATTATATCTGATAATTCCATAAATTACAAGTTAAGATAGTGTAAATATTTATACCTCAAACAATTCATTGGCATAACGTACAGAACCCATAGCATCTTTGGAATAGAAATCTGCCCCTATCATATCCGCATAAGTCTGAGTCAATACTGCACCACCTACCATGACCTTGCAATCTGGTAATTCTTCCTTTAACAGCTTTATGGTAGTTTCCATATTTACTACCGTAGTAGTCATCAAGGCACTTAAACCTACCAATTTAACATGATGTTCTTTTGCTGTCTCTACGACGGTTTCCGGTGGAACATCTTTTCCTAAATCTATCACGTCAAATCCATAATTTTCCAATAATACTTTTACAATATTTTTTCCAATGTCATGGATATCACCCTTTACAGTGGCAATTACAATCGTACCCTTGGATTCCGAAGTATCACCCTTTGCCTGTAAAAATTCTTTGATGGCATCAAATCCTGCCTTTGCTGCATCTGCACTCATCAAAAGTTGTGGCAGGAATACGGTCTTTTTCTCAAATCCCTGTCCCACCTTGTCTAAAGCAGGTATCAAATCTTCATCAATAACTGCTAATGGCTCTCTTGTCTCTAATTCCTTTTTTGCTGCCTGATAAGCACTGTCAATCAACCCTCTTACTACTGCATCATAAAGGGTAACTTCTTTCTTATCAGATACCTTTTTCGGTGCATCTGCCTGTTGAGAATAGATATTAATATAATCAGTACACTGCACATCACTTCCATTCAGTGCACAATAAGCATGATAAGCCGCCATCATTTTCTCACTGTTTGGATTGATAATTCCTGCACTCAATCCTCTTGATAAAGCAATGGTATAAAATGCTGTGTTTACCAGTTCTCGTTGCGGTAGTCCAAAAGAAACATTTGACACACCTAAAGTAGTATGTACTCCTAAGGTATTTCTCACATAGTCTAACGCATCTAATGTAATTTTGGCATTTTCCTGTCCGGTACTGATAGTCATACACAAGGTATCCATTACCAAGTCCTTCTTATGGATTCCATAGCGTTCTGCCTCTGCAATAATACGTTTTGCAATCTCGATTCTACCCTCTGCGGTTTCCGGGATTCCATTTTCATCTAAGGTCAGACAAACCACCATTCCACCATACTTTGCTACCAATGGAAATACTGCATCCATAGACTCTTTCTTTCCATTTACCGAGTTAATCAATGGCTTTCCGTTATATAAACGCATTCCCTGTTCCATTGCCTCCATGTCAGAGGTGTCAATCTGAAGCGGCAAATCTGTGATTCCCTGAAGTCCTGTCAATACGGACTTCATCATTGCCACTTCGTCGATTTCCGGCAATCCTACGTTTACATCTAAGATATGCGCTCCCATATCCTGCTGTGCTAAGGCTTCTTTGTAAATATACTCCAAATCGTTTTCCCGAAGTGCCTGCTTCAGTCTGGACTTTCCCGTTGGATTGATACGTTCTCCAATAATCTTCGGTCTATTATTTAACACGACTGCATGGGTATAGGAGGACACCACAGAACGCCCCTTATCGGAAATCTCTAACGGTTTCTTTCCTTTACAGCTTTCTACTAATGCCTTAATATGTGCCGGTGTCGTTCCGCAACATCCTCCCATGACAGAGATTCCTTCTTCTGCAATTTCTGTCATAATACTTGCAAATTCTTCTGCTCCTACATGGAAACAGGTTTTTCCATCTACCACTACCGGAAGTCCTGCATTTGGATTCACCACAATTGGTACAGAACATACTTCTCGCAGCTTTGGCAGAAATTCTTTCATAACGTCTGGACCAAATCCACAATTCAGACCGATTGCATCTACTCTAAGTCCCTCTAACATCGCAACTGCAGCTTCCATATCTGCTCCTGTTAAAAGCTTTCCACCCTCGTCAAACACCATAGTAACAACAATTGGAAGATTGGTATTTTCTTTTGCCGCCAATACCGCTGCCTTAATCTCATAAGTATCATTCATGGTTTCAATTAAAACCAAATCTGCTCCTGCCTGTTCTCCGGCAATACATACCGGCTTAAATGCCTCGTAAGCCTCCTCAAATGGCAATTCACCTAACGGCTCTAATAATTTACCCAATGAACCAATATCTAATGCTGTATAGGCTTTCTTACCTGTTTCTGCAATTGCTCTTTTTACCAACGCAATTCCTTTTTTTGTCAGCTCCTCGCAGGTATATCCTGTGCCCTCCATTTTAAACGGATTGATACCAAATGTATTTGCCTTTACAATGTCACAGCCTGCCTCTAAATATAACTTATGTACATCTAAGATAGTATCCTCGTGAGTTACATTCCACAATTCCGGAATTTCTCCTGTCTGTAATCCTCTTTCCTGAAGCATAGTTCCCATTGCTCCGTCAAAAAATAAAATTTCTTTTCCTAAACGCTCTTTAAATTCCATACGCTTCCTCTATTCTTCTCTAAATTCACAATCTTTCTTTTCACATCTGCTGCAATTTTTCTGATGACAGGATTGATTTTTTTCTCTGGTAAGTCCTATGACTGCTGTTACGGACTTTGTAGGCATCATAAGATTTCCCTTTGTCAAGGTAAGTCCCACTCGCTTATTACACTCCAATAATTGAAATACTTCCTTTTGACATTCCAATGGAAAATCACCATATCCCGGACTAAATCGTGGCCGCAGATAAAATCCTCTTTCTTCTGCATTCTTTCGGATTTCTTCCTCTACTTCATCCACATAATTTTCGATTGCAGATGCTCCTGCCGCCTGAACAATGCTTGCCTTTGCCATATTGATGACAGAATATTTTTTTATCATTAAATCAGCACTTCTTCCAATGGTTGCCGCTAAAATAATGGCTTTTTCACATCCTTGTAAATTCTTAGAAAGATGACTGCTCTCCACCGAAAAAGGTCCTATTTTCACCTTATTTCCAATGACCTCACAGGCAAATTCACGATATACACTTTTGGGAAGACTACTTTTTTCTAATTCTTCCATTACTTCTTCTATTAACTTTTCTGTCTGCGCATCCGGCATATTTCCCCGATACCCTAAATACCGCAATGTTTCCTTTTTATCTGCTTTCATTTTTGTATCCTGTCTTTATTACACATTTCACATAATTATAACGATTTAGCGCATAAAAGTCAAACTTTCCACCCATACTATTCTCATACAATCTAAATTAATTCTTAAATAAAAAAGAGGTTACTTATATGCAAGAAAATATGCAAGAAAAAAATAATGTTTCCCATAAACACCCAGTGCCGAATTTATCCCAAAATTATGACTATACAAAGGCTTCTTCTGTTACAGATTGTACCGGAGTTGTTCCTACACCACCACAAAACAGTGCCGAATTAGACTCTTATCTGGATACCTATGATTTTCTTCCTCATAGCGTATTAACCCAGCCAAATGATGTAGAAATTGATATGTTAGCTGCCCAAAAGAAAAAAAAATCTTAAACCTAAAATTCCTGCGGAAAAATACTCTTTTCCACAGGAATTTTCTATATCATTTTATTCTTTATCTTGAAATACTACCTGATTCTTGCCATGTGTCTTTCCATAATATAATCTGTCATCTGCCTGCTTAATCAGTATTTCTGCCGTATCTTCTCCTTGGCATACACTAACACCAAAGGTCATTGTTACCTGTATCATCTGTTCTTCATAATGAATAGGAGTATTTCGTATTTCTTCTAACACTTTTTCTACCATGCCTACCGGATTTTCTTCCTTATAGACTAATAAAAATTCCTCGCCTCCCCAACGAAACGCACTTCCCTTTCCTTTCATATGTTTTTGAAAAATTTGAGAAACCTGTTTTAATACCTTATCTCCTGTCAAATGTCCATAAGTATCATTGAAATTTTTAAAATTATCAATATCACCAATAACTACGGAAAACTGTTTTCCATACTCCCTGTACTCATGTATTGCCGTTTCCAACACTTCATTACAACTACGCCTGTTATATAGACCTGTCAAAGAATCTGTTCCAATCAGACTCACAATCGAATTTTGCAGCATTTGAGCGAATTTTCCCATTTCTCCAATTTCATCCCGCCGTTCCAAAAGCGCTGAATCTATTTGACATTCCAAATCGCCCCGAGCCACTTTTTCTAAAAATTCTCTGGTTTTACTTAAGGAATCCACCATTCCCTTGGTATAACGAAGCGCAATTGCTCTTTCTCCATCCTCTGACCGTATTGTGGTAAGCATTCTGGTATCTTCCCAAAAAATAGTCGCATCTATTCCTGAAACTTCTTTTACATTATCTACGATACCACTATCTCCTTCAAAAATAACTCCGCCTTTACACAATACATCTCCCTTTAGGCTATAATCACCTTCGCCGGTAACATTACATTGCTCCAGTAAAGCATGTGCCAAATTCTTAAGCCCCTCCTCTGTTTCTGAAACAATTGCTTTATAAATGACTGGAATAGATACTGTAAGTATAACAATTCCAAGAGATACCATTGATAATATCACCAAACGATTCAATGAAAATCGTATGCTTCTTTTCTTCATAACCCACCCTCCCTTATATATCTGATATTTTTATCCTATCACTTTTTCTTTTCTAATGCAAGGTTAGCTGTATCTATGTATTGTTTACCTAAAATGAATTTTTAAATTCCACCGCCTGCTTATGCGGTGGAATTCTCTCTTG
>CAYTDI010000057.1:0-12301 GCA_964436595.1 uncultured Eubacterium sp.
AGTATTTGCAAAGTATAGCACAAGAAGCAGATGTGGATATTAAAGTGATTGTGTCATTGGATGGAAATGTGAGGGAAAAATACAATAAGGATACTACGATAGAAGAAATGTTATCCATGGGGCAAGAGATAGAAGTAAATATATTTGGATATATGAGACCGGAAACAACAGAAGAGGAATTTACAGAACAGACAACAATATTACAACAAAAATTTGAAAAAATTGGGTTTTATATGGATTGTGTGGTATGGCGGTTGCACAGTAATGAAAAATTTGATTATATACAGAAGTATTCGGATATAGATTTAGCCTTTCAAAGAGGTATTATATCAGAAGAAGAGTACGATTTAAGAGTTTATAAATATATTAAGCCAAATAAGTAAAGGGTGAGAAGATGGATGGATTATCAAATGAAGAATTACTATTTTTAAGTAATTTAATGCATATGAAAGAAGAAAAAGAATTTAAAAATATTTGGACAAATGATAGTCTAAAACATAAAAAAACAATAGGAGAGATGTTAGATTATATCGACGAAGACACCTTAGAAAAACTAAGAAACTCAGACAAAACTTACGACGGTGAAATCTCTGGTGCTGAATGGGCAGCCATGTTGGAAAAAATAAAAAGTAACGAAAATATTTGCAACCTAAAATTAGTAGATATGGAACGTGATGATAAAAAGGCATTATCTGTGTGTTTAGAAGACCCGAGCGGAAATCAATATGTAGTATTTCGAGGTACAGCGGCAGGAGAGTGGCCGGATAATTTTCAAGGCGGATATTTGGCAGATACCGAACAGCAACTGAGAGCATTGGCATTTGTGGAACGACAAAGCGGCACTCATATTACGGTAGTAGGACATTCCAAGGGTGGAAATAAGGCGAAATATGTAGCCATACGTTCTGATAAAGTTGACCGATGTGTTTCTTTTGACGGACAAGGATTTTCAGCAGCCTTTTTTGAAAAATATGGTCCGCTAATAGAGCAAAATAAGAGTAAAATCACTTGCTATGCGTTAGATTATGATTTTGTAAATATTTTATTGTCGGATATTTATAATGATAAGTTTTTTGTGAATGGACATGGAGTAGAAGGTTTTAATTTTCAGCAGAATCATAGTCCGAATTCATTTTTTAATGAAGCGTTTCAGTTTGATAAGTGTGAACAGTCAGAGGCAATGCAGTCTTTACATAATTTCTTTAACTATATAATAAACACGGGAGAACCGCAAGAAGTAGCAGACTTAATGGATTATCTAGGGAATATAGCTAATTTATTTATGGGAAAGAAGCCACCAAAATATGAGGAAGGATATTCAGCGGAAGAAAAGAGAGCATATATTTTGAATCCGGAAAATGCAGAAGAACTTGGACTATTTTTTGCTTACATTGTCCGGTACGAAGAATCCGGAAATAATATTACAGATGTACTGACAGATATAGTAAAGGGAATGGATTTTGGATTGATAGGAGAGGGAATTTCTAATAGAATCATAGATAATTATGAACTATTTGATATGATCACACATGGAAAAACCTTAGATATGCTCTTGGCGGCAGTTGAGAATGGTGGAAGTGCATTAAGTCTGCTTTTGGCATATTTCGGTGTACTAAGTGATGAGGAAGCAGAAATGATTATAAAGGCACTTGAAATAGCAAAAGAGAAGAAAAAGATAATTCCGACAGCCAGTAAAAAGTATTATATAGAGCAGGGGGTATCTTATATCAAACGTGATTTTAGTGCAGATATGCGTACTACTTTGATGAAGCAGGTGAAAGAAGTAGAGGATGAAGCATTTTGGGATTTTTCCAAATGGGATGTATGGTATAGGATAGAGGACTGGTTGGGAAATCTTGATATAGCCCATTATAAGAATAATATTCAGGAATATCATAGAAAGGTCATAGACATTAATGATACTACAACGAAACAAATGCAGAATATTTTTGATGCAATTGATGAATTGGATGACAAGTATGGTGCAATATTTGAAAAAAAGGCGGAAGAATTTGCAGCAATTACGCAGGAAGTAAGAAAAATTATGGCATAAAAAACGTAGGTGGAGGATGAAGTATGAGCCAAATTAGTCAGTTAGAACTAGAAATTCGAGACTGTCAGCAGAACATTCGTAATTTACAGGAGAAAAAGGAAAAGTTAGAAGATGCAAAACGTCAAAATGGGATGGTTGCCAATGAAACAGGGGCATATATTGCGAACCGAAGAAGTTATGCAGGAAAAATTCATCAACATAACCAGAGAACTACCATTTCTAAGCGGATTGCAGAAAGAATAGAAGAAAGTTATAGCAGAGCAGAAGAAGTAAAGCTTCTTAATAATTATGATGAAATTGAGGGGGTATTGAAAAGAGAGATTCAAAAGATAGAAGATGAAATAGAGACACAGAATGAAGCAATCAAAGCGAAGCAGAGACGTATCGCGGAAATAAAGGAAGAACAGCGAAGAGAGCGGGAAAGAAAAGAACGTGAGCGAAGAGAGCGAGAGAGACTAGAAAGAACACGTTAAGTTACATCGAAGATTTTATTAAAAAATAGTTTGTGTACGAGGTGAGAAAAATGGCAAGTGTGGGAAGTCAGGAAATAAAAATCAGTGAAAAGGAAATAAATACAAGTATCAGTAATTTAAAAAATATCAGTGTACGACTTGCAAATTGCAAAAGCCAGAAGTTTTTGTTGAATGAAAGTATAGGAGAAACAGCAGCACAGGCAAAAAATATGTATGATGAAGTATTGTATGTGATTGGAGCTATGCAGGAAGTAGTAGACCAAACAGCAACATTGTTGGAAAATGCTGCTTTATCCTTTAAAGAAGCAGAAACAGAGGCAATTACGCAATATATAGAAAAAATATAATTTGAGTATAGAGTTACAAGATGCAATAAATGAAGAAAAAGAAAAACAACGAGGGAAAAATAATGGCGAAAGATATTGTATATGATGAAATAGAACTATCCATGGCAATGAATAGTATAGTAAATTATGCTGATTTTTTATCACGTTGTATGGAACAGTACATAGGATTACTTAATCGGTTAAAAAATAAAGGAATCCAAGACGAACTGATTTGTTCTAAAATTGAGGAGTTAGCATTAGCGATGAAACCATATAAAACTGTAATCTATGAGGAGTGCAAAAGTATTAACGAGAAAGTAAATAAAAGTCTAACAGAGGTAGAGTCAGCAGATAATTTTTATTTTCCAAATGATATTACATCTATGGTAAGTTCGGTATTATCAAAGTTTTGGTAGGAGAAGTAAGATGGGAACAGAAATAAAGGTAAATTTGAAAGAAGTGGAAACAATAGGACAAGAATTATCTTCCTTGCAAAATCAGGTAGCAAACCGAAAAGTAAATGTGAATTTAGTTAATACGAAAGGGAATATAGCGGAGGAAGTGAAGAATGCAGCATCCAGATTAAATGAAATAAGGGATGCATTTACAACACTTATGACGAAAACAGAAAAAATAGTGACGAGTGCAAAAAATTCCTTTGAAAATGCAGATATAGAATTGGCAGAACTTTTTGAGATAGGAGAGAGCAGATAGTTATGCAAAATATGAAAAAGCTTATAGTTATAGGAATTGTGTTAGTAGTCGGAATAGGAGTATGTGGTTGTGGAATGAAAAAGAATAATAATGAAAGTAAGAAAAGTATCAATAAGTCAGAATTGATACTAAATGAAAGACAAAAAGAGATTTTAGAAGAAGTAGGATTATCTATAAATGAAGAAGAACTGACATATTCGCAAAAAGAAGCAATTATAGCAATAGATGAAATGCTCACAGAAATAGAAAAGAAGTATAATCGTGCATTTTCATATTCGGGATATGTGGAACAAGGATTATTAGAATCAGAACATTTAATAGCCTATCCTTCAGATGGAAATCCACGAACAGATAGTTTTGAAGTGAGAAAAACAAATAATGGATATGAAGACGATTATATGAACTTGGCAATAAGAGAGGGATTTTCTTCATATCTGACGAATATTGCAAGGCAGGTGTTTAAGGTGGAAGCGGTGAAAGCATTTGCTGAAGTTACAGAAACTACATTAGCTGAGGTTCCAAGTGATGAAAAAATGTATAACGATGCAGTAGGAAGTAAAAATTATATATATATTGATAGTTCGTTTATAAATGATCAAGAATTTGAATCTTATGTAGATGAGTTAGAAAACGTACTTTATCAAAATGAATTATATGGTATTAGCGAAATTGTACTTTTGAAAAAAGATGAAATAGAGTATTTGAATGAATATAATTATTTAGATTATGATATTTCAGATAGTTATATGGAATGGAAAGAAATAAGTGTTCAAGAATATAAAAGAGGAGAAAAATGATAGTAGACAACAGTGAATTATGTATGCTAGAGCAATTATGCTATTTGAATAGTGATGTTGCGAAAGCAATAGGAATCAAAGGTTTTAAGGGAATATCTCCTGAAAGTGGAGAAGATAGAAAAACAATAGAGGTGTTATTACAAGTATTTGATGACACAACCTTAGCCAAACTGGAAGCTTTAGGAGATAAAGAAGTGGGTGGTGCTTGTATAAGCGGTAAAGAATGGGCAGCTATCATCAGATACATAAAAGCAGATGAAAATTTGAAAGATTTAGTTCTGACAGATACCATGGAAAATTCTAGTGGGACAACCTTAGCATTATGTTTTGCAGAATCAGTAGATTCCACAGAAGCAATTGTAGCGTTTAAAGGAACTTCCGGCGGTGAAGAATGGATTGATAACGTAGAGGGATTGAACATGGCTGATACAAGATGTCAGAAAGAAGCATTGGATTTTATAGAAAGCCTTAAATATGAAAATATAACAACGATAGGGCATTCAAAAGGTGGAAACAAAGCTATGTATGTTGCAATCACATCAGATAAAGTAACAAGGTGCGTTGCATTTGATGCCCAAGGCTTTTCACAAAAATTTTTAGATAAGTATTGGGCTGAGATACAAACAAGAGGAAAAAATATTTCCAATTATTCCATAGAGGGAGATTATGTACATGCCTTGATGTTTCAAATACCAAATGCAGCACAGATTTACTGTATCGGGTATGGCATAGCAAATATAAAACAGCTTCATAGTCCAAATTCATTCTTCTTACAAGATAATAGTGGAAATCTATGGCTGGATGAAAGCGGAAACATTGTTATAGGAATAGGAGAAGAGGAAGCATCCATTGGTATGTTACATAACTTCACTACTTTTATAATAAATAATGCAGATGAAAAAGATAAAGTACAAATTATTGAGTATATATCGAAATTATTGTCACTAACGTTTGGTGGGGATGGTGTTAAAACACAGGATATAATGGATTTTGCATTATCAGATCCGGATTCATTGGCACTTATTATCGCATACTTGGCAAAATATATGGATGTATATGATTTGGGAACAGACGATATTAATGGATTATTGGATACGCTTGGATTAAATTCTTTGAATGAATTAATTCCATTAAAGAAGGTTGAAGCCTTTGGATATCGTCTTAGTATATACCTAAACTTGGTAAATATAATAAAAATTGTAAAATGGCAGTTAACGGATGTCGATGATGACTGGATTGTAAAAAATATATTACCAATATTGAAAGAGGCATTTTTTGAAGATATGGATATGGATATTAAGGCATTATGGGAAAAAATCAATAGCAAGGTTAAAACGATAGAGGCTTCTAAAGGAATAGAGCCAGCAGAAGTAAGAACAGGTGTAATTCGTGATTTTTCTACGAATGTGTATGAAGGAGTAATGAGTGTTATTGCAAAAATAGAAAATGCATCGTTTATCTCTGTGGAACCATGGTCAAGCTATGCAACAGAGGAATGGTATGCCCCATTATTAGTATCTACGGCAATCAAAGGAATTATGTCGTATTTTGATAAAGTGTCAGAAACAAATTCAGAGTGTAAAAGAAAGATTGATATGATATTTGAAAATGTTCAACAAATTGATATAGCTTATGCAGGGAACATTAGCGGGAGCAATGGTAATTTGCAAACAATGAAGAATAGTTTACTTCAGGTATAGCACAAGCATAAAAAATACATTTGTATATGAATGATATAAATGTGTATTTGCTCGGTAAAGAAAAATTTGATTATGTATAGGAATATTTCTATATAGACTGGGCTTTTAAAGAGATACAAATATGTATAAATAGGAATATAAGGTAAATATTTACTTTATAGAATATAAATAATCATGCAAAATGAGATGGAGGAAGAAAATGAAAAAAAGATTATTTGCATTAGCAACAGCAGTAGTAATGACACTATCAATGGGAATGCCGGCAATGGCAGCGAAGAGTCCGGTGGTGAATGATACTCCGGGTGAGGAAGTTAGAGGATACTTTGCAGAATCAGCAACGGCAGTTATTGATGGAAAGGTTGTACAATTAGATTTTACTTTTAAAACTGCAAATATGGAAAAGGAGGCAACAGAAGCACAATTTGAACAGATAAGATACCATATGCCTAGTAACAGGAATCTTATGCTCGAAAGGGAAAGAGAGTTATTTGAAAAGGTAATGGGATATAGAAATGAGGATGTTACTTGTAATGATTATTTCGGGTTATCATTACCAACAGGATATACAATGCCGGCAGAAGGTATAGAGGTTACAATTAATGCACCATATGCAGGAGAAGGAGAATATACTTACTATATTTTTCATTGTAAAGCAGATGGAACATGGGAGTATATCCCGACAACAGAAGGAGAAGGAACCCTTAGTGGAAGATTCACATCATTTTCACCGGTATTTATTATGAGAGTACCAAAGACAGAAGCGCCAGGCAATACAGGAAATACAGGAACACCAGCAGAAACACCAGCAGAAACACCAGCGACAGGAGATATAGAAAACGTTAAATCAGAAAATCTCCAAAATACAAATACTGTATCTACACAAAATGTGACAACTGCAACATCAAAAACAACAGCACCCAAAACAGGAGATTATACAGGAATTTATGTAGCAGGAATGATGGCAGTGTTAAGTACAGCAGGAATAGTAGTATATATGAAAAAGGAAAAAGCAATAAAGTAAATGCCTGTGCAAGCACAGCATTTTTATCGCTACTTGCGTAAATCATAATCTGCATACTTTTTATTTAGAGTATGCAGATTAAAAACAAAATCTTTATTAAAGAGGAAGTAGAAAGGAATGAAAAAATGAGGGTGTTGTTTAGAAACAAAGCTCGAAAAAATGGGAAAAGAGTAATAGCAGGAATATTTGCAATTATATTGACTGTTACGGCAACAATACCAATAAATTATTTTTCAATAGATGTTAATGCAGAACAAACTACTAAAAATTCTATTGAAATTATTGGAGGTAAAATTAGTACATTAGAATATAAAAAGTGGATAGAAATTAAAGTGGAAAATAATAATAAAATATATGAAGAGGAGAATGAAACATTATTTGATGAAATTACCAGTATGGAGTTTGGGGATGACATAGTCTCTAAAGTAATTGTCCATTACGAACCAACTGAGGGATATTTCCTTGAATCTGTAAAACAGAATGGTATTGCATTAGAGGATAGTCAGTATACCGCTGAGGAAGAAAATGTAATCACCTATGATGCCGGTGACGAGAAAAATATGGGCAATATTACACTTCGTTGTATTCCAAAGGAATTAGAAGTAGAAAATTTACAAGTAGAAAGAAAGACAGATGCAGGTGTTCCGACATCAAGCGTAAATTTGTCATGGAATATATCTGATATTTCAGAAACAAGTGGTTATTCATTAGATGAATATCGCTTGGTTGTAAAAAGGCAGGTAAACGGAAAAGAAGATGTTATTTTTGACGAAAAGTATCCTGTAAACGAAGATAATACGCCAAAATTCAATATGGAAGACAAAGGAATCATGGCAGATGCAGCGTTTACAAATGCAACTTATACAGTGGCGATTGTGGCCGATAAAGCTTATCAGAATGGATATGATGTTTCTGAAATAGAAGGGCAGGAGATAACATGGAAAGCTGTATACGATATGATGTTATCTGTTGCAGGTCAGGGAGCAGTAGAGATTACCAAAACAGGTGATACGGAGGCTACCAAGTATCAGAGCGCTGACACATCGTACATAATATACAATATACCTTCCGTAGAGGAAAACAATTTAGAAATGAAAATTGTACCGGAAGAAGGGTACGGTGTAAGTTCTTTTATAGTAAATGGAAATGAAGAAAAGAGTAATATAGAAGAAAAAAGTTTTAAGTTTAATGTGGATAAAAACGGAGAAATGGCGATTCGTTTTGCGCCATTAACAGAGAAGCCATCTATTACTTCTTCAAATGCTGTTTACACAGAAATATCAGAAAAAGGTAAAGTAGAAATCACATCCGCAGAGAATGTAGAAAATACAAATTATGCATATGAGGGATTAAAGACAGCAGAAAAGCAGAAAAAGTGGACTACATTTGGAGAACACTTTGAAGGCGGAAAGCAGACTGTTGAAATTCAGGCAGAAAAGTTATTTGGAAATGAAAATTATGCATTGTTAAGGGCATATTCTACCCAGACAGGACATGCAGATAGTGAAATCGTAGAACAATATTATTATAGAAAACCAGAGATGCCGGCGAGTACATCGGTATCCTTTAATGATAACTATACGCTTGGGCAGTGGGCGGCTAACAGTGTAACTGTTAATTATGTAGATTCTTCCACAAGAAAATATGACGGATTGCAGTTAGGATATATTGTAAATGGTCAAGGTGAAATGCAGTGGCAGGATATAGACAAACAAGGAGATGTATATTCATATGCATTTAATACAAGCGGTGAATATACAATAGCGTTTCGTTTTAAAATGATTGATCCAAATCAAAAAGATGCATTTATTTATGGAGAGCCATTGGTAATAGAGGATTCTGTTAAAGTCGATGTAGCGCCCCCGGTTCTTGAAGTAAACGGATATGTAAATGGTGTATGGAGTGCGGATGATGTCACACTGAATCTTCAAAATATCACTAGCCAGTTGTCAGGTACCAGTTACGAATATGCAGTATCAGAACAAGAGGTTGCAGATTTTAGTCAATTGGAATGGAAAAAATGTGAATCTGGAAATCAGTTAAAAATCTCATGTGAATCTGGCGAAGTTTTGAAGCAGTATGTCTATATGAAGGCAGTCAGCAATGCCGGAAAAGAATCTGAAATTATACCATATACGGTAATGATTGATAAAGAAACACCTAAATTACCAGAAGTATCCATTAGCAAAGTGGACGGTGAAAACGGATGGTATAAAACATTGCCAATCATTACAATGGAGCAGGCAGCACAGGATGAGGGAAGTCAGATTAATGTTTGTTATAAATTGTATCAGGAAGGACAAGATCAAAGTACAATTGTAGAAACGGTATTTGATGGAACCAATCAGCCTGCAATTTTAACAGATGGAAAGTATGTATTAGAATATTATGCAAAAGATGCCGCAGGAAATACAAGCGAAATTGGAAGACAGCAGCTTTTGGTAGATACAGGTGCACCTAATGGTCCATCTATTGAATTTAAAACAGAAAATGATTCTGTATTGGCACATATCATTAACTTTATTACATTTGGGTATTTCTGTAATGAAAGAGTAGTGGCAGTTGTTCAGAGTAGTGACAGTATGTCCCAGATAAAAGAATATGGTGTGTGGTATACACAGAATGGAAAAGATAGTGATATAAGTATTATTCAGAGTGAAACTGCTCAGATAGAATTACCGGAAAACTTTAAGGGAACAGTATCTGCATATGCAGTAGATAATGCGGGAAATCAATCTGAAACCACTGTGTCAGATGGTATTGTATATGAAAATATTCAATCTGAAATTACGATTACAACAGATGTAGACAACAGTAAGTGGCAAAACAAAGACGTAGGTTTTCATGTAGTTACTCAAGATACGGATTCCGGTCTTAGAAATGTAGAATATATTTTAAATGGAAAAACAATATACCAGAATGATTTTACAAGCGGTGAGTACAGTGATGTTACTTATATGAATCAGATGGATATTAAGGCGGAAGACGAGGCAGTAAATAGTGCCGGATATATCTTGCAGGTTAAGGTCACCGATAATTCTGGAAATCAATCTCAGAAGTCAGAAGTGGTATATCTTGACAAAACAGCACCGGTGATTGAGCTTACAGGAATTGAAAATGGAGTGTACTCCAATAATACCGAAAATTTAACGGTAAGAGTCATTGAGCAGATTTATGAATTAAGTCAGGTAACCGTAACGGCAACCAGAACCATTGACGGTGTTACAACTGATTATAGCTTAGAAACTTTTAAGGCAGATAAGGTAGATGACAAGAAAAACTATGCTTTTTCAGAAGATGGTTTCTATGTTGTAACAGTAAGTGCAGTAGATGCGGCAGGAAATGTAGCGGTTTCTAAGCAGATATCATTTACCATTGACAAAACAGCACCAAAAATAGAATTGACCGGTCCTCAAAATGATACTTATCATGCTTCGGATGTTTCTGTTGTAGTAAATGTAGAAGAGTCTTTCTATGAGACAGATACCGTTACAATTAATGTAACCAAGACACTGGATGGACAGACAGGAAGTGTAGATTTTGGAAACTGGAGCAATTTGGGAAAAAGCAGTAGTTTGACCAAAAATTTTACAGAAGATGGAACCTATCAGATTGAAGTACAGGCAAAGGATGCAGCAGGTAATCAGGCGGCAGATCAGCAATTAACCTTTACGGTAGATAAAACAGCACCGGAAGTAAGTATTAATGGAGCTAGTGATTATTACATCACGGGAAATACAATTATGTTATCTTATGATGTGGTAGAATCTTATTTTGATAGCAACAATGTATCTATTCAAGTGCAAAAAGAAGATGCAGCAGGAAATGTAGCAGATGTGAATGTTGGAAACTGGGTAAATAGTGGAAAAGAATCTTCCTTATCCTACGAATTAAAAGAAGATGGAATTTATACATCTGTTATTACTGCAGTGGACAAGGCTGGAAATCAGGCAACAGCCAAAAAGACCGTTACCGTAGATACTTCTGATCCAATCATTAAACATGTAGATGAAATGAATGGAAAGTATTATCAGATATTTAAGCTGCCATATGAATTAGGTGAGATGGTAGCAGATTTAACAGTGCCGAACATTAGAATGTCTTTAAACAGCGATGAATATGATGGGATTTCAGAGGTGACAGACGAGGGAAAATATGTATTTAAAATGGATGTTTCTGATGAAGTAGGACATCAGGCAATTGCGCAGGCAGAGTTCATTGTAGATAATACAGAACCAAAAGTAATCTTCAATGGTATCGAAGACGGTATGAAGTCTGAAAGCAGTATTGACTGGAGTGTAACATTGGCAGACGCTAATGATAAATTATCAGAAGTTGTTGTTGACGGAGAGAAGAAAGAAATTGGAAAAAATGGAAATATTTATCAAGATACGTTGAGTCAAAAAGGAGAGCATATAGTAGAAGTCAGAGCAGAAGACTTAGCAGGAAATGTAACTGCTAAGACAATTAACGTGACTATATCCGAAAAATCAGTGATTTCAGCTTGGAGCAGCAACAAACCACTTGTAATCGGTGGTATTGTTGTGGTAGCAGGAGCAGCAGGTGTAGGAGTAGGCTGTGCTACCGGAGTATTCAGTAAAGGAGCTGGAAAAGGTATTTTCAAAAAAATGATTAAAAAATAATCGAAAGCTGCATACGTTTTTGAGCGTATGCAGCTTTTGAGGTGTATGCTTTTGTAGTGTGTGCTTTTGTAATGTGTGCTTTTGAGGTGTATGCGCATTTTGCTTCTTGACATAGGATGTGAAGATTGATATAATAAAATACTGCTAAACAACATCAGCCATCAAACCAGGGGTTGTACTGGTTTCGACGGGGGTTGTGAAGCTATGGAAGCCATTGGCGGGCTCGGCCGCCTCAACAACGGAAACACTAAATATAAACGCTGAAGATAATTTAGCATACGCTGCCTAAGTGCAGCAGTCGGCCTTAAATCACTCACAGTTTAAGATACCGGCTTCGACTATGTGAGAAACGACGTATGCAAAGCTTTGCGCATATGGGCGTATAATGAAGCTACTGAAGCTGTAAGCCTGTTATTCGGCGTGCAGTAGAGGGAATGTCAAAAGAATAACTGTAATGGGAGACGCCATAGTGGATTGGCTTTCGGACAGGGGTTCGATTCCCCTCAGCTCCAGCAAAAAATGGGGCTGTCGCTTTAACGAATGAAAATTCGTGAAGCGACAGCTTCTTTTTTGC
>CAYTDI010000058.1:0-11870 GCA_964436595.1 uncultured Eubacterium sp.
AACCAGAGACACGAGGATTTTCAGTCCTCTGCTCTACCAACTGAGCTAACTGGGCCCGCTGCATTTCAGCAACGGTATTATTTTATCTGTTTTTTTAGAAATTGTCAATACCTTTTTTAATATTTTTTTAAATATATTGTTCTAGGTTATCTGTTGTGTCCTTAATGTTGTCAATTGCATCCTTTGCTTTCTGCGCAAATTCTAAGTTTTGCACACTCATGTTGCTTGCCTGTTCTGCACTGGCGGTCACTTCTTCGGTTGTTGCCGAAAGCTGAGAAATGTTTTCTACAATTTTGTTATTTGAATCGGATAAGTTAGTGATTCTCTCATCCATTTCCTGTATATTTCCAATTAATTCCACCATGTTGAAGTTTAACTTTTCAAATGTGTCTGCCGCCGACAAAATCATTTTATTCTGGCTCTCTGTTGCCCCTACGGAGCTTTCTACGGAAACAACTACTTCATTGGCATTTTCATTTAATTCATTAATAATTCTGGTAATCTCTTCTGTCGAACTTCTTGTCTGTTCTGCCAATTGACGTATCTGCTCTGCTACTACTGCAAATCCTCTGCCTGCTTCTCCGGCTCTGGCACTTTCAATCGATGCATTTAATGCTAATAAGTTGGTCTGACTTGAAATATTTAAAATCATACCTGCAATATCTTCTACTTCTTTTGTTTTATTCTGAAGTCGCTCCATGGACTCCGTTACCTGTTGATTTGTATTTGCAATCTGTGCAGACTGTTCTTTTAAGTTCTCCATTACCTGCATATTTTCCCGAATACTCTCATTTGACTCTGTGGCAATGTTTACCATCTTTTTGGAGCTTTCTCCTGTCAATTCTATTGCCTCTTGAATACTCTGGGTCATACTATTCTGTTCTTCTATATTTTTCGCTGTCAAATTGGTTGCAGATGAAATTTCCTGCATACTGCTGGTAACTGTTTCTGTGGTTTCCACAAGACTGTTTACCATATCTGTACTTTTATCGGACTCTTCTTTTACTGTTTTGGAAATAGAAACGATATCCTCTAAAATTCCTTTTTGTCTTTCTCCCTGCTCTTGTACCGCTCCTAAAGCATGGTCACTAAATGCTTTTGAAATCGTTCCTTCTCGAACCAACACATAAAATGCTCCGAACATCATCAACACAGAACATACAGAACCTGCATCCTGTATAAATTTTCCCGTTGCAAGCTGAAATACTTCTATTACTATATATAACACTGCATAACCCACAACTGTTATAAAATATACTTTTTGATCATAGTACGGTATCTGTACTGCCAATGAACTGATTAATGCAAGTCCGAGAAAGTTTGCATCCGTCTGTATGCCAAAAAGAAGTACCGTTAATCCAATTTCTATTGAAATAAATGTCTTTAATTGTTTGCCATCTCTTTGTCTAAAAAACATAATTACATTAAGAATTGCTACGATTAAAATAATTACCGTATCTCCAATTGCTATGGAAAACGGCATATTCTTCATGGCAAACTTTAACCATAAAAACACCAAAAAAATCAACATCATAACATCTGTGGCTATTAGAAACAGTCGATTCAATACATGATATCTTTCCCTCTCGTCATTAAAGCGATATTTGTTCTTCTCTTCCATACGTTCCTCCTTACTGATTACTCATCCTAAATATTCTGCAACTCTTATATTTTTTATTATAACATAATTCGCCTTTTTCTTCCATATTTTTTATGAAACTCATACTGTTTTATGAAACTCATACTGTTTTTCTACATTTTTCCATTGATTTTACCAGTACTCCCTTATTGACCCATAAGGCGAAAGGTGTTAATATACAAGTATGTTACAAATTTAACAATCTTAATTTTCTAGGGAGGTCGTATCATGGATTTCAATCAGGAATACCAGCAGAAACTTGTATCTGCTGAGGAAGCTGTAAAAGTCATCAATTCAGGTGACTGGGTAGACTATGGATGGTGTACCGGAACACCTGACGCTTTAGACAAAGCGCTGGCAAAACGTACTGACGAATTGAAGAACGTAAATCTTCGCGGCGGTATCCTTTTAAAACCACTGGCAGTATTTGAACGTGAAGATGCCGGTGAACACTTTACTTGGAACTCTTGGCATATGTCCGGTATTGAACGTAAATTAATCAACCGTGGCTGTGCTTTTTATGCTCCAATTCGTTACTCTGAATTACCACGCTATTACCGTGAATCAGATACTAAAAATAACGTAGCAATGTTTCAGGTTGCACCAATGGATAAACATGGTTACTTTAACTTTGGACCAAATGCTTCTCACCTTGCAGCAGTATGTGAAACATCTCAGAAAATCATTGTAGAAGTAAATGAGAATATGCCTCGTTGTTTAGGTGGTTTTGAGAATGGTATTCATATTTCTAAAGTAGACTTTATTGTACAGGGCGAAAATCCTGCAATCGGAGAACTTGGCGGTGGCGGAGCTGCTACTGAGGTAGATAAAGCCGTTGCAAAGTTAATCGTAGAAGAAATTCCAAACGGTGCCTGTCTGCAGCTTGGAATTGGCGGAATGCCAAATGCAGTAGGTTCTATGATTGCAGAATCTGACTTAAAAGATTTAGGTGTTCATACTGAAATGTATGTAGATGCTTTCGTAGACATTGCCAGAGCCGGAAAAATTAACGGTTCTAAGAAGAACATTGACCGTTACCGCCAGACTTATGGATTTGGTGCAGGTACGAAAAAGATGTATGATTACTTAGATGAAAACCCTGAAATGTGCAGCGCACCTGTAAGTTATACCAATGACATTCGTTCTATCGCTGCTTTGGATAACTTCATGTCCATTAACAATGCCGTAGATATTGACTTATTTGGTCAGGTAAGTTCTGAAACTTCCGGTATTAAGCACATCAGTGGTGCAGGCGGACAGTTAGACTTTGTACTTGGTGCATATCTTTCTAAGGGTGGTAAGAGCTTTATCTGCTGTTCTTCTACCTTTAAAACCAAAGATGGCGAAGTGAAGTCCAGAATCCTTCCTACCCTTCATCCGGGTTCTGTTGTTACCGATACTCGTGCAAACATTCACTATCTGGTAACTGAATATGGTAAGGTTAACTTAAAGGGATTATCTACTTGGCAGAAGTGTGAAAAGATTATTTCTGTTGCACACCCTGACTTTAGAGACGAATTAATCAAAGACGCTGAAAAAATGCATATTTGGAGAAGAAGCAACAAATAAGTTTTTTGTTGCTGACATATATAAAGAAGTGGTTGGCACTTGTTACTCGCTAGTGCCAACCACTTCTTTTATTTTATATTTTGTAATATGATATTATTCTTTTACCAAAACCATACAAGAAACAGATTCTACGCTTACATCACCGCTTACAGTTTCCAGTACCTCATTTCCTGCTTTCTGACCTTTTACATAAACATCCCATTTTCCTTCCGGAAGTGTTACTGTAACATCATTTTCTAATGGATTATAAATTACAAATACGTTTCCTGATGCTCCTGCTGCTTCCGGTTCAATCTGGTATGCAATAACACCTTTGTTATCTCCCTGATTGTAAAACTCAATCTGCTCTGTTGTTGTACTTTCCATCTGAAGTGCCGGATGTGCCTTACGGAATGCAATCAGTCCTTTGTAGAACTCATATACCATTTTGGTATTCTCATCATCTAAGCTGCTCCATTTAATACTGTTGACAGAATCCGGAGAGGAATAACTGTTCTCGTCAAAGGTTCCATCGTCTTTTACTTTAGAACGAAGCATTTCTTCTCCTGCCAAAATAAACGGTGTTCCCTGTGAAGTATAAACAATAGAAGCTGCCAATAAGTTCTGTTTTGTTCTTTCTTCTAAGGTTTTATCTGCACTGGTAGAATTTATCTTATCCCATAAGGTAAGATTATCATGGCAGCTAACATAATTAATGACCTGAGATGCTGTTGCAGACCAGCCTGGCTTTCCCTCTGCGCTCTTCATAATTGTACTGTAAGTTCCGGTTACATCACCATTTACATATCCCGGTTCAGTTGCTTCAAATACACTTCCCTTAACCGCATCTCTGATATTATCAGAAAACAGTGCCATTCCCGGCATATTCTCTGCATTGGTCTGAGTTGCCAGTTTCACACCTTCTTTGGTGGTCTGTGTATCCATACTCCATCCTTCTCCATACATAATAATGGATGGGTCAATCTCATCTAAAGAAGCTCGAATGGCATTGATGGTATCTACATCAGTTAATCCTACTAAGTCAAATCTGAATCCGTCTATATGATATTCTTCTGCCCAGTAAGTTACAGAATCTACGATATATTTTGATACCATTGCTCTTTCTGATGCCACATCATTTCCACATCCGGAGCCATTGGACCATACACCATTTTCGCTAATTCTATGGAAATATCCCGGTACAATCTGGTTGAAGCAATAATCTTCTCCACTGTATGTATGATTATATACCACGTCTAATACAACACTTATTCCATTTTGATGAAGTGTTTCTACCATCTGTTTAAATTCTTCTACACGCACTTCTCCGTGATATGGATCGGTAGAATAAGAACCTTCCGGCACATTATAGTTCTTTGGATCATATCCCCAATTGTACTGTTCGCTGTCTAATTTTGATTCATCCACAGTAGCAAAATCATATACCGGATTCAAATGAACATGTGTGATTCCTAACTCTTTCATATGATCTAAACCGGTAGAAACACCGCTTGGTGTTGTTGTTCCTGTTTCTGTCAGTCCTAAGAACTTTCCTACATTGGTAATTCCTGAGCTTTCGTCTGAGGAAAGATCTCGTACCTGAAGCTCATAGATAAATGCATCTGTAATCTTAAGGTCTGTATTTGGACGTACATCTTCATCCCATCCTTCCGGATTGGTAGATGTCATATCGATTACCATAGCACGATTTCCATTTACACCTGTTGTTTTTGCATATGGGTCACATGCTTCGTTTTCTTTACCGTCTACTTGTACGGTATAGGTATAGTATACGCCGTTTAAATCTCCGGACTTTTCAACGCTCCATACACCTTTATCGCCTTTTTCCATTTCTACGGTTTCGATTTTATCATCTTTTCCTGCTTCACCTTCTTTGTAAAGGTTTACTGATACTGCATCTGCAGTAGGTGCCCATAACTTAAAGGTAGTTGCATCTTTGCTCCAAGTAGCGCCTAAGTCATTACCGTCATAAGTATATTCTGACTCAAACTCTTCGGTAGAATAGATATCCGGCATGGTTGCCTGTACCGGACTTCCGCCATCTAAGGATACATAATAAGTGCCTTTTTTATCAAAGGTATCTTTAATTTTAGCCGTACCCTTTTTCTTGTCCATTGAAATCTCTGTTGTTTCCATTTCCTTTAAATCTCCATCTAAAATTTTAATTTTTTCAACGTCTTTCTGGCTCAGCTCACTGGAAACTTTAAATTCCACTGTTTGATAGTCATCATTTACATGAACCTCAAACACACTGATACCTGTTTGTACGTCATCCCCTTTTACTACTTTAAAATCCTCTTCTCCAGAAGTTACATAAACATCCACTGTTCCTGAAATCACCTCTGCCAAATCTACAAAACGGTCTCCGTCCGTATCTTTGGACTCCCACTCATTCAATCTCACAATAAATCCGAGCTGCATAGTTTCCGGTGCTACGGTAATCGTAGTTACCACACCATCATCATCCTTTTTACTTTCGTCAAAGTTATATGACTTTCCATCACTGTCTGTCCAAAACCACACATTCCATCCATCGTACTTGTCATCACTTCGCAAGTAATGCAAATTTACTGTAATTTCCTGTGATTGTGATACATCCTTTGACTGTGTCTTCGATGTGTCAGCATTATTTTTTCCTGTACATCCGATTATTTGACACAACATTGCGACTGCCAGCAGCACTGCAGCCAGCTTTTTCATTTTTTTCATAGAAAAACCCTCCCATTAGTCCTTATTACCTATATCATAAAGAACTAACGAGAGGGTGTACATATAAAATTTCTTTTATTTGTGTTGTTTTTTTGCGTGATTGTTTTCTCTTATTTTACATACAATCTATATGTAGTTTTTGAAGTATATACCTCTCCGGCTTTTACGATTGGAGACGGGAAATTTTCTTGGTTTACTGCATTTGGATAAAACTGTGATTCTAAGCAAAATCCATTGCGGTCACCATAGATAACTCCGTTTTTCCCCTTCTGTGCTCCTATGCTGTTTCCTGCATAAAGCTGTACTCCACAACAATCGGTAGCTGCCTCCATGGCAATACCTGTTTCTTCACAATAAGCATTCGCCATAACACGCATCTGACCTGCCTTATCGCTTAATACATAGTTATGGTCATATCCGCCTGTCAGCTTTAACTGTTCAAAATCTGCATCAATATCCTGTCCAATTGGCTTCATGGTACGAAAATCCATCGGTGTTCCTGCTACCGGTGCAATTTCTCCTGACGGAATACAGGTAGAATCTTTTATCGGAGTATAGGCCTCTGCTAAAATCTGTAACTTTTGCCCTGTGATTACTCCGCTATCCTGTCCACCCAGATTAAAATAGGAGTGATTTGTGAAATTCATCACGGTATCTGCATCTGCTTTTGCCTGATAAGCGATTTCTAATGTATCATTCTCTGTAATTGTATAGGTTACTTCTACATCCATATTTCCTGGAAATCCCTGTTCTTCCTGCGGACTGAAATGAGAAAATGTAATGCTGTTATCAGAAGAATTTGCAACTTTCCACATACGGTTGTTGAATCCATTTCTTCCACTGTGGAGACTATTTCCATTTTCATTTGCTTCTATCTTCCAGACTTTTCCATTAATTACCATCTGACTATTAGCAATACGGTTTCCATTTCTTCCTACGGTTGCTCCAAAGTAACTGTTATTTTCTTCATAACCTGTCACATCCTCATAGCCTAACACTACGTCCTGTTTTTTTCCGTTCTTGTCTGTAAAAAGAAATGCTACCAAAGTTGCTCCATAATCTGTTACTTTTACGGTAGTATGATTTTTATTTTCTAATACATATAATGTTGCTTCTTCACCCTTTTTTGTTTTTCCAAATGATATTTTTTCCATTTGAATCCTCCTGCATATTCGTTTTCGCTATCCATTTTATTTTATACTTGTAGATTACCAAATACAAGTACTATTTCCCATATCCAATCAAATCTTTTATCACTTCTCCTGCAATGATTAAACCTGCCACAGACGGCACAAAGGCATTACTTCCCGGAACCTGCCGACGCTGTGTACATTTTCTTACCGTTCCCGGCGGACAAATACAATTCTCCTTACAGCTAATTGCCATATCATCAATAGGTACTAATGGCTGTTCTTTGGAATATACTACTTTCAGCTTTTTAATTCCACGTTTTTTTAATTCTCGGCGCATTACCTTTGCCAGTGGACATACAGAAGTCTTGTAAATATCTGTTACTTCAAATGCTGTTGGATCCATTTTGTTTCCCGCACCCATGGAGCTCATAATCGGCACTCCCGCCTTGTTTGCCTGTTCCACCAGTTGAAGCTTACCACTTACCGTATCTATGGCATCTACTACATAATCATACTCCGAAAAATCAAACTGTTCTGCCGTATCTGCTAAATAAAATGTCTGATGTACATTTACTTTTGCCTCTGGATTGATTTCTAAAATTCGTTCCTTTGCAACCTCTACTTTATATTTTCCTACTGTTTTTCTGGTGGCAAAAATCTGACGATTAATATTGGTTAAACATACCTTATCATCATCTATCAAATCCAGTGTTCCTACACCGCTGCGAGCTAAGGCTTCTACTACATATCCGCCAACGCCCCCAATTCCAAATACTGCTACTCTGGCATTTGCCAACTTCTCCATTCCGTCTTTACCTATTAATAATTCTGTCCTTGAAAATTGATTTAACATTCTTTTTTACTTTCTTCTCCAATTTTTTTGTCCGCTTTGAGAATATGGTTAATTAACCAACCGAGTAAAAATTCCATAAGTTCTTCTAAGTACTCCTGCTGGTGGTCATCTACTTCCTCTAAATTAATCTCTGCCAATCTTTCTACAAAAGCTTCATGTGCACGTTTTTGCGCCTCTAATCCCGAATACTGAATGCTCTCCATATATTCTTCTTCATCATGGAAATGCTCTTCGGTATATGCTTTTAATTCACCTAAGATTCTTACAATCTCATCATATTTATCATGCAAAATCTCTGTTTTTATTAAATGGTTCGCTTCCCCTATAATTTCAAACAGTCTGCGATGTTCCTCATCAATAAATTCTATTCCGGTATAATATTTTTCATCAAAGACACTTGGATCTGCTTCTTGTATCGGCTGCATCTTTCCTATCATAATATCACTGCCTAAAATATGATGATAAAGCCACTTGGTAAGATACATCATCATTTCTTCCAGCATTTTTTTCTGTTCTTCTTCACTGTCCCTGCTTTGAATGTCAAGACTGTCTATTTTCTCTCGGAACTCCTGATGCTGCTGTTTTTGCATGGCAAGCTCTGGGTCTTGTATGCTTTCCATATATGCTTCTTCGTGCTCAAAATGTGTATCTGCATACTCTTTTAAATCTTCCATAACTGCATTGAGCTGATGATACTTGTCTGCAATTGCATCATTATGGAGCAAATCCATAACTGCGTTTATAAGTTCAAATAAATGACGATGTTCCTCATCAATCTGATTAATTCCAATCAGGCAATCTTCTGTAAAACGATACATAGTACTACCTCCTTATATGAGTCTTTATAATTGCTTTTATTTTACCATAAAAAAAAGAAAACAGATATACTTTTTACAACTGTTTTCTTTTCTTACGGTTCTTTTTCTTATTGTTCTATTTTTTACAATTCTATTTCCTTACTGTTCCATTTGTCTTCCTAAAAAAGTTGCTGCTACCTTGGCAAGTTTTTTTTCCGTTTCCCCTATCTCTGACTTGTCTTCCTTGCTATACATAACAACTGCCCCAATTGCATCTCCCTCACATATAATTGTTGTAATTACTTGTGCTGTATGTTCTGCGGGATCATCCAAGGTTACTTTTATATATTCCTGCTCTCCCATTCTTGCCAGAAAATTTTCCCGCTCATTGATTATTTGCTCCAATTGCTTACTGATTGGCTTTCCGTCATAATCCTTTTTTCCACTTCCTGATGCCGCTACTACATGATCCTTATCGGTAATACAGATAAGACATCCGGTATTCTGTGCAAGACTTTCTGCATACAGACCGGCAAACTGACTTAACTCTCCAATGGGGGAATATTTTTTTAAAATAATTTCTCCCTCCCGACCGGTAAATATCTCTAAAGGGTCTCCTTCTCGGATTCGCAATGTACGGCGAATCTCTTTCGGCACTACCACTCTTCCAAGATCATCTATTCTTCTAACAATTCCTGTGGCTTTCATAATGTCTTCCTCCAATGCTAAATTTAAGCTTTGGAGTTATTATGTGGAAATTGGCGGAAATTATACGAAAAGCTTTATAAAATACATTTATTTTTCTTTTAAACTATGAGAAACACGCTTTGCGAATTTCTCAAGTTATCGCAGTGCTCTTCAAATGCTTATATAAACACAGTATTTTCATTGCTGCTCGCGTATATTATAAAAATGAAATGTCCCTGTATTCAACAACATCTCCCGCTCATCTATGACCTGAAATTCCACGACTGAAATATTTCTTCCCGGCTTAATGACTTTCGCTTCACAAATCACATATTCTGTATTTCTTCCTGCTTTTAAGTATTGAATCGTTCCATTTACCGTAGTCACATAATATCCATAGGTAGATGCTGCTATTCCGCACAAGGTATCCGCTGCGGAATACAACGCTCCTCCATGAAAATCTCCATATATATTTTGTATTTTATCCTGAAACGGAATCTTTGCTTTTACAAATCCTTCTGAAATCTCAAGCAGTTCCATATTCAATATTGCTGCAAATGGATTCTGTTTCAGAAGTTCCTGACACTCTTCCAGTAACACTTTGCTGCTCCTCCTTTAATATCAACCTCGTATCTGAAATCCGCTTTCTTCCTGCAATTCTATTTGCTCTCTTAAAACCTGCTCAATCCGTATATAACTATCATGCTGCAAAATTTCAATCAGTTCATCAATCTGCTCTTGCGTTCCCTGCACCTCTACCGTAACGGAACCGTCATACTCATTTCGGGCAAATCCAGTCATTCCATGATGCCTCGCTATATAACATACCTTATAGCGAAAGCCTACCCCCTGCACTCTTCCGGTAAATACCATATGTTCTCTTATCATGTTTTTTATAATTCTCCTTTGCATATAGTACCATTATAAGTACTTTTTTCCATTCCTGCAATATTGAAAAAACAGTCAGTAAATTTACTGACCATTTCCATCAAACTCTTCCTCAACTGTTTAATAATAAATATCTGCTTCCGGATATGCTTCCTGAAGTTTCTTCACTTCCTCCGGATTTTCTGCTAACGGAGTATTGAGAATCATGATAGATTCAAGATTTTCTAATCCTATTATATCCTCGGCTTTGGATATATCAGAACATGTAATCCGTATTTTTTTAATGATGCACATGTTTTTATCACAGAATAATCTACCCCTTTGCAATTGTTTATCCAAAACACTTCTATATTATCACAATTTTTCAGGAAATCTATTGATGTCCATTTCACTTTTCCTTCACTACTAAGTCCTAAGTTCGTTAATTCTTTTAATTTCGGTAATATTTCCCCCAATTCCTGCTGTATATTTTCCACCTCGTTCTCTGAAACTTTACGATTTACTTCACCTTGATTTACAAAATAGGCGCCATCATTTTCTCCTATTCCACTATTAATATAAAGACTACTCAATCTTGTACAGTATTGTAAATCCAACAGCGTATCATAATATCCAATATATCCAATCCACACCTTGTTGATTCCCTTTAAATCCTTATACGTCACATTTTCCAACGTAATTTCATCACTCCAATGACAAGTATTACACAACACTTGTCCCATGGTCTCATCTGCAAATTCTACCACACTATTGTCATGTGCTTCCTGCGCTTTCTCTAATGCATATTTTCCTATGATTCCACCGAATACTAATACAATTATGACTACCGTAATGATTACTTTCTTTTTCATTTTTCCCTCTTAATATTCTATAATTAACTGTTTAATAATAAATATCTGCTTCCGGATATGCTTCCTGAAGTTTCTTCACTTCCTCAGGATTTTCCGCTAACGGAGTATCAAGTATCATGATGGATTCAAGATTTTCTATTCCTATTAAATCCTCGGCTTTAGATATATCAGAACTTACAATCTGTATTTCTTTTAATGATTTACATGTTTTTAATACAGAATAGTCTGCCCCCTTGCAATTATTTATCCAAAACGCTTCTATATTATCACGATTTTTCAGGAAATCTATCGATGTCCATTTTACTTCTCCTTCACTGCTAAGTTCTAATTCAGTTAATTCTTTTAATTTTGGTAATATTTCACCTAATTCCTGCTGTATATTTTCCACCTCTTCCTCGGAAACTTTACGATTTACTTCACCCTGATTTATAAAATAAGCTCCATTATGTTTCCCTATTCCACCATTAATATAAAGATCATTTAATCTTGTACAATATTGTAAATCCAACAGAGTATCATAATAGCCAATATATCCAATCCATAACTCATTAATTCCCTTCAGATCCTTATACGTCACATTTTCCAACGTTATTTCATCGCTCCAATGACAAGTATTACACAACACTTGTCCCATGGTTTCATCTGCAAATTCTACCGCACTATTGTCATGTGCTTCCTGGGCTTTCTCTAATGCATATTTTCCTATGATTCCACCTAACGCTAATACAACTATGACTATAGTAA
>CAYTDI010000059.1:0-11844 GCA_964436595.1 uncultured Eubacterium sp.
AAAAGTTTTATCATTTTAAAATTTTTTTATTTTAATTTTTAATTGTAATTTTTTATAATAATTTTTCTCTTTTTTACAGATGTATATTTTTCTTTATTATACTCAATACTTTAAGTATAGTCAACAAATTAAGTATGTTATCTTTTTATTAGAACAAAAAGTGAGGTGCTTATTTTGATTTCCTATGAACCTTTTTATGAAACTCTTTTCAAGAAAAATATGACAGAATATGAACTAATATTTAAACATGGAATTTCTGCGAATACTCTTTATCGTATGAAAAAGGGGGAAGCTATTACCACAAAAACTCTTGATACTTTGTGCTTTATTCTAGACTGTAATGTTTCTGATATTATTAAATACCAGCGTCCCCAACCTTAAAAAAACACGCCGTTTTACCCCAACCCTTGACAAAGAACCCAAAAAGAGCCACCACAAAAGATACATTTCAAATACCTTTTGCAGTGGCTCTTATATTATACTTTTTCCGATTCTCTTATACTAACTCAAGAAGAACTTCTAAAGCACCGTCACCTTTACGCTGACCAATTTTAACAATTCTGGTGTATCCACCGTTACGATCTGCATATTTTGGAGCAATTTCGTCAAATAACTTGGTTGCAACGTCAATTGTCTTGGTGTTCTTTTTCTTTCCAGCGTTTTCAGCCGGTACAGATTTTACAGTGTAAAGCACTTTATTCATCTGACGTCTAGCATGTAAACGGGAAGGAAGGTCTTTTTTAATCTTCTTCTCTACTTCATCGTAAACAGTAACTTTCTTACCATCTACAACTTCTTTTACTCTCTTGCCATCTTTGTCCTTGCGGGCAACTTTAGCAGTTACAGTAACTTCTTCAAAGTTGTCTTTTTCTTTTACAGCTAAAGCGATTAATCCTTCTGCTACTTTACGGATTTCTTTTGCTTTTGCTTCTGTTGTAACGATTCTTCCATTATTTAATAATGCTGTTACCTGATTTCTGATTAAAGCTTTTCTCTGATCAGAAGTTCTGCCTAATTTTCTATATTTTGCCATTTTAATAATCCTCCATTTGTGGAATATCTGACGATGCCTTTTGGTCTTACTCACCAAATATTATATACTTGTTTGTGTGCCACTCATGAATCTAACGCGGCTTCGCCCTTTGGTCTTACAAACCTCGCTGCATATGAGTACGAACTAGGATCTGACGGAACTTTAACAGTTCCATCAGTATCATAGATTGTTCAAATCTACTCTTATTCTTCACCTGGATTCAACTGAAGTCCTAATTCTTTTAATTTTGCTAATACTTCTTCTAAAGACTTACGTCCAAGATTACGAACCTTCATCATATCTTCCGGTGTTCTGTTTGTCAACTCTTCAACAGTGTTGATTCCTGCTCTCTTTAAGCAGTTGTAAGAACGAACGGATAACTCAAGTTCATCGATATTCATTTCAAGAACTTTTTCTTTTGCATTGTCTTCTTTTTCAATCATGACTTCTGCTGTTCTTGCATTCTCTGATAAATCAATGAACAAATTCAAATGCTCACTTAAAACTTTTGCTGCTAAACTTACTGCTTCATCAGGCTCTAAAGTACCATTTGTATAAACATCTAAAGTAAGTTTATCATAGTCTGTAATCTGTCCTACACGAGTGTTTTCAATTGACAGGTTTACACGCTCTACTGGAGTGTAAATAGAATCAACTGCAATTACTCCGATAGGTACATCTTCACTCTTATTCTTGTCAGCGCTAACGTATCCTCTTCCCTTGGTAATGGTTAATTCCATATATAATCTGGAATCAGCACCACCGTTTAAGTGAGCGATTACCAAGTCTGGATTTAATACCTGAATATCCGGATCAACCTGAATATCAGCTGCTGTTACTACGCCTTCGCCTTCAAATTCGATGTAAGCAACTTTAGACTCGTTTGTTGAGCTGGTGTTTTTTAATGCCAGATTCTTGATATTCATGATAATTTCCGTTACATCTTCCTTCACACCAGGAATTGAACTGAATTCATGCAATACACCATCGATTTTTACCTGGCTGACTGCTGCTCCCGGCAAAGAAGAAAGCATAATTCTTCTTAAAGAATTACCAAGGGTAGTACCATAACCTCTCTCTAACGGTTCCACAACAAATCGGCCGTACTTTTTGTCTTCTGAAATCTCAGCAATTTCAATTTTTGGTTTTTCAAAATCGAACACTACAAAGTCCCTCCTTTTCGGGTATCGTTGCTCATTAATTATTATTTAGAATACAACTCGACGATAAGCATTTCGTCTACTGGAACGTCAATAACTTCTCTGCTTGGTAATTCTTTTACAGCGCCTTTCAAGTTTTCCTGATCAACGTCTAACCAATCTGGAACTAATCTTCCAGCAGTTACCTCTAAGATATCTTTATATCTCTGAGATCCTTTGCATTTTTCTTTAATTTCAATTGTATCTCCAGCTTTTACCAAATAAGAAGGAATGTTTACCTGTTTTCCGTTTACTAAAACATGCTTATGGTCAACAATCTGTCTAGCTTCTTTTCTAGTTCTTGCAAAACCTAATCTGAAGATTACATTATCTAATCTGCTTTCCAGAATGATCATGAGGTTTTCACCAGTCATACCTTTCATTCTGTCTGCTTTCAAATAATAGTTATGGAAAGGTTTTTCCAATACACCATAAATGAATTTTGCTTTCTGTTTTTCTCTTAACTGAAGTCCGTATTCAGATACTTTCTTATTTGCTCTCTTTAACTGTCTGTTGGACTTTTTATCTATTCCTAAATAAATTGGATCTAAACCAAGAGATCTACATCTCTTAAGAACTGGAACTCTATTTACTGCCATCTTAACCTATACCTCCTAATTAGACTCTTCTACGTTTTGGTGGACGACATCCGTTATGAGGTACTGGAGTAACATCTTTAATGCTTGTTACTTCAAGACCGCATGCCTGAAGTGCACGAATTGCTGCTTCTCTTCCTGAACCAGGTCCTTTTACCATTACGTCTACTGTTTTTAAACCATGTACAAGAGCTGCCTTTGTAGCAGTTTCTGCTGCCATCTGTGCAGCATATGGAGTAGATTTCTTTGAACCTCTAAAACCAAGACCGCCTGCACTTGCCCATGATAAAGCATTTCCTTCAGCATCTGTAATTGTTACAATTGTATTGTTAAAAGATGACTGAATGTGCGCCTGTCCGCGTTCAACGTTTTTCTTCACACGACGTTTTGTCACTTTTTTTGCAGTGTTTTTAGCCATATCTAAACTAACCTACTTTCTCATTCTTCTATATTTTCTTGTTACTTTTTATTAAGAAAGTTCTGTTCACTAACTTTTATGTTGGCTGAGAACTTTCATTAGGAAATTCTGTTCACTAACCTCAAGCTACGCCCAAAAACAGGCTTGCTTTCGTTAATCTCACAGAACGGCTTTCCCACTAACCTCAGGCTACGCTTATCAGCTTACCTTCGCTAAGTGTGCAATGCCTATTTTTTCTTATTTGCTACTGTTCTCTTTGGACCTTTTCTAGTTCTTGCATTAGTCTTTGTTTTCTGACCACGAACTGGAAGTCCTTTTCTATGACGAATTCCACGATAACATCCGATTTCCTGTAATCTCTTGATGTTCATAGCGATTTCTCTTCTTAAATCACCTTCTACTGTCTGGGATTCATCGATTACTGCACTGATTCTCTTTACTTCTTCATCAGTTAAATCTCTAACACGAGTATCCGGATTAACATTTGCTGCTTCTAAGATACGGGTAGCACTAACTCTACCAATACCGTAAATATAAGTTAATCCAATCTCAACACGTTTTTCTCTTGGTAAATCTACACCTGCGATACGAGCCATGTGTGTTGTACACCTCCATTAATTTCTATAAATGTTATTTGGTATGCAATACATACCGGTAGCATTGTGGCAAATCTGCAACATAATTCGCCTAACACACGAAAAACAAACATATACAGCTACGGTTGCTCGTCCTGAAATGTGTGTATATCTTTGCCTTGTGTCAAAATATTCTATTTATACCTTGTATTCCGCTTTCCTCGGTATCAAAAAAGTGGAATCCGGTGGTATATACCGGTTATTATGAATAGTGAGCAACCCTTCCGGGCGTTTCACTACAGCCGCACATAAATAATCAAACAAATAAGGTAGTTCTGTTCGCTAACTTTCGTTAGATAAGAACTTTTCACAAGGTAGTTCCGCTCGACTAACACGCTGTCTGCGCCAAATTCAGGCTTGCCACCGCTAAGTCTCGGGAACGGGTTTCGCACTAACCTCGTGCTACGCCTAACGCCTTGCACTCACTAAGTGCTCTATCCCTGTCTCTGTTTGTGTTTTGGGTTTTCACAGATAATTCTGATACTTCCCTTTCTTTTGATGACTTTGCATTTTTCGCAAATAGGCTTTACTGATGATCTTACCTTCACAGCAATTCCTCCTTTCCCAATTGTAAAAGCCCCTGTTTTACGGATTTTCCGTTTTTCAAGGGTCTACTCCAAAAGTGTCCGAATAACATTATATCATCGGACACTTGAAAAAGCAAGCAATTTTGGGGCTTTTTTCAACTTTTTATTTATCACGCCAAATGATTCTTCCTTTTGTCAAATCATATGGGGACATCTCAATAGTTACTTTGTCACCAGGTAATATACGAATAAAATTCATTCTTAATTTTCCACTAATGTGTGCAAGAATCTGATGACCATTTTCAAGTTCTACCTGGAACATTGCGTTTGGTAATTTTTCTACAACTGTTCCTTCTACTTCGATTACATCTGCTTTTGACATTCTTATTTTCCTCCTAATTTGCAATAAAGCTTAATGGCTCTTTTTATTTCTTCATTCTGAAAATTATCTTTTTCTGTAAACACTTCTGTAACTTCTTTCGGAAGCTTTTTTATAATCTGAATATGTTTTCTATTTTTCTTCTTTGGCTTTTCTAAAAGTTTGTACTTCCCATCTGCCAGATAATACATATCCATTTCTTCTTTTATAATTACATAAATGCTGCCTTTATCGTGACCGGATTTTGATATTGCTAAATTAATATTCATCTACGTTCCTTCCTCTTTATATGGAAGTTCTTTTTGCTAAGCTCAAGCTGCGCCTTTCAGGCTTGCTTTCTCTAAGCGTAAAGAACGACCTCGCACTAAGCTCTGTCTTCGCCTTTCGGCTCACCAATCGCTAAGTTGCTTTCGGTCTCTATAAGCGTCAATATCTCCGGTTCTCCACCAGTAATTAGAACTGTATTCTCATAATGTGCTGATAAGGAACCATCCTCTGTTATGACTGTCCAATCATCACTCAACCATTCTACATCCGGACGACCTGCGTTTATCATTGGTTCAATTGCAAGGGTCATTCCTGACTTCAATCGTACTCCTCTGCTCTTTTGAGCAAAGTTTGGTATCTGCGGGTCTTCGTGAAGATGTGTTCCAATTCCGTGTCCTACTAATTCTCGAACTACTCCATAGCCAAAACTTTCTGCATAGGCGCCAATTGCATTTGAAATCTCATGCAAATGATTTCCATCTTTTGCGTATTTAATGCCTTCAAAAAAACTCTGCCGTGTTCTTTCTATTAACAGTGCTGCTTCCTTTGAAATCTCTCCTATACCGTGGGTTCTTGCCGCATCGGAATGGTAACCTTTATAAATAACACCAGCATCCAAACTTACAATATCACCTTCGTGAATCAAATGCTTTTTGCTTGGTATTCCATGTACCACTTCGTTGTTTACAGATACACATATTGCTGCCGGATATCCGTTATAATTTTTAAAGGAAGGAATACATCCAAAACTACGAATCATTTCCTCTCCCAGCTTATCAATTTCCCAGGTAGACATTCCCGGTTTCAATTCTTTTCCCAGATTCTCGTGAACCTTTGCCAGAATTTTTCCTGCGGCACGCATTAATTCAATTTCTCTGGCAGATTTTATTGATACTGACATGTTTTACGCTCCTAAAATTTCCACGATGGCTTTGAATACATCTTCCATCGGTTGAACACCATTTACAGTTTTCAAAATTTCTTTTTTCTTATAATAATCAATCAACGGCTGTGTCTGCTCATGATATACTTCCAAACGTTTCTTGACTGTTTCTGGCTTATCATCGTCTCTTAATACTACCTGACTTCCACAACGGTCACAAATTCCTTCTACCTTAGTTGGAATAGAAACAATGTGGTAAGTAGCTCCGCAGTTTAAGCATGCACGTCTTCCAGACATTCTTGTAATAATGTTTTCGTCTGGTACATCTACATCGATAGCATAATCCATTTTTTCATTTATTTTTTCAAGTGCTGCATCTAAAGCTTCTGCCTGTGGAATAGTTCTTGGAAAACCATCCAGTACAAAACCGTTTTTACAGTCATCCTGTTGTATTCTGTCTGCGACCAATTCAACTACTAACTCATCTGGAACTAACAAGCCCTGATCCATAAATGTCTTTGCCTTTTTTCCCAATTCAGTTCCATTTTTTATATTTGCTCTGAAAATATCTCCTGTGGAAATATGTGGGATGCTATATTTATCGGCAATCTGCTTTGCTTGTGTTCCTTTTCCTGCTCCCGGTGCCCCCAACATAATAACTTTCATAACGATTCCTCCATAATTCTCTTAAAAACAACTTTAGTGCACCGTGGGAGATGCACTTAGCACCTCCCTGGTACACATACTAGTCATTCAAAAATCCTTTGTAATAGCGAACTAACATCTGTGACTCAATCTGCTTTAATGTTTCAATAATAACACCAACAATAATGATGATAGATGTTCCGCCGAATGATACGCTTGCAGCAAATACTCCATTGAAGAAAATTGGAATGATTGCTACAATCATAAGTCCGACTGCTCCAACAAAAATGATATAATTCAAGATTTTTGTTAAATAATCGCTGGTTGGCTTTCCTGGTCTGATACCCGGAATAAATCCTCCCTGGCGTTTCATATTGTTTGCAATTTCAAGTGGATTAAAGGTAATAGATGTATAGAAATATGCGAATGCAATTACTAATACAATATATAACAATAATCCCCAGCTATAAACTGGTTGTTTTGGATTACACCAGTAAGACTGAGATAATCCGTGAAGAATCTTACTTCCGACTCCTGTTCCCTGACCTTTACCCAACATGGTTGCAATCAATACTGGCATCTGCATAATGGACTGCGCAAAAATAATCGGAATAACACCGGCTGTATTTACTTTCAGAGGAATGTAGCTGGTCTGACCACCTACTTGCTTTCTTCCCTGAATCTTCTTGCTGTATTGAACTGGTATTTTTCGCTGTCCATCCTGAAGAAATACAACGAAAACAATTGTTACTAAAATAACTGCAATAATAACAACCGCTGCAATAATTGCTTTACCAACATTTGCTGCATTTGCGATGAACTTTGTATATAAAGTCATCAAATCGTCTGGTATACGTGACAGAATGTTAACCGTCAAAACGATGGAAATACCATTTCCAACACCTTTTTCCGTGATTCTTTCACCAATCCACATAAGTACTGCGGAGCCTGCTGTTAAAGAAGTAACCATCATAATTATATGCAATGCATCAAACTTCTCTAAATATCCGCTGCGACCAAATCCTATTGCCATAGCTACTGACTGGATTACTGCAAGTGCAATCGTCACATAACGTGTAATCTTGGTCATTTTCTTTCTTCCATCTTCGCCATCCCTCTGCATTTCTTCCAACTTTGGAATAGCAATGGTAAGAAGCTGAATAATAATGGAAGATGTAATGTACGGTGTAATATTCAGTGCAAATACTGACATATTCTCAAGAGAACCACCGGTAATCGCAGAGAAAAAGTTCAGTGCATCTGTTCCCTGACTTGCAAACCAGTTGGCAAGCACTTCACCATTGACACCAGGCAGGGGTAACTGTGACCCCAGTCTGATGACAACTAACATTGCTAATGTATAAAAAATACGATTCCTAATGTCCTTTATTTTAAATGCGTTATGGAATGTCTCCAGCATTAGATCACCTCTGCTTTTCCGCCCAGAGCCTCAATCTTTTCTTTAGCGCCTGCGCTGAAGGCATTTACCTGTACAGTGAGTTTCTTTGTAAGTTCACCGTTTCCAAGAATTTTAACGCCATCTCTTGGATTTTTAACGATTCCCTGCTCCAGTAATGCTTCTACTGTTACAACTGCATCGTTATCGAATACTTCTAAAGCGGATACATTGATTCCAACGATTGTTTTGGAATTTCTGTTCTTAAATCCTCTCTTAGGTAATCTTCTGTATAATGGCATCTGACCACCTTCAAAACCAGGTCTTGGTGCTCCGGAACGAGCTTTCTGTCCCTTGTGTCCTTTACCTGCGGTCTTACCATTTCCTGAACCGTGTCCACGTCCTCTTCTGAAATTATCACTGTGTTTTGAACCTTCTGCTGGCTGTAAATTTGATAAGTCCATTCTGACACCTCCTTACTTTAATCTTAGATTTCTTCTACTTTTACTAAATGTCTTACTCTCTGAATCATACCTCTGATTGCTGCGTTATCCGGCATTTCAACAGTCTGATTTACTTTTCTTAAACCTAAAGCTTCTACTGTCTTTTTATTCTTTGGAACAGCACCAATTGTAGATTTTACAAGTGTGATTTTTAATTTTTCTGCCATCTTCAATTCCCTCCTTAACCAAGTATCTCTTCAACAGATTTACCGCGAAGCTTAGCTACTTCTTCTGGAGATTTCAACTGACTTAAAGCATCAATAGTAGCAAGAACTACGTTCTGCTTATTGTTGGAACCTAAAGATTTTGTACGGATGTTCTTAATTCCTGCTAATTCGCATACGTTACGCGCAGGACCACCTGCGATAACACCAGTACCTTCAGGAGCTCTTTTCAGTAATACAGATGCACCGGTATGCTTTCCGGTAATATCATGAGTAATACTGTTGTTATCATCTAATTTTACAGAAATCAGTTTCTTCATAGCATCTTCTTTTCCTTTGCGGATTGCTTCTGGAATTTCAGCTGCTTTTCCTAAGCCTGCACCTACATGACCATTGCCGTCACCAACAACAACCAAAGCTGTAAAACGGAAGTTACGTCCACCTTTAACAACCTTTGTTACACGCTTAATTGATACCACTTTTTCTGTTAATTCTAATTGACTAGCATCAATAATTGTACGTTTCATGTAATTGTCTCCTCCTATTAAAAGTCTAATCCAGCTTCTCTTGCTGCATCAGCTAATGCTTTGATTTTTCCCTGATATATGAAGCCGCCTCTATCAAAGACAACTGTTGTAATACCTTTTTCTAATGCTTTCTTTGCAATTACAGTTCCAAGATGTGCTGCTGCGTCAACATTGTTTGTCTTTTCTAATTCTGCCTTTACATCTTTCTGAAGTGTAGACGCGGAAACCAATGTATTTCCAACTGTATCGTCAATAATCTGTGCATACATATGATTATTGCTTCTAAACACAGCTAAACGTGGTCTTTCGGCTGTACCGGAGAAACGATTACGCATTCTGCTATGTTTTTTAATACGAACTTCTGCTCTTGATTTTTTACTAACCATTTTTTGTTCCTCCTATATTATTTCTTACCAGTCTTACCAACTTTACGTCTAATAACTTCATCAGCATATTTGATACCTTTTCCTTTGTAAGGTTCAGGTCTTCTCTTATCTCTGATTTCAGCTGCGTACTGGCCAACTTTTTCTTTATCAATACCGGAAACAGTAATTTTGTTACCGTCAACTTTAGACTCTACTCCTTCTGGGTCTTCCATTTCTACCGGATGAGAATATCCAAGGTTTAATGTTAAAACTTTTCCAGATTTGGAAGCTCTGTAACCAACACCGTTTACTTCAAGCTCTTTGGTATAACCATCAGTTACACCAACAACCATGTTGTGAATCAAAGTTCTTGTCAAACCATGTAAAGATTTCATTTTCTTTAAATCGTTTGGTCTTGTTACAATGATTTCAGAGTCTTCTAATTTGATTTCCATTTCTGCTGGAAGGGTTCTCTCAAGAGTTCCCTTCGGACCTTTTACAGTCACATGATTATTTTCTGCAATATCAACAGTAACTCCTGCTGGTACCGCGATTGGCATTCTTCCTATACGTGACATGCCCGTACCTCCTAATTTTATTTTCTTCTTAGTTATAGCTGTACTAGCTACAATCAAACCTCCAAAGTTCCGCTCGACTAACACGCTGCTCTCGCCAGAAACAGGCTCAGCACCGTTAAGTCTCGGGAACGGCTTTCGCACTATGCTCGAAAACACCTCGCCAAGTGCTCAATGCCTACCATACGTAAGCGAGAACTTCTCCGCCTACAGCTAATTTTCTTGCTTCTTTATCTGTTACAACACCCTGGTTTGTAGAAAGAATCGCAATACCAAGTCCTCCTAAAACCTTTGGAATTTCATTCTTACCAGCGTATACACGAAGACCTGGCTTGGAAATTCTCTTCAGTCCTGTAATAATCTTTTCATTCTTATCTTTTCCGTATTTTAATTCAATACGGATAGTTTTGAAGTTACCATCTTCTACGATATCGTATTTTGCAACATATCCTTCTTTTACAAGAATATCTGCAATTGCAATCTTCATCTTGGAAGCTGGAACGTCTACTGTATCATGTTTAGCAGTGTTTGCATTACGAATTCTTGTAAGCATATCTGCGATTGGATCACTCATAGTCATGATGTTTCATTTCCTCCTTTTCCGGCCTACCAAGAAGCCTTCTTTACACCTGGGATCTGTCCCTTATAAGCTAATTCACGGAAGCAAATTCTGCAGATTCCGTATTTTCTTAAATATGCATGTGGACGACCACAAATTCTGCAACGATTGTATTCTCTGGTAGAGAATTTCGGTTTGCGCTGCTGTTTGATTTTCATAGATGTTTTTGCCATATTGAAATTCCCTCCTTATTATTTTGCAAATGGCATATTGAACTGTGTCAATAATTCACGAGCTTCTTCATCGGTTTTTGCAGTAGTAACGAAGATAACATCCATACCACGCACTTTATCAACCTTATCGTACTCAATTTCTGGGAAAATTAACTGTTCTTTAATACCAAGAGCGTAGTTTCCTCTTCCGTCAAATGCGTTTGGATTGATACCTCTAAAGTCACGCACACGAGGTAAAGCCAAGTTGATTAAACGATCCAGGAACTCATACATTTTGTCGCCTCTTAAAGTTACTTTACATCCGATAGGCATTCCTTCTCTGATTTTGAAGTTAGCTACGGAATTCTTAGCTCTGGTTACAACAGCTTTCTGACCTGTAATGGTTTCCATATCGCTGATTGCTGCGTCTAAGAGTTTTGCATTTTCTTTTGCTTCACCAACGCCCATGTTGATAACAATCTTATCAAGCTTTGGTACTTCCATTTTGTTTTTATATTCGAATTTTTTCATCAGAGCGTCTACGATTTCGTTCTGATAAGTTTCTTTTAATCTGGTACTCAACTGAATGGACCTCCTTCCTTCTATTAGTCAATTACATCGCCAGTAGATTTGGCAAAACGTACTTTTTTATCTCCGTCCATTTTGAATCCTACACGAGTAGCTTTTCCTTTATGAACATACATTACGTTAGAAATATCAACTGGTCCTTCCTGATGAATGATACCACCCTGCTGATTAGCCATGCTTGGTTTTGTGTGCTTGGTAACCATGTTGATACCTTCTACCAGAACGGTGTTGTCTTTTTTATTTACAGCAATAACTTTGCCTTCTTTGTCTTTGTCTTTACCAGCGATAACTTTTACTGTATCACCTTTTTTAATTTTTAAAGTTGACATCGACCCACCTCCATTAAAAATTAAAAAAGGTGATACAGTAAAAG
>CAYTDI010000060.1:0-11739 GCA_964436595.1 uncultured Eubacterium sp.
TTCTGTGGTACTATGCCTACTCTTTTTTATTTACCCCAATGAAAAGTGTACAACCGTTTTTATATCTACAATGTTTTATATTAAGATTACGAACAAATGGTTGCTTTTTTACAAAGAGACATTTACAATCATAAGAAAAAAGTGTATGATATAGTTTGGGTTTGCCTTGTGCAATCTAGATTTTGAAATAGGAAAGAAAAGGAAAATTTATATGGAAAATAAGATATATGAACAGGTTCCACAAGAAGAACCACAACGCCAGTTTTATTATATGGAAAAAGCAAAAGGTTATGTGAATGCATTGGCTGAAAAACTAGGAAGAAGACCGACTTTTTGCGTTACTACATTCGGATGTCAGATGAACGCTCGTGATTCTGAAAAACTAGCAGGTATTTTAGAGACAATTGGTTATGAAGCTGCGGAGAATGAAGAGGCCGACTTTGTTATTTATAATACATGTACGGTTAGAGAAAATGCTAACAATAAAGTTTGGGGAAGATTGGGATATTTGAGTACCTATAAGAAACGTCATCCTCAAATGAAGATTGCACTCTGCGGCTGTATGATGCAAGAGCCGGAAGTAATTGAAAAGTTACGCAAAAGTTATCGGTTTGTGGATTTGATTTTCGGAACACATAATATTTATAAATTTGCAGAATTAATAGTGGCAACCTTTGAACAAAAGGGAATGGTCATTGATATTTGGAAAGATACGGATAAGATTGTAGAAGACCTTCCGATAGATCGTAAATATTCCTTTAAGTCTGGTGTAAATATCATGTTTGGGTGCAATAATTTTTGCAGTTACTGTATTGTACCATATGTAAGAGGACGGGAACGAAGCCGAAAGCCACAGGATATTATTCGTGAAATTGAACATTTAGTAGCAGATGGAGTTGTAGAGATTATGCTGTTAGGACAGAATGTAAACTCTTATGGAAAGAATTTAGATACTCCGGTTACATTTGCAGAGCTACTGCAAGAGGTAGAAAAAATCGAAGGATTGGAACGGATTCGTTTTATGACTTCTCACCCAAAGGATTTATCCGATGAACTTATCGAGGTAATGGGAAAATCGAAAAAGATATGTAAACATCTACATTTACCATTACAGTCAGGCAGCAGTCGTATCCTAAAGGAAATGAATCGTCATTATGATAAGGAACAGTATTTAACTTTGGTAGACAAGATTCGAAATGCAGTACCGGATATTGCTCTTACAACAGATATTATTGTGGGATTTCCGGGAGAAACAGAAGAAGATTTCTTAGAAACTATGGATGTGGTAAAAAAAGTGCGTTATGACAGTGCATTTACCTTTATTTATTCTAAACGTACCGGAACACCTGCAGCTTCCATTCAGGAACAAGTGCCGGAAGATGTAGTAAAGGATCGTTTTGACAGATTATTAAAGGAAGTACAGGCAGATGCTGCTGAACGTGCACAAGCACTTACCGGACGAACAGAAAGTGTATTAGTGGAAGAAGTGAACGAACAGGATAGTCATTTAATGACGGGAAGATTAAGCAACAACTTTATTGTACATTTTCCGGGAACAGCGGATTTAATAGGAAAAATCATTAACGTGAAGTTAAAGGAATGCAAAAGCTTTTATTTTTACGGTGAAAGAGTAGAATAAAGATAGCAGAGTATAACGTAAAGGAGAAAGTATGTATTCTTATATTAAAGGTGAACTGGTTGAGATTTTAGATGATGTGATTGTAGTAGAAGCAGGTCAAATCGGTTATAACATTCATATTCCTGCCAGTATGATAGATAATTTTACAGGAATTGGACAAGAAGTAAAGATTTATACTTATCTTCAGGTAAAAGAGGATGATATGCAGCTTTACGGTTTCTTAACAAGGGATGACCTTAACATCTTTAAGTTATTATTAGGGGTAAACGGCATTGGTCCTAAAGGGGCACTTGCGGTCTTGTCCGTTATGACTCCGGATGATTTGCGTTTTGCGGTGCTTGGAGAAGATGCAAAGTCTATTGCAAAAGCTCCCGGTATTGGCAATAAGACAGCTCAAAGAGTTATTTTAGAGTTAAAGGATAAAATAAACTTAGAAGATGCTTTTGCAGTAAAAACAGAACATATAGCAGAACAGCAAAGTACAACCTCAACGGTGAAAAACGAAGCAGTACAAGCATTAACAGCGTTAGGATATTCTTCCTCAGAAGCATTAAAGGCAATCAGTGGTATAGAACTTACTCAGGATATTAGCGTAGAAGAAGTATTAAAGGAAGCATTGAAACAGATGGCTTTTTTGTAAAGAGGATAGTTAATGAGGGTTTAAAGTAAATCATTCACTGGAAACTGATTCTGTAAAAGTTTGATGAAACGGAAGGAATAATTTCATGGAAAAACGTGTAATCTCTACACAGGCACAGGAAGAAGATATAAAAATCGAAACAAGCCTGCGTCCACAAACGTTAAAAGAATATATTGGTCAGGAGAAAGCAAAGGGAACTTTAAATGTCTACATAGAAGCAGCAAAACAGCGACAGGAATCATTAGATCATGTGTTGTTTTATGGTCCTCCCGGACTGGGAAAGACCACACTGGCTGGAATCATTGCCAATGAAATGGGTGTAAATATGAAGATTACTTCTGGTCCGGCAATTGGTAAACCGGGAGAAATGGCAGCTATCTTAAGTGGACTTCAGGAAGGAGACATTCTTTTTGTGGACGAGATTCACCGATTGAATCGTCAGGTAGAAGAAGTGTTATATCCGGCAATGGAAGATTATGTTATTGACATTATGATTGGAAAAGGTGCTACCGCACGTTCCATTCGATTGGATTTACCGCATTTTACTTTAGTAGGTGCTACAACGAGAGCCGGATTATTATCCGCACCATTAAGAGACCGTTTTGGTGTAGTTCATCATATGGAATTTTATACACCAGAAGAATTAAAAACGATTATTCTTCATTCTGCAGATAAGTTAGCAGTAGAGATTGATGAGGACGGAGCTTTTGAGCTTGCCAGACGTTCCAGGGGAACACCACGACTTGCCAATCGTCTGCTAAAACGTGTCAGAGATTTTGCACAGGTAAAATACGATGGGAAAATCACGAAAGAGGTTGCTGTTTTTGCTTTGGATTTATTAGAAGTAGATAAGTATGGATTAGACCAGAATGACCGAAATATCTTATTGACTATTATTGAAAAATTCCAAGGTGGTCCGGTTGGACTTGATACACTTGCTGCATCACTGGGAGAAGATGGAGGAACGATTGAAGATGTATACGAGCCATATTTGGTGAAAAATGGTTTTATCAACCGTACACCTAAGGGAAGAGTTGCAACGGATTTCGCCTATGGACATTTTGGAATTGTAAAATAAAGGTTGTTTTTCTGTGAAAATTAGGTATAATGAAAAAGAAAAAGATTAGCCGGAGAGGATGAAAAGTATGTCAGCGAAGACCAGCGCAGATGTTTTAATTGGAGGTAAAGTTTATACATTAAGCGGATATGAAAGTGAAGCTTATTTGCAAAAGGTTGCCACCTATATAAATAATAAGATGAGTGAATTTGACGAGATGGAACAATTTCGTCGTTTTCCGATGGATATGAAGTCCACATTGCTAGAGTTGAATATTGCAGATGATTACTTTAAAGCAAAGGATCAGGCAGAAAAGCTGGAACAGGATATTGAAGTTAAAGATAAAGAAATTTATGATTTAAAGCATGAATTGATTTCTGCGCAGATAAAGATAGAGAGTAATGAGAAGTCTATTGTGGAACTGGAAAAGGAAAATAAAGAATTATTATTAAAGAAGGCGAAGTTAGAAACTTCATTGGAAGATGCATTACTTGGAAAAGTGAAAGGTCAGATAGAACCAGAAAAACAGGAACATAAAAACACTAAAGATAAGTCATCCGATAAAACAACTCAAACACAGCCTTTACATGAAGAAAAAGATAAGTAATAGGAAGCTCTGAGAATCCACTGGTTTTTCAGAGCGTTTTATTTGCGCTAGTAGCGAGGAAAAGCGTATTTCTCATAGTTTGCTAGTTATTAAGTCGTGATACGAGGATATTATTATGAATCAAAATAATCAAAGAAAAACAGAACTTTTAGCTCCGGCAGGTTCTTTTGAAACATTAAAAGCAGTCGCAAATGCAGGGGCTGATGCAGTATATTGTGCAGGCAATCGTTTTGGCGCAAGAGCTTATGCCAACAATTTTTCGGAAGAAGAGATGATGTCTGCGATAGATTTTATGCATCTAAAAGGAAAAAAATTATATATGACAGTAAACACTCTTTTAAAAGAAAAGGAGTTAGAAGAATTGTATGATTATCTGGTGCCTTATTATGAAACAGGACTAGATGCGGTGATTGTACAGGATTTAGGAGTTATGCGATTTATTCGGGAACATTTTCCCAATCTTGCAATTCATGCCAGTACGCAGATGGCAATTACCGGCGCATATGGTGCAGAGTTGATGTTGAAGGCTGGATGCAGTCGAATTGTAACCGCCCGTGAACTTTCTTTAGAAGAAATTGCCAATATCTATCATCAGACAGGTGCAGAAATAGAGAGCTTTGTTCACGGTGCATTGTGTTATTGTTATTCCGGTCAATGTCTGTTAAGCAGCATGATTGGTGGCAGAAGCGGAAACCGTGGACGATGTGCCCAGCCTTGTCGCTTGCCTTACGAATTATTTGAAAAGAAATATTTGGCAGCTTCGGCAAAAAAGGGAAATGAATCTTATTTGTTAAGCCCAAAGGATTTGTGTACCATTGATTTGATACCGGAACTGATTCAACATGGCGTACATTCTTTTAAAATCGAAGGAAGAATGAAACAGGCAGAATATGCTGCAGGTGTTACCAGCATTTATCGTTATTATATTGATAAATATGAGGCAAATCCACAGGGAGCTTATGAAGTTTCAGCTAAGGATTATCAGAAATTGTGGGATTTTGGCAATCGCTGCGGATTTACGGATGGCTATTATAAAAGACATAATGGAAAGGAAATGATTACCTTTGCAACCCCATCCCATGAAAAAGGAAACGAAAAGTTACAGCAACAAGTTCGTGAAGCCTACGTCAACGTAGAACAAAAAGAAAAAATAAAGGGAATCTTAATACTTTCCAAAGAACTTCCGTCAAAACTTGTGCTAAAATATAAAGATGTAGAAATAGAAGTGCAAGGTGATATTGTACAAAAAGCGCAGAAACAGCCAATGTCAAAAGAAACCATTTTAGACAAGATGCAAAAAACAGGAAATACACCGTTTGTTTTTCAGTCATTAGAAGTGGAAATGGAAGAGGACATCTTTATTCCGGTTGGTGCATTAAATAAATTGCGAAGAGACGGATTAGATAAATTGGAGAAGCATATTATTGCAGGTTATCGAAGAACTGCCCCGGAAAAAGTGATTGAGAAGGTTACTAAGGGAAAGACGTCAAAGGCAAAAGAGTGGCAGCCGAAGCTTCATGCTCTAGCAGAAACACCGGAACAATTTTCCTTTATACTAAAAAAACAAGAAGTTCATCGAATTTATTTCGATGTATTCCATACCAAAAAAGAAGATATCCAGATGGCACAGGCGGCAGGAAAAGAAATTTATTTAGCAATGCCGTATATTTTGCGAATGAACACCGCAGAACCATTAAAACAAAAGGTTTTGGAATTAGAAGAAGTCAAGCCAAATGGCTATTTGGTTCGTAACTTTGAAGAAATCAATTTTTTACAAAAGTTGGGAATAGACGGTAGTCGAATCCAAACAGATTACGGTATTTATGTGTTTTCCGAGGAATCAAGGAGTGAATTGTTAAATTGGAATATAGAACAATTTACTATGCCGGTAGAATTAAACCGTGGTGAGCTTTTTCGTTTAAGCAGTGAAAATAGCGAACTTATTGTATACGGTCATCAACCATTGATGATTAGTGCACAATGTCTCCATAAGAATACCGCAAGCTGTGATAAAATACCCGGTATCTTTTATCTAAAGGATCGCTATGGGAAGCTTTTCCCAGTGAAAAATAATTGTACTACATGCTACAATGTTATTTATAATACAAGTCCATTGGCATTGTTTCACCATGAAAATGAAATACAGCGATTAGCACCTAAGGCAGTTAGAATTTCATTCACCATAGAAGGGGAACGTCAAATGGAAACTGTATTCAAGTCTTATCAGCAAGCGTTTTTAGAGCACAAAAAAATAGCACCAGAAGAATATTTTAAAGATTATACCAATGGTCATTTTAAACGAGGAGTAGAATAGGAATGGTACATTTAATTACAGAATTATCAAAATATTTAATGATTATTCTGTTTGCACTGTATACATATCAGTGTTTTGCAGTATTAAAACGGAATATAACCCCGGAAAAACAACGCAGAAAGTTTCATCAACAGATTTTTTATATGTATGCAATTCATTTAAATGCATATGTGGTTTTGTATTTGTCTACGCAAAATAAGGAATTAATTGTATTCTATTTGATGCAGGTGGTGTATTTTACCATTGTGCAGCTTTGTTATTCGGCATTTTATTATAGGGCATCCAGATTAGTTGTAAATAATATGTGTATACTTATGATGATTGGACTGATTGTCCTGACACGATTATCCGTAGATTTTGCTGTAAAGCAGTTTAAGATAGCTATCATTTCCATGGCTATAACCATGTTAATTCCATTTTTAATTAGCAGACTTAAGTTTTTCCGTAATCTTTCTATGGTATATGCTCTTTTAGGAATCACATTGCTTGGAGCAGTTGCGGCATTGGGGGCAGTTTCACATGGTGCGAAACTTTCCTTTACAGTAGCAGGAATTACCATTCAGCCGTCAGAATTTATCAAAATTATTTTTGTGTTTTTCGTAGCTGCAATGTACCATGAGTCTACGGAATTTATACAGGTAGTAAAAACTACCACAGTTGCAGCACTTCATGTTATCATACTTGCACTATCGAAAGACTTAGGTGCAGCTTTGATATTCTTTATTGCATACATGGTAATGCTTTATGTTGCCACTCACAATATTGGATATTTCTTAGGTGGTCTTGTGTGTGGCTGCCTTGCTTCTGTGGCTGGTTATTTTATGTTCAGCCATGTACGAGTGAGGGTATTAGCATGGCAGGACCCATTGGCACGTTTTGAAAATGAAGGAAACCAAATATCCAATTCCCTGTTTGCCATTGGAACAGGTGGATGGTTCGGTATGGGATTGAATCAGGGAATGCCAAATAAAATACCAGAGGTAAAGCAGGATTTTATTTTTTCTGCAATTTCCGAGGAGCTTGGTGGTATTTTTGCACTGTGTCTGATTTTAGTGTGCGTGAGCTGTTTCCTTATGTTTTTGAATATTGCTATGCAGATGAGAGATTCCTTTTACAAATTGGTAGCATTGGGACTTGGAACAATATATGGTTTCCAAATTTTCCTTTCCGTAGGTGGAGATATCAAGTTTATTCCGTCTACCGGAGTAACCTTGCCATTAGTAAGTTACGGTGGAAGTTCCCTCTTAAGTACATTGATTATTTTTGCGATTATTCAAGGTTTATATTTATTACGAGAGCGTGAAGAAAACGAGCCGGCGAAGAAAAAGCCAAAGAAGAAAAAGAAAGGAGGCAGAGTGTCACATGAAGAAACAGTCAAAATCCATGGAACGAAAGTCCAAAACTTCGACTAATAAAAACAAAAATCGGGAGTTTGTGATTATTACATATATGTTTGTGGGAATGTTTATCCTGATGATGGGATACTTTGCTTATTTTCAGGTCTTTAAGAGCGAAGATTTTATTAATAGCCCCTACAATACCAGACAGAATAAATTTGGAGAACATGTTATCCGAGGCAGTATTTTATCCGAGGATGGAAAAACATTAGCAGAAACTATTGTAGAGGAAGATGGGAGCGAAACAAGATATTACCCCTATGGAAATATGTTTGCCCATGCGGTAGGATATGACTGTAATGGAAAATCTGGAATTGAGTCCATAGCTAATTTCAATTTACTTCGTTCTCATGCCTTTTTCTTAGAACAGGTAGTAAATGGATTAAAAGATGAAAAAAATCCTGGGGATAATGTTGTGACTACACTAAATTATTCTTTGCAGGAAGCTGCTTATAATGCTTTAGGTGACGATAATGGTGCGATTGTTGTACTTGATCCTGAAACAGGAAAAATACTTGCGTGGGTATCAAAGCCGGACTTTAATCCAAATACCATAGCGGCTGACTGGGATAGTATTATCTCCCAAACAGATGGAGCAAATTCTGTTTTGGTAAACCGTGTAAGTCAAGGTCTGTACCCACCAGGGTCTACCTTTAAAATATTAACAACCTTGGAATATATTCGGGAAAACTCTAATTATACCGATTATACTTATGATTGTAAAGGAAGTATTACAGAAGATGATACGGAAATTCACTGCTATGATAATTCAGTGCATGGCACAGAAGATTTAAAAAAATCTTTTGCTAAATCCTGTAATGCTTCATATGCTAATATTGGGTTGATGTTGGATAAAATGTCTTTCGCAAAGTTATGTGACAATTTACTATTTAATAAAGCTATTCCAAGTGTATACCCATCTCAAAAAAGCAGTTTTGTTTTAAATAAGAATTCCGATACTTCTGCCACTATGCAGACTGCAATCGGTCAGGGTCAAACTCTTGTAACACCTCTTCATATGGCATTGATTACTTCTGCAATTGCTAATGATGGTGTATTAATGAAACCTTATGTTATTGACCATACAGAAAATTATAAGGGAATTTCCGTAAAAGAGTACCAACCGACTACCTATGGAACGTTATTAGATTCCGATGAAGCAAAAATCATGCAAGAATTTATGTCTTATGTAGTAAGTGATGGAACCGGCTCTAAATTAAGTGGTCAAAGTTATCAGGCTGCCGGAAAAACAGGTTCGGCAGAATATAGTAATGTAAAGGGAGAAAGTCACGCTTGGTTTACCGGTTATGCCTCTACGAAAGAAAAAGGAAGTATTGTAGTAACAGTAATTGTAGAAGGTGGCGGTGCAGGAAGTTCTGTTGCAGTTCCAATTGCAAAACAGATATTTGATGCTTATTTTAATAATTAATTGGTGGTCTGTATTGCAAGATAAGTAAAAAAGAGTTATACTATTTTTAGTTTATAACCACATCAGGAGGTATTGCAATGATAGAAGCAACAAGTTGTGGTGGTGTGGTAATATTTCGCGGAAAGATACTGCTTCTGTATAAAAATTACAGAAATAAGTATGAAGGTTGGGTTTTACCAAAAGGAACGGTAGAGCCTGGCGAGGAGTATAAAGATACGGCTGCAAGAGAGGTGCTGGAAGAAACGGGTGTAGATGCATCAATTATCAAATATGTCGGAAAAAGCCAGTATACCTTTAATGTTCCGGAAGATACCGTGGAGAAAGAGGTTCATTGGTATCTTATGATGGCAGATAGTTATTACAGCAAACCACAACGGGAAGAATATTTTGTTGATTCCGGGTACTACAAATTTCATGAAGCATATCATTTATTAAAATTTGCAAATGAGAAACAGATATTAGAAAAAGCATATAATGAATATCTGGATTTAAAGAAAAGTAATCTTTGGGGCAACAGAAAATATTTTTAAAAGGTGCTCATCGAAAGAGAGCACCTTTTTTAAGAAGTAATGAGAGGTTTGAATGATTTGGTATAAAGATTTTTATGCAGGAAAGTCTATTGCATCGAAAAAGAAAAAAGTACAATGGAAAATCATGCATAATGCAGGACAATTGGATATTTATGTAATTGCACTAGGTAGTGCAGAAGGAAATCTTTTAGATATCATTCCGGCTTGGGAGCTGATGCAAAAGCATTATCCGAAATTGGACATGTTGGTAGTAGGAGTGGACAAGGGATATGATAATGCAATAGAATTGGCAGGAAAGATTGTAATGGATATATATAAGGAAACCGGAACCTTTAACGTAAAAGAGTATTTTCTTGAAAAACATCGAGAAAATCTCAGAAAAGAGCCAGTATGGAAATCGTCTTTCTGATTTTAAAAATAATTGGTATTTGTCTGCTTGCTTTCATTGGAATATGCTTATTTCTGATATGTTCCGTTATATTTATTCCGGTGCGGTATCGTATCAAAGGTAAGGGTGAAGTTCCAAAAGAATTAGAGACAGATGCAGTATTTAGCTGGTTTTTGCATATTATTCATGCACGAATACATTATACTTCAGATGGACTTCGATTTAGCATACGCATATTTGGGATTCCGTTACACTTTGGAAAAGAAAAAAAGCCAAAGAAGAAAAAAATTAAAAATTCAAAGCAGCAGACAGAAAATAGAAAGCAGACCAAAAAGTCTGCAACAAGCAATATACAGCAGAAAGCTGAAACATATGAAATAAAAGAAGAAAAAAGCGGGGTACAGAAAGAGACTGAAATATATGACAAAATAGAAGAAAGTGACGACATACAAAAAGATACGGAAAAAAAGAAAATGATAAAAGAAAAGAGTGGGAGACAGAGTGAAGCAGACATAGTGGAGGAAACAGTGCAGCCAAAAAAGAAGAAAAATACTTGGTGGAGAAAATTAAGTATCTCAAAAATAAAAAAATGCTGCAAACGATTCTGTGAAAAACTAAAACATATAAAGAAGCAGTTTACCGACATAAAAAGTATCATTTCAGAGGAAACTAATAGAAATGCTGTGACGGCACTTTTTCAAGAATTGAAATACTTAATGAAGCATTATGCTCCAAGAAAGGCATCTGGAGAGCTTTTATTTGGCACAGATGATCCGGCAACTACGGGAGAAATTCTTGGTATAATAAGTCTGATTCCTTTTTGGCATCGTTACAAAATATCCGTTATACCGGACTTTACAACAGAAGAGCTTTATGCAAAAGGGCATATATCCTTAAAGGGGCATATGCGAAATGTGCACATTTTGTTATCAGGTATACGGTTAATAAAAAATAAAGATATACGCAAACTTTTCAATCAAATCAGAAGATAATTAGGAGGTTTTTCATATGCAAGACAATAATTTTAACACAACTGTACAATCATTATTTAAAGGAATGGATAATTTTATCACTACAAAAACCGTAGTGGGAGATGCAGTACACATTGGTGATACTATCATTCTTCCATTAATAGAGGTTTCCTTTGGTGTTGCAGCAGGAGCTTTTTGTCAGGATAAGAAAAATAATGCGGCAGGAGGTTTAGGTGGTAAAATTACCCCAAGTGCCGTATTAGTAATTCAAAATGGAGTTACCAAACTGGTAAATGTTAAGAATCAGGATAGCGTTACTAAGATTTTGGATATGGTTCCTGATTTTGTAAATCGTTTTACCAGTGGAAAAGACAAAGGAACAAATCAAAATAATGTGGTAGATGAATCTGCAAGAGAAGCTGCTGCACAAGATTTAGCAGACAAACTGAATATTTCAGACGAGGAAGATAAAAAAGACGAGAAATAAAAAGAAATACATGGATTAGCTTGTAATCAATCCCATACTTGTTGCATATAGTACTTAATAGAAAGTAAGTGCAGGAGGAACGAGATGCGACGATTGATAGGATTTACTCTGTTTTGGATAGCAGTAGGAATGTTGCTGATGCTGTTTCTGCATAGTAAATTACTTGGGCTTATCATTATTTTTCTTTTATTAATAATAGGATATAATTTGTTTTCATGTTAAAAGGGCTCTTTGTCAAGAGTTGGGGTAAAACCCTTATGAGAGGAAATGAAAGTTTCCT
>CAYTDI010000061.1:0-11447 GCA_964436595.1 uncultured Eubacterium sp.
AAAAAAGAAGCTGTCGCTTCACGAATTTTCATTCGTTAAAGCGACAGCCCCTTTTATACATAAAAATAGATTTTGCAATTACGTTTACGGGGTTAAGGTGCTCGTTCACGGGGTTATTGTTGAAATATGGTATTTGTTGTGTTAGGGTGAAAAAGGAAGCAGGTAAATGAAGTATTTCTGGTTAGAAGATGATATGAGAGTCTGTAACTATTATAAAATTGGTATAGAGCAGTGAAAACTGCTTTATATAGAAAAAGATTCCGGGTAATATGCGCGTATCAAACCGGAATCCAAATCAGCACTTATAAAAAGTACCTAGGTAAAGTATACAACTTTTTGGAATGAGTGTAAAGAAAAAACATAAAAAGGAGGACAAGAATATGAATAAAATTGTTGGATTGATAGGGTGTTCAATGGATGTTGCTGGTGTTATATTGAGTGTTTTAGATGTTGCTACCTGGATATCGGTTTTGGTATCTTTAACAGGAATCGGAGCGGCAGCAGCAGCTACTGTAATCGGCTATAAGGCTGCAATTACAACGGTTGCAAAACAAGCAGGTAAACAAGCAGCAAAAGCGATGTAAAAATTATTAGGTATTAATTGTCACATTAAAAAGGATTTTAATGTGGCAATTATAGCTATCAATGAAAGTGGTTGAAAGGAATAACATGAAAATCAAAAAAGATAGAGAAAGACTGATAGAAAAGTTAAGTAAAATTTTATTAGTAGCTATTTGTGTAGTCAGTTCGGTTCTCAAGTTTGATAAAATTGTTTCAGCAAATCATGAATTGTTAATGGAACATATAGAGATTTTAAATCAGCATAAAGAATTTATTATTCTCTTTATTTCTTTTTTTCAGATGCTAATGGCAATTATTACCGTTTATATAGATGCAGTTATAATTGTGATTTTGTCAACGGTAATTTTAAAAAGAAAAGAATACATAAAAACCTGTGTGTTGCCTGCAATATATGGGAATATTATAGCAGTTCTTGTGAATCAAATAGTATTATTTATAGTAGATGATTATAGTCTGAATGCTCTTATAAGAGTGAATTTAATACCCATTGCATTGATTTCTAAAACATTTTGTATATTTTTTGTTTTGCATAAAATTTATAAGCGTTATGAAAAAAAAGAATGTTTTATTCTCGGCGGAGGATATTTAGTATTTATGATAGTTGCTTCAGTAATTAACTTTTTAACAATGTAGAGGTGGAAAATGAAAAAAGAACAAAAACGTTTTTTTATTATCGTATGTATTATTGCAGTAATAAGTATTTTGTTGGGAGTGGGAAATATTTTATTTCAAATACTGGTTTAAATTATTTGGAGAGAAAATATGAAACAAAAGTGGAAGTATATAAAATATAATCGCTTAAATCAAAAAAGAGAGACTATTTATCAAGTACAATTGGCGATGCGTGGAATTTTAAAAATATTTTATAAAGAAGATCAGAAAAAGATTATTTTAATATTGAAAAAGGTGTTGTCATTTACCAATATAATAGGAACTTGCATTATTATTGGATTGTATATAGCAGTATTATCTCAAATAGAAAATAGTTTATTATCACTATTGGGATGTATATGTCTTAGTATTTTTCAAATTATGACAGGAAATGCAAAAACAGATATTATACAGATAAAAAAAGAGTATGAATTTTTTGGCAGGAATGTGAAGAAGAAAGTAAAAAACTGGGATAGTTTTTTCTTTTGCTATCATATGATAAGAATTTTTGGAAGAGATGTATTGATTCCGGGAATTTTAGTTATAGGCGTGAAAATTTATATTGGAACGAATAGTGTGTTGGCGTTTATCAGTGGTTTAGGAACAATTGTTATACTTATCGGATTTTCTTTGTTGTATATGAGAAAAAATTGGATACAGATAGAAGTAAGAAAAAGAAAAAAATCCAAGGAGCAACAGGTAATTAGTATAGAGAAATTAGTAGAAAAGCAAATCAAAATATCTGGAACAAAAAGATTTATAGTAATGCTGACAACTGGTATAGTCGGTATTGGCATTTTAATTCATTTTTGCGGTAGGTTATTTGGAGTCACACAATTATGTATTACAGTTTGTGTGATATCCATATTGCCGACAGTATTTAATATAGTATTTCAAAAAATATTAGCAGAAGGGGTGCTGAGAGAGCAAGTATTGACAACAAACTTTTATATTATAAGGAAATTTGCACAAAAAGGAGAGTTTATAAAAGCAACAGTTAGGAAACTTCGGGAATGTACAGCAGTAACAATAGGGTCGCTTTTAGTATTAGAAATAATTTTTAATAAATTTTCTGAAAAAGTAATCATGTTATGTATTTGCAGTGTAATACAATGGATTTCTGTAACTATTTTATTGGGATTGCGTTGTTTTCAATTTGAGAAATATGATTATGATGAAGTGCAGAAAAATGTCATAGGAATTATGATAAATAATATTTTAGAAGACTATTTAGTCATAGGATTACCGATTATTTTTATTAGTGGTTCGGTGGTTGCTGTTGAAGTGTTTGGAAATGTGCTAATGTTTTTAGTTGGAATGATAATTTATACAGCAGTAGTATTTGTATATGCAAGCAGCAGACTGATTTTAAAAAGGAGACAACAGAATGTATGTTATAAGGAATATAACGAAAGCATTTGAAGAAAAAATTGTATTTAAGAATATTAATATATCAATACCAAATGGGGCAATTGTATCATTAGTTGGAAAAAATGGAATAGGAAAAACCACGTTGTTAAATATGCTTGCGGGAGTAACCAGATTAGAGGGTGAAGTAGAGTATAATGGTATAAGTATGAATAGAGATTATATGCAATATATGGAAAAGGTAGTATTATTAAATAATAGTATGTTTTTGTATGATTTTTTGACTTTAGAGGAAATGTATCAGTTAATAAAAGGAATAACCACAGTTACTAATGTTGAAAAATTATATAAAGATTTAGTAGATTTATTGCAGATAGAAGAATATAAGGAAGTTTTTATTAGTAATTTATCACTTGGAACCAGACAAAAAGTATTAATTGTATGTTCATTGATAACATTACCAGAGGTAATTCTTTTTGATGAACCGTTTGTTAATTTGGATCAAGCGTCTGTAAATGCACTTCTTTCTTATTTGAGTAAATATATAAAAGAAAGAAATGGAATTATTATTTTTTCTACTCACTCAGAAGATAGTCGATTAAAAAAATTTATGACACATACATTAAGGATTAATGATAGCGAGACAGTTGAGTTTTGGGAAGAGGAGAAAAATGAGTAGGGATATAGTGATACGTCGATATGGGAAAATGTTGATATTAGCTGTTGTATGTTTTGGGGTAGGATATACTTTAAATATTAAATTACAATATAACCCAAATCTTACACTTTCATTTCAGGAAGTGTTTGTAAATAATGTTAGTGTCAATTATAAAGCAGTATTTTTGGGAATTATAACAGGTGGAATATATTCAGTTTATTATATTGCAAGTGAAATGTTTTTTTTAGGAGTAGTCATAAAAGGGGTTGCCATACAAAAGTCACTCTTATATGCACTGGCGTTTATCGGTTGCCATGGTATTTTGGAAATTCCAACAATAGTGTTGGCGGGAATGATAGGGGTCAATTTTGTTCAGGGAATGATAAGAGTGGTAAAAAAGAATGAACATATAAAAAATGTATTTCGGTCAACGCTTATTTTAATAGTTATATTATTTGTATTAATTGTACTTTCTGCGGTTGTAGAAACACAGATAACAACAAGAGTAGTCAGAAAAATGATAATGTAATGGAGAAGTCAATAATGAACTTGAAGTTAGAGCATATAAAAAAAGAAATAAAATCAAAAGTTATTATAGAAGAGTTTTCTGTGGAAATTAGCGAAGGGGAGGTTTGTGCGTTAATTGGACCAAACGGAGCAGGTAAGTCTACCATTATGAAAATTATGAGTGGTTTAATAGAACCGGATTCAGGAAAGGTTACTTTAAATGGAAAAACATTGGATTGCTATAAGGACAAGGAAAACTATCCTATTAGTTGTATGATAGAAGTACCGGAAATGTATGCTAATATGACAGCAATGAAGAATTTGCAAATTCAGGCATTGCAAAAGCATATTCCCAAAAATAATATTGGAGAAGTATGCCAGAAAGCATTGAAAGAATCAGGTCTTGTGGGATTAGAAAACAGAAAAGTAAAAACATATTCTTTGGGGATGAAACAACGTCTTGGAATTGCAATGTGTTTGATGGGAAAACCGCAAATTGTTATTTTTGATGAACCAATGAATGGATTAGATCCCGATGGCATAGAGTATGTAAGAAATTTATTAAAAAGACTTAAGAAAGAGGGGATAAGTGTCATTATTTCCAGTCATATTTTAAAAGAAATGAATGATGTTTGTGATACATTTATTTTTATAAAAAATGGAAAGATAAAAAAGAGATACCGTAAAGAGGAGCAGAAAGAAGATTTAGATACTTTATATAAGAAAATTATGAATGAGGAAGAGTCATATGAGAAGATTTTGTGATTTGGTAAAAAGCGAAAAAATAAAGTTGGTATCAGTAAGAAAAATAATATTGTGTATAGTTGTTTTTTCAATAATATTATTGGGGTATTCTTATTTATTTGAGCCTGTATCCAACCGTGAATGGAAGCAAAATGCAAAGGAAATAAAAAAAGCGCAGGAAGAAGCTGTTGAAATATTGCAGAAGGAATCAGAAAGCGTAAGTAGTGAAGATGTAAAACAGTATAATAATGCAATTATAATCTGCCAAAATACAATAAGGGTTATAGAGTATTGTTTAAATAATAATATTGTATATAATCCTGCAAACTGTTGGTTTTTTTTAGATAAGACAAAGTTTTTATTAACGGGATTAATTATTTTTTCTGTTTTTATAGGAAGTAAAAGTATTGGGATTGAAAATGAAAATAGAACATGGAAAAATGTTTTTTCTAGTGGAAATAGTTCAAATTATATATTGGGGGCAAAAGTATTTAGTGTAGTAATATTATTAGCGGCGGTGTGTTTACTATTTACAGCAATTGCTTTAATAATAGGATTTTTTAGGTTTGGGCTAAACGGAAATCAGTTAGAAATTGTAGAAATAGTAAATGGTACAATACAAAGAAATAATATGCTTGTTTATTATTTGGCAAATTTAGGGGTTAGTTTATTAAAAATGTATTTTTGTATAAGTGTTTTTTTTGCAGTTTCACTAATTGGAGTAGGAGAAAAAGTGGCATTGGGAGTTAGCTTGGGAATTTATTTATTTAGTTTTATTTCATCTAATATAATAGTGGGTGAAAGGCTAAATGCTATATTACCCTTTAAGTATCTTGGATTCAAAGTAACAGACATTGCAAATAAAAATAGTTTGTACATATTTATAAGTGTAATGCTATTATATAGTGTATTATTTTTGGGGGTCAGTGCTTTAGGAATAAGAAAAAAATCGAGAATTTAGAGTATATATGAAGATTAACACTCTTGTGCATTTTTTATGTACAAGAGTGTTAATCTTTATCATAGGAAATTAGTTGTAAATGACATCGCTTGGGGTGAAAAAGTCTGACGAGCAAACTTTTAGTTCGATTAGTCATCCTCAGAAGTAGTTGTTTGTTGTAAATCAATATTTTTCAGTGATTCATCAGATAAAATCGTTACAATATCTAAAATAGGAACTAATCGGTTATTGTGTAATGCAACACTGGAAATAATATGTTTTCCGGTAGAATCAGCAATTTTAGGAATTGTGGAAATATCCGCAGAAGTTAAGTCTATCATTTCACCAATGGATTCTACGATTAATCCTAAATCCCAATCTTGGGTAGAAAGAACGACGATTTTTGCAGATTCACTTTTTTCCACAGAATGTTGCTGAAGACGAAGCCCAAGGTCAATGACAGGAATGTTCTCGCCCCGCAGATGCAAAATACCTCTAATATAATCCGGCATTTCAGGAATAGGGGTAATGAAAGGCATTTCAATCAGTTGTAATACATCCATGCTTGAAACTGCATAGATATTGCCGTTTGCCCAGAAAGTAAGATATTTGTATACATCGTTAATTTTTAATCTGTTATGGTCCATAATGATCTCCTTTGGTAATATGAAATTTATATAGTACCGTTACTATAATTTTACACACAAAGGAAAAAATTTACAAGGAACATTAACAAAATATACGGAAATTCTTAGGATAACATTAATTGATGTTAGAAAGGATTGAGAAAAAGAAGAAGAGCATGATATAATGTACGCAAAGGCAAAAGAGAGCATATATTAAAGATGCTTGCTGATGCTTGTATCAAGTAAACATCTTTAATATATGTGAACGCGCCCGCGAGCCAGGAAAACCGTAGGTTTTTCTGGCTTTTGCCGGAGCTGATTTTGCATATGATATAATAAATTATCAAAAAGAAGGAGAATGATAGCATGGGTAAGAAAAAAGTATTATTGTTATTAATGACAGCAGCATTTGTGGGGGTTTCAGTAACAGGATGTGGAAAAAATTCATCTGATAAAGAAAGTGAAAATAAGAGTACAACCGAGCAGGAACAGAAAGCGGCAATTCAAATTCCAGAATGTGAGAAAATGGATGAGGAACTGCAGGCAGAGTTTGAAGAAGCAAATTCTATTCAAAATTTGTGTGAAAAGTACGGAAGTATTCAGATTGACAGTAGTTTTGTTTATATAGACGAAAATGGGAAGAAGTCAAGTGGAGGAAAGAGTACAGAGCAGTATACAAAGGGCGAGAATGGAATTTTGAGCCAGAATATTTCTGACGGATATAGTTCTTATCAAGAGGGAAATAAAGTATCATACAGTAAATATAATATGGCAATTGCAGAAGAAGGTGAAAGTGAAGCAGTAGAAGTTCAGCCTGAGACTTCTTATATGGTAGATTATAGCTCGGATGCCTATATTGAGCTGTATGGAGACGATATGTCCGGGGGAATTTATACCGGTGTAGAATATGCAATGCAGTCGGGGTATAAGGAGACAAAAGACGGATATGAAATATACGAAGCATATGACTTTGGTGATGGTACAGGAAATGTGATTACCTATTATGCTAATAAGGATAAGATAGTAGAAAAGTGTGTATCCGTTACCTATCCGGGAAATGCAGCAAGATATGAAGACTCTGTAAGAGAATTAAAGACAGGCATAGATGTTTCTATTAAGCAAATGGAAGAATTTGAAAACGGTCAGTATACCGTAACGGTTGTTGAGAAAGCTACCGGAGCACAGACTCATATAAAAGTTCCGGCAGGAACAGATTTCTATTTCGGCGTTGGTGACAATGAAATTGTTGCCAGAGACGAAGCAGGAACAGAAATGGTAAATGAAGATCGTTATGATACATCAGCAACTATAAATGAAGATACAACATTGTATATTGTAGAATCAGCGACAGATGCAGAGGAAGAAGAACCGGTGGCAAGGTAGCATAATATAAGTTTATAGGACAATAAACATCACGATAAGTACTAAATTTCTATGTATACAGGATAGAAGAAAGCATTTATACGTTGCTATAAAATAAAGAAAGGATGAAGTGGGGATGGAAAACAGGAAAAATGTAAAATGGAAAATAATTGTAGTTTGTATAATCGTAATTCTTCTTGTTGGTGCTGGAATGATTTATGTTTGGCAGAAGCATTTGGCAGAAGAGGATAGTAAGAAAAGCACATCAACAAATTCAAAATTAAATGTTAGTGCTGAGCTAGAAAAAGACTCAAAAAAAGATTCAGAAACAGAGTTAGACAATCGTGTAACCGACAGTATAATCGGTTCTGTTGAAAATTCTAAGGATGGTGATACTCCAGTAGGAAAGCATGGTGTCTTATCAGTAAAACAGGTGGATGCATATAAAGCACCTACGATTGTAGACGAGCAAGAAAACGCTGTACAGCTTCGAGCAGCAAGTACGCATGGAGTACATTGGTTTCCCGAATATGTAAATAAAGATGCCTTTCAAAGTTTGCGGGACGAATGGGGACTAAACACGGTTCGTTTGGCAATTTATCCTCGTGAGGGTGGATATTTGCAGGGAAACCAGACTTTGTTAGATGATAAGATTAGCGAAGGTGTAGAAGCGGCAAAAGAACTGGGTATGTATGCCATAATTGATTGGCATGTGCTTGCGTATAATCCAAACGAAGACATTGAGGCGGCTAAAACTTTTTTTGAAAAATATGCAAAACAATATAAGGATTATAATAATGTAATATTTGAAATCTGCAATGAACCGACAGGTATTCCTTGGTATAATGAAAGCGGAAATGATATTTATACCTATTGCAAGGAAGTTTCTAAGGTAATTCGTGATTGTGGAAATAATAGTATTATTATTTGCGGAACAAATGACTGGTCACAACGAGTGGATGAAGTAGTTGCAAAACCGTTAAAGGATGACGGATTTGAAAATATCATGTACAGTATACATTTTTATGCAGGTACGCATTATGATAACATTAAAAATAATGTTAGAAGTGCAATTTCAAGCGGTACGCCGGTATTTGCCAGTGAATTTGGGTGCTGTGATGCATCAGGAAATGGTGGATATGATTTTATAAATGCCGATGACTGGATGACCATTTTAAAAGAAAATAATATAAGTTATGCTTGCTGGAGTTTGTGCAATAAAGCAGAATCGGCATCTTATATAAACTCTTCCTGCACGAAAACCAGCGGGTGGACAACTTCGGACTTAACTGAAACTGGAGTATGGCTGTTTAATACAAGTCGTGCGTTGGCAGAGGAGGAAGAAAGCGGATGGTGTATTGAAGAATAATTGTGTTCTCCTAAATTCGTAGAGGAAAATAAGAACAGTATAAACAAAAGGAGGAGAAATATGGATTATGCAAATATTTTTCCATTTTGGAAACATTTATCAGAAGCAGAAAAGGATAGTATAAAGGATGCAATTTATACCGAGGTATATGATAAAAAGAAGACAATGTATCAATCTCATGAAAACTGCAAAGGATTGATAACGGTGTTGTCTGGACAATTGCGGTCATATATTATTTCCGATGAAGGAAGAGAAGTAACATTGTTTCGTGTTTATAGTAAAGATGTTTGTGTTTTATCCGCTTCCTGTCTTATGGATACCATTGATTTTGAGGTATTGGTAGAAGCATTTGAGGGTACAAAGGTACTTGTGATACCATCTGTTTGTCTGAATAAAATTATGAAAAGTAATCCTTATATGGAATTGTATTTATACAAAACCGCTACCGAAAAGTTTTCGGAAGTAATGTGGACCATGCAGCAAATTTTATTTCGGAAAATTGATCAACGTGTAGCTCAGTTTTTGTGGGATGAAATGTTGCGTACCGATAAAATGACATTACAGATTACCCATGATGAAATTGCAAAATATATTGGGAGTGCCCGAGAGGTTGTGACGAAAATACTCAAGTATCTTTCTAATCAGCAAGTGATTGCATTAAAGCGGGGGGAAATTCTTATTTTAAATAAAGAAAAATTGAAAAGTATAGTAATGTGATTTAGTTACATACGGAAGCCTTTTTATATGATAGTATAAGTTTATCGCGAATGTGGTAAAGTGATGAAAATATACAAAATGAAAGGAGTAAATCTGTGCTTTCAAAAAGATATGCAAAAACAAATCACATGGATTGTGTCGCGTGTGGAGCTTGTGCAAAAGAATGTCCGCAAAGTGCAATACAGATATGGAAAGGTTGTTACGCAAACGTGGACAAAGAACGCTGCGTTGGGTGTGGAAAATGTGAAAAATTATGTCCTGCTGGATGTATTGAAATAATACGAAGGGAGGGAATTGCAAATGAAGCATAAACATTGGTATGAATATTTGTGGATATGGTCTATCGTATACTTTATACTTGGATTTTTTAATATCCTATTTGCGTGGCTCGGAATGATAGATTTTTTAGTCCCATTATTATTTGCAATAATTGGTGGTAATAAGAACTTCTGTAATAAATATTGCGGGAGAGGTCAGTTGTTTACTGTATTAGGAAAAAATTTAAATTGTTCTAGAAATAAGAAGACTCCAAAATGGATGATATCGAAGTGGTTCAGATATGGATTTTTAAGTTTTTTTCTTGCTATGTTTGGAAATATGCTATTTCAGACATGGCTGGTATTCAGCGGAGCACAATCGTTAAAAGAAGTTATTAAATTATTTTGGACCATAAAAGTCCCTTGGGGATGGGCATACACGGCTGGAAGTATTCCAGATTGGGTTGCAAAGTTTAGTTTTGGATTTTATAGTCTGATGCTGACCTCTGTACTGATTGGATTAATCGTTATGATGTTGTACAAACCGCGTACTTGGTGTACGTTTTGCCCAATGGGAACAATGACACAAGGAATATGTAAGGGAAAGGAAAGAAAATGAATAAACACATTGATAAAGCTATGAAACTTAGAAACAAGACGCCAATGGTAGATAATTGTGCGCAAACCATCATGCGTATATATGCAAAAGAATTAGGAATTGATGAAGAGCTTTCTGCGTCTATTGGATGCAATTTTGGTAGTGGAATGAAGTGCGGAAGCACCTGTGGAGCAATAACTGCCGGACTTATAGTACTAGGTGCAAAAGGTATAGATTCCCCAGCAGTTATAGATGAATTCCGAAAAAGAATTGCGCATAATCATGATGGAATGACAAATTGTGCGGATCTTTTAAGAGCTAATGCTCAGAAGGGCGGGGCGAAAAAAGAACATTGTGATAATATGATTAAAGAATCTATTGCATTGATAGATGAATTGGTTGAAAAACAGTAAAAATGGGTGTGACAGAAAAGCACTGTCACACCCATAAATATTCTTTTTAGCCAAAGTATCTCTTTAACAGACCCTCAAATGCTTTTCCATGTCTAGCTTCGTCACGAGCCATTTCGTGAACAGTATCATGGATTGCATCCAAATTTAATGCTTTTGCTCTCTTTGCTAAATCAAACTTACCAGCGGTTGCACCGTTTTCAGCTTCTACACGCATTTCCAGATTTTTCTTAGTGCTGTCAGTAACAACTTCACCCAATAATTCTGCAAATTTAGCAGCGTGTTCTGCTTCTTCAAAAGCTGCTTTTTCCCAGTATAAACCGATTTCAGGATATCCTTCTCTGTGAGCAACTCTGGACATTGCAAGATACATACCAACTTCAGAACATTCACCGTTAAAGTTTGCTCTTAAGTCTTCCATAATATCTTCAGGAGCACCCTGTGCAACACCTACTACATGCTCTGCTGCCCAAGTCTTCTCGCCGGACTGCTCTGAGAACTTAGAAGCAGGAGCGTTACACTGTGGACATTTTTCTGGAGCTGCTTCACCTTCATAAACATAACCGCATACACTGCATACAAATTTTTTCATTTTCTTCCATTCCTTTCTTTTTTTAATATTTAAAATTAAAAATAATAACTATTACTGATTTACAAG
>CAYTDI010000062.1:0-9878 GCA_964436595.1 uncultured Eubacterium sp.
TTATATATTATAAAAATGTTTCACGTGAAACATTTTTGTGTAATGCATACATATTTCCTTTAACTATGAGAACAGGCTTTGCGAGTTTTCTCACTGCTCGTGCAAACAAAAGAAAAAGGAGAATGTTTCACGTGAAACATTCTCCTTTCTTTAAAATATATTTATTAAATTATTTCTAATTGCAAATATTGCTGCTTGTGTTCTATCAGAAACATCTATCTTTTTGAATATACTTGAAATATGATTTTTTACAGTTCGTTCGCTAATATTTAGCTTTTCACCTATTTCTTTATTATACGAACCAACTGCCATAAGTTTTAATACTTCCAGTTCTCTCTTCGTCAACAACGCAAGTTTTTCTTTCTCCATATCCCGTTCAACCATTTTGGCATTAAGAATTGGAATCAAATTAGACTGTATATAACTCTCTCCTTCAACCACACTATAAATTGCCTTTTTAAGTTCATCAGAATTAGAATCTTTTAGCATATATCCATCTATTCCAATTTCTACTGCTTTCAATAAATATTCCACTTCATTATGAACTGTCAATATAATTACCTTTGTATCTATCTCCTTTTCTTTTATTTTTTCCAGTACCTCTAATCCATTCATATTGGGCATATTAATATCTAGTAAAAGTGCCTGTGGTAACTTTTCTTCTAACAATTTTAAACATTCTACTCCATCACTTGCTTCCCCTATAACTGTAATGTCACCATCTAATTCTAATAATTGTTTTATTCCTTCCCGCACCATAGAATGATCATCAACTATCATTACTTCTACTGCCATTTAATTTTCCTCCTTATCAATAGGAATCTCTACTGAAATTGTAGTACCTTTTCCTATGACTGATTCTATATTTAATTTTCCCGATAATAAATATACTCTTTCTTTCATCATTGATAAACCAAATCCAGAACCGTCTTCTCTAGGCAATTGGTTTATACCTTTAACATCAAATCCACATCCATTATCTATAATTTGGACTTCTATGGTATTTTCTTTATATTTTAAAAAAATATTGATATTTTTTGCCTGAGCGTGTTTTACAATATTATTACACGCCTCATTAACAATTCTAAGAATTGTTAATGATACTAATGGTGATATATCTTTCTTTTCACCTTCTATTTGATAATCCACCCAAACTTTTCCTGTGTTTTTCCACTTTGCTACTTCTCGCTCTAAAGTAACCTCCAATCCAATATCATCCAAAGACATTGGACGTAAATTATAAATTACCTGACGCATATCTTCGATAATTTTCTTTACTGTTTTAGACATAGTCTGAAGTTCTAGTTTGCATCGTACTGTATCCATATCCATCAGTTTTGTACACAGTTCTACTTTATGTATAATACTGGTAAGACTCTGAACAATAGAATCATGCAACTCCCTTGCAATTCTTTGTCGTTCCATTTCTTGAGTTTCTAAAATCTTTTTCCTAAAAACTTCTTCTGCCTTTGACATTTCTTCTTCATTCAACATCACTTTTTCACTTTTATTTACATGCTCTAACACAGAGTCTAATTCTTCCAAATGACTATTGATATCTAAGATTTTTTCTTCTAAGATTTCTCCTTCTTGCTTTATCTCAACTCGTTCTTCTTTTAATTTATTGATTTTCTCATAACTTTCATGGTTTACGTTTCTTGGGGAAAATGATTCATAATTTTTATCTAACGTTCCTTCTAACATTGCTATCAACTGTTCATTTTCCTTTAATAGTAATATCTTCTTCTTATGCTCACGTTCAATATTTAATTTATACTCATACAGTTCCTGACGCATTTTTTTTAAATATTCTTGTACCATATTTCTCCTTATAGAACGTATGTTCTGTTTATGTTATACAATTTCACATATAACTTAATTTTATATCATTTTATATGATATTTAAAGATTAATTTTTATTTTTTATTTGTATATCTTCATCAATTCGTCTATAATAATAGAAAGAGAATATATGTTGAGGGAGGACACCTATATGAAAAAACAAATTCGTAATTTTTTACTTCTTACAACGATGACCACCATAAGTATTTATGGTATTAATAAAGCAATTAGTGTTTCTTCTATTCGGAAGAATCTGCTAAAATCAGATAATGGAAAATTCTTCACATGGAGATATGGCGAGATTTTTTATACAAAACAAGGAAAAGGAAGCCCTGTTCTTTTAATCCATGATTTGAATCCAGCCTCATCTTCTTATGAATGGGAGAAATGTGTCAAACACCTGGCAAAAAATCATACGGTTTATGCAATAGACCTTTTGGGATGCGGACAAAGTGATAAGCCAAATATGACTTATAGCAATTATCTGTTTGTTCAGCTCATTACAGATTTTATCAAAAATGTAATTGGTGAAAAAGCAGATATTATCACAACCGGAGAATCGGCTTCTTTCACTTTGATGGCATGTAATATGAACCCAGAGCACTTTAATAAAATTATCGTTCTCAATCCTACTAATCTGGTAAAATTATGTGCATCTCCTAATAAGGAAAAGAACGCATTAAAATTTTTAATTGATATGCCTATTGTAGGAACACTGATTTATAACATTGCATTTTCCAGCAAAAATATTAAAAAGTTTTTTGAAGAAAAATATTTCTATAAAGGACATATGGTATCAACAAAAACTTTAGATACTTATTATGAATCTGCTCACTTGCAAAACAGCAAGGGCAAATATTTATTATCCAGCATCAAGGCAAATTATACTAATATCAATATTGTCCATGCCTTAAAGAAAATTAACAACAGCATTTATCTAGTGGGCAGCAGAGAGCAAAAAGATATTACTGAAATTATGAATTCCTATGTTGCTTACAACCCTTCCATTGAAGCTTCTTACGTTGATAGCTCCAAATATCTTCCTCAATTGGAATGTCCGGAAAGATTATTAAAAGTATTAAACCTTTACTTAGAATCTAAATAACAAAAAGAGATTGGACAAACTCCAATCTCTTTTAACATTTACTCTTTTTTATTCATTTACACATCTTTATCAAATCTCTTTATTGAATTGGATTCTTTGATGGTGTTCCTGCCTTTCTCGGATAAGTTTTCGGTGTTTTCTTTACCTTTCTTATTTGAACAAAGGAACGTTCCGCATCTGTTTCCACCAAGCGGAATTTTTTTACACTTTCAATTTTTCCTCCTAACAGAAAAACCGCTTTCTTAGATTGTATTACTTCTTCCTCAATTTCTCCAGACTTATAGGAAATAAATGCTCCACCTTGAACTACAAAAGGTAAACAATACTCACTTAAGGATGCAAGGTTTGCCACTGCTCTGGAAACACACAAATCAAATTTTTCCCGATACTCAGACTTTCTTGCCATTTCTTCTGCTCTCCCGTGTACCGCAACAATGTTTTCCAATTCTAAAGTTTCAATTACTTCATTTAAAAAATTAATTCGTTTATTCAGGGAATCCATTAATACAATATTCAATTTGGGAAATGCTATTTTTAACGGTATTCCCGGAAACCCCGCCCCTGTTCCTAAATCTAAAACTTTTAACTCTTGATGCAGGTCTATCTGCTTAACCAGACTTAAAGAATCTAAAAAATGCTTTTCTACCACGTCTTCAAATTCTGTGATTGCTGTCAAATTCATAACCTTATTTTTTTCTATCAGCATTTCATAATAATCCAAAAACTGTTGTATTTGCTGTTCAGATAAGTCTATTTCTAATTTATTTAATCCTGATTTAAATTTTTCTAAATTATATTCCATTGCTTCAACTCCACAAATTCTGCATTATTGTTCTTTCTTTTGATGATGCATTTGCTCTAAATACACCAAAAGTACAGAAATATCTGCTGGGGACACTCCGGAAATTCTTGAAGCCTGCCCCACACTCACTGGTTGATATAAATTTAACTTCTGCTTTGCTTCGATACGAAGGCTTTTTACCTGTTCATAGTCAAAATGTTCCGGAAGCTTTTTATTTTCTAACTTCTTAAACTCTTTTACCTGTTTCATTTGTCGCTTAATGTATCCGTCATATTTAATATGAATATTTACCTGTTCCACCACGTCATATGCAAGCTGTGGACGCTGTGTATCTATATCAGCTAAATCTTCATAAGTTAACTCCGGTCTTCGAATCAATTCTGCTAAAGTAGTTCCATTTTTTAACGGTGTACTTCCATGCTCTTCCAATATCTTTTGCGTTTTTGCATTAGCACCAATATTTACATGCTCTACTCTTTCCACTTCTTCTTGAATAAGTCTTTCTTTTTCCACAACCCAGTCATAACGTTCCTGACTTATCAAGCCAACGTCATATCCTTTCTTTGAAAGGCGTAAATCAGCATTATCCTGACGCAAAAGTAAGCGATATTCCGCTCTTGAAGTCATCATGCGGTAAGGTTCTCTGTTTTCCTTTGTAACCAAATCATCAATCAACACTCCAATATAAGATTCCGAACGATCCAGTACCAGTGGTTCTTTTCCTAATACAGACATAGCTGCATTAATTCCTGCTACCAAGCCTTGGCTGGCTGCTTCTTCATAACCGGAACTTCCATTAAACTGTCCTCCGGAAAATAATCCTTTGATTTTCTTAAATTCCAAGGTAGGGTTTAACTGTCTTGGATTAATACAATCATATTCAATAGCATAAGCATTTTTCACAATCTTTGCATTTTCTAATCCCGGTACAGTACGATACATTTCATACTGTACATCCTCCGGAAGAGAACTGGACATTCCACCAATATACATTTCGTTTGTATATTTTCCCTCCGGTTCAATAAATACCTGATGCCTTTCCTTATCTGCAAATTTTACAACCTTATCCTCAATGGACGGACAATATCTTGGACCAGTTCCTTCAATAATACCTGCATAAATAGGGGAACGATTCAAATTGTTTTTGATAATTTCATGCGTCTTTAAATTGGTATAGGTCAGCCAACAAGACTCCTGCTCAATCTGTACATCCTCCGGATTGGTAGTAAAGGAAAATGGAACAACTCTTTCATCTCCCTTTTGTTCCTGCATTTTTGAAAAATCAATAGAGCGTTTATCTATTCTTGCCGGGGTTCCTGTCTTAAAGCGGAACATTTCAACACCATTTTCTTTTAATGAATCTGTAAGATGATTTGCCGGCTGCAATCCATTTGGACCTGTATAATTAATAACTTCACCATACAAACATCTTGCTTTCAGGTATGTACCGGTACAAAGCACCACAGCTTTGCTATAATAAGCAGCACCTGAAAAAGTTTTTACTCCTTTTACGACGCTTTCTTCTACTATTAACTCACTTACTTCTGCTTGACGTATAGTTAAATGTTCTGTATTTTCCATTGTCATGCGCATGGTTCTGCTATACTCTGCCTTATCCGCTTGCGCACGAAGTGAATGTACTGCCGGTCCCTTAGAAACATTTAACATCTTTGACTGAATAAATGTTTTATCAATGTTTTTTCCCATCTCACCCCCAAGGGCATCAATTTCTCTTACTAAATGTCCCTTAGAGCTTCCTCCAATATTTGGATTACATGGCATCAATGCAATACTTTCCACACTTACTGTAAATACAATTGTTTCTAAACCAAGTCTCGCACAAGCAAGTGCTGCTTCACATCCCGCATGACCTGCTCCTACTACAACAACATCATAATTTTCTTCTATGCAAGGCATTTTTTATCCTTCTTTCTATTTCAAGTTTCTATTTGCATTAAATTACCGCTTCAAATTTCATAAATAGGTAATCTTATTTTCCCATACAAAACTTACTAAAGATTTCGTTTACTAAGTCTTCTCCAACTGATTCTCCGATAATACTTCCTAATTCTTCATACGCACTCATTAAATCAATGGAATAAAAATCTTCCGGCATTTCATTTTCAATACTTTGCTGTACTAACTTAAAACTATTCATTGCAGATTGCAACGCTGCTTTCTGCCGCACATTTGTAATATATATTTCATCATTAAATGAAAGCTCTCCTTGAAAAAACATTTCCTTTATGGTATCTTCTAACTTATCAATTCCCATTTGTTCTTTTGCCGAAATTGAAATCACAGGTTTTTCCATGTGATTTTCTTCCAATACTTTCTTCACAATCTCTTCTGAAGTAACCTGAGATAAATCTGATTTATTCAAAAGAATAATTGCTTTTTTATCGAAAAGCATTGATATAATTTCTTCATCATTTTTATCTAATTCTGTGGATGAATCAACTACATAAATAATTAAATTTGCTTTATTCAAATATTCCTTTGCTTTATCCACTCCGATTTTTTCTACAATATCATCCGTATCTCGGATTCCTGCAGTATCAACAATATTTAACGTAATCCCATTTAAATTAATTTGCTCCTCTAATGCATCTCTGGTTGTTCCTGCAATATCCGTTACAATTGCACGTTCTCTTCCCAATAAAACATTCATTAATGAGGATTTTCCTGCATTTGGTTTTCCAATAATTACTGTATTGATTCCCTCTTTCAACAACTCTCCATTTTCAGAAGCTGCTAATACTGTTTCTATTTCTTTGGAAACTTTTTCAATAATTCGAGATAACTTTTCTCCATACCCATCAATCGAAAAATGTTCCGGATCATCCAACGCAGATTCAATAAATGCAATTTCATGAATTATTTTTCCTCGAATCTCTGTTATCTTTTCCTTTACTTTACCCTGCAACTGATTAATAGAGGATTCCAATGCAAAATCATTTTTTGCATTAATCACATCTATAACGGATTCTGCCTGTGATAAATCAATTCTTCCATTTAAAAAAGCTCTTTTCGTAAATTCTCCCGGCTCTGCCGGTCGTGCACCATACTTAATCACTGTTTCTAGGATTCGTTTCATTACCAGTGTTCCACCATGACAATCAATCTCAACAGTATCTTCCATGGTATAACTGCGTGGCGCTCTCATAATTATAACCATTACTTCGTCAATTACTTTTTCCCCATCACAAATATAGCCATAATGTACTGTATGACTTTCCTCTTGAGATAACTTTTTCTTGCCATTTTTAGAACGATATATTTTATCTATTACACAAAATGCTTCTTCACCACTAATTCTTACAATACCTATTCCTGAATTTGTCATAGCAGTTGCAATAGCTGCAATGGTATCTGTCTTCATAAGAGCTCCCTTCTATTTTAAACATTTATATTCTTTGCGTACATAATAAGGCTTTCCCATTATAACATAAGTGTCATAGTTTGAGAAAGCCTTTCATTAATTAATACAATTATCTTTTCAAGGTAATTACCACATGTCTGTAAGGTTCGTCTCCCTCACTGTGTGTACTTACATAACGGTCATTCTGTAAAGCAGAATGAATTACTCTTCTTTCAAATGGATTCATTGGCTCTAAGGAAACCGGACGTTTCGTTCTTTTTACCTTGTAAGCAATATTTCTCGCAAGATTTTCTAATGTCTCTTTTCTTCTCTTACGATAATCCTCTGTATCTAATTTTACTTTAACGTATTCATTTACCTGTTTTCCAACTGCAAGATTTGTTAAATACTGAAGAGAATCTAAGGTCTGACCACGCTTTCCAATTAAAACGCCCATCTCATCACCTTTTAATTCTACATCTACGTTCTTTCCATCTTCGCTTTTGTTAATCATGATTTCTACGTTCATGTCCATTGCATGAAATACATCATTTAAGAAATCACGTACATAATCTTCTACATCAGACTTCTTACGAACTCTGATTTTTGCCATTCTGCTTCCAATTCCAAGAAAACCGTTACTTCCTTTTTCAATTACTTCATATTCAATTTTATCACTTGTAGTTCCAAGCTGTACTAAACTTTCTGTAATCGCATCGTCAACAGTCTTTGCTGTTACTTCTATAAATTCCATGACCATTCTCCCTACTTATTGTTACGTTCATTGAATTCTTTTACCATGTTTGCTTTTTCCAAAAGACTTCCTGTCTTCGCTTTCTTTGCATATTCTGCAGTCTGGCGAATCTTTTCGTCTTTTTCTTTTTCGCTCATTGACTCTTTAATATTTCTGGTGTTCATCTTTGCTGCATTTGCAATCTGATTCTGATAAACGCCTCTTTTTTCTTTTTTCTTTCTGGCTTTTTCCTTGTTCTTCTCGATAATATCATCTAAATCAAGGTTTTCCATACGTTTATTGATAATTAACTGCTGGATACAACGAATCACTGCACCGGCAATCCAGTAAATACCAAGACCAACAGGAACACTAAAACACATAAATAATGAAAACAGCGGCATCATCATATTCATTGTTTTCATCTGTCTTGCCATTGCATCATTATCACCATTAGCATTTGCTGCTGTCGGCATTAACTTAATGTTAATTACCTGTGTTAAATAAGAAACAAGTGGTACTGCTAAAGCTGCAATAATTAAAATAAAATCTTTTTCACTCCATCCATTCTTTAACATGGAAAATGGTGTGTTTGCAATATTGATTCCTAAAAAGTTATTTAAATGAGAAACCTGTGTTGCAGTATTACTAATCACATCTGATAATCCGGAAAAGCTTTCCTTTAATACATCCCATCCATGACTTGGAAGTGCATAAAGTACATCAATAATAGAATTACTTGTAGATGTAGCTGTTTCAAAATTCAATCCATACATTGGACGAACTCCAATATCTGATACAAACTGTGTAATAGTATCTTTAAATCCGGATACTTGTGTAATCTTATCTACCAATGGAGTATATACTTCCTTTACACTGCTTACATAAGCAGGCACATTATATACTACACGATACATTGCAAAAAGAATTGGCATCTGGATTAACATCTGAACACAGCTACCAGTTGGAGAAACACCATACTTTTCATAAACCGCCTGTGTTTCTTCATTCATCTTCATCATAGAAGACTGATCCTTCTTGCCCTGATATTTTTTCTGAATCTCTTTTATCTCAGGCTGCATCTTTTGAGATAATTTAGAAAACTTCTGCTGCTTATAAGTCAACGGAAGCATACACATATAAATAATAAATGTAAATAAAATAATACAAATACCTATATTCTGAATTCCAAACACCTTGTCCAGAAACATATATAGATAATTCATAATATAACCAATTAATTTTGCAATAGGCCCGATAATCTTACCAGAATACTGGGTCAAAATAATCTGTGTCAAATTAAAAAACCTCCTACATTATGGAACTGGATCATATCCGCCTTTTGAAAAGGGATTACATCTTAATATTCTCCACCCGGCTAACATAGAACCTTTTACAGCACCATACTTCTCAATTGCCTGTAATCCATAAGTAGAACAGGTAGGATAATAGGGGCACTTAGTAGTTTTTAAAGGTGACAAATATTTTCTATAAAACTTTATAATTGCGATTAATATTCTTTTCAAAATATTCCATCTTCTTTTCTAAAATAAATTGCTATTGTTTTCTTATGATACGGTGAAGATTTCCAAGATGCAGCAAAGCACTCTCTGTCTCATGGTAAGTTATATTCTTTGCTGAAACTCTTGCGATGACTACAATATCCAAACCACTATTGAACATCTCTTCCTGTAGTCTGTATGCTTCTCTTACTAATCTTGTAATATGATGTCTTATAACACTATTTCCTACTTTTTTACTAACTGATATTCCTAGTCGATTTCTTTCCAGATGATTTTCCATAACATACATAACAAAAAAACGGTTCGCATACGATTTCCCGTTTTTATAAACATTCTGGAAATAACTATTTTTTTTCAACGATTCTGAGAATTTCATACAAAACTTTCCTCATTCCTCTGATATAAAAAATTTATACCGGTAAGAAGAAAGACCACAAAGTTGTGGCCTAAGCTGATAATTTTTTTCTTCCTTTTAATCTTCTTGCAGCCAATACTTTTCTTCCGCCTGCTGT
>CAYTDI010000063.1:0-9874 GCA_964436595.1 uncultured Eubacterium sp.
TTAAAAGTAGGTATTCTTGGTGGAACAGGTATGGTAGGACAGAGATTTATCTCTTTATTGGAAAATCATCCATGGTTTGAAGTGACAACAATTGCAGCAAGCCCACGTTCCGCAGGAAAGACATATGAAGATGCAGTAGGTGATCGTTGGAAAATGGATACTCCAATGCCGGAAGCAGTAAAGAAAATCGTTGTTATGAATGTAAACGAAGTAGAAAAAGTTGCTGCTGAAGTTGATTTTGTATTTAGTGCAGTAGATATGTCTAAGGATGAAATCAAGGCAATTGAAGAAGCATATGCTAAGACAGAGACACCGGTTGTTTCTAATAACAGTGCTCATAGATGGACACCGGATGTACCGATGGTAGTACCGGAAATCAATCCGGAACATATGAAAGTTATTGATTTCCAGAAGAAACGTTTAGGTACTACAAGAGGATTCGTTGCAGTAAAACCTAACTGTTCCATTCAGTCTTATGCACCAGTTTTAACAGCATGGAAAGAGTTTGAGCCATATGAAGTAGTTGCAACTACATATCAGGCAATTTCCGGAGCAGGAAAGACATTTAAGGATTGGCCGGAAATGGTTGGAAACATTATCCCGTATATCGGCGGTGAAGAAGAAAAGTCTGAAAAAGAACCACTTCGTATCTGGGGTGAAATTAAAGATGGTGTAATTGTTCCTGCAACCAGTCCGGTTATTACTTGCCAGTGTATCAGAGTTCCGGTATTAAACGGACATACTGCTGCTGTATTTGTTAAGTTTAAGAAAAAACCAACCAAAGAGCAGTTAATCGAAAAATTGGTAAATTTCAGTGGTGCACCACAGGAATTAAATCTCCCAAGTGCTCCAAAGCAGTTTATTCAGTATTTAGAAGAAGATAATCGTCCTCAGGTATCTGAAGATGTAAATTATGAAAATGGTATGGGAGTCAGCGTAGGACGTTTGAGAGAAGATACCGTATATGATTGGAAGTTCATCGGACTGTCTCATAATACGGTAAGAGGAGCAGCAGGTGGAGCCGTACTTTGTGCAGAACTTTTAAAGGCACAGGGATATATTACAGCAAAATAAAATCTAGATATAAAAAAGAGGTTGCGCAGGCAGCCTCTTTTTGCTTATAATAGAAAGTAGTAAAAGAATAAAGGGAGACAACTATGACGGGAAGAAACGCACAGATACGAAGATTAGAAGAACTATATCAGCAACAGGGCAATCAATTGGTTGTTTTATATGGAAGACGAGAAAATGGGATTCAGGAGTTAGTGCAGAATTTTTGTAAGGAAAAGAAATCCTTTTATTATCATGCTCCGGAGATTTCAGCTAAGGCACAGTTACAGAGGATGACCAAGGAAGTAGAAAAAGAGTATGGAGTATCTATTTCAGAGGTGTCCTATGATAGTTGTTTTAGTCGTACCAGAAGCGGTGATGCCAGTAAGCTGGTGGTGGTAATAGACGAGTTTGACCATATTGTAAAAAGAGATATGCAGTTCATGGAAAGCATTGTGAAGCTAAAAGAGCATAAGCTCTATCCGGGACCGGTTATGATTCTTCTATATACATCAGCAGTAGCATGGAAAAATCAAAATATGCCAAAGGTTTTAGAAAAGTACCAAAAGAAGATAGACGGAATAGAACAGCTTTCTGAGTTAAAGTTTGTAGAGATGGTAAAATTATTTCCTGATTATACAGTTAGTCAAAGTGTAGAAGTGTATGGTGTCATTGGCGGAGTGGCAGAGTATACCAGACAATGGGATGAAACTCGTGATATTCGGTATAATGTCTGTAAATCTATATTGTCACCAGATGGATTTTTATTCCATGAGGCAGAGCGAATTATCGGCAGTGAATTGCGAGAACTTTCGGTCTATAATACCATTTTAGAGGCGGTGGCATCAGGAAAACGCAAGCTCAATGATTTATATCAGGAAACAGGATTTTCCAGAGCGAAGATTAGTGTCTATCTGAAGAATCTTATGGCATTTGGTATGATAGAAAAGGTGACTTCCTTTGAAACAGGAGGTTGGGAAAATGCTCAAAAGGGATTGTATCAGATAAAAGATACATTTATTAATTTTTGGTTTAAGTTTGTATATCCTCATTCATCCGATTTGTATCGGATGAAACCAGAGGAGTTTTATGAAAAATATATTGCAGAAGAATTAGAAGCATATCTGAACCGTTATTTTGTTAAGGTGTGTATGGAATATTTAGAACTTATGAATCAGGTACATAAACTTCCATTGCAGATACATAAGATGGGAACATGGGTTGGAAAGCGAGGGCACATAGATATTATTGCCCAAAATGAAATACGAGAAAATCTCATCTGTTTGTGTAACTGGTCAGAGCCGGAAATGACTTTTGAAATGTGTCAAAAGTTATTTCAGAGCATGGAGCAGGCAAAACTTACGGCAAACTATTATTATCTTTTTTCCGCAAAGTCATTTGATGAAAAATTGAGAAAGATGGTTTCTGCCGATAAACGTATCCTGTTAGTGGATATGAATCAGATGTAAGGATAAAAGAAAGCAGGATATGGACTTATGGCGAAAGCTTTATATATAGCAGAAAAGCCCAGTGTTGCCAGAGAATTTGCAAAGGCATTAAAACTGGATTTAAAAAATCATGATGGATATATGGAGTCTCCGGAGGCAATTGTAACTTGGTGTGTAGGACATTTGGTTACGATGAGCTATCCAGAGGTCTATGATGTAAAATATAAGAAGTGGAGTCTTGCAACTTTGCCATTTCTTCCGGAAGAATTTAAGTATGAAGTGATTCCGGGAGTAAAGAAACAATATGATATTGTGGCAGGACTTTTAAATCGCCCGGATGTAGAAACTATTTATGTCTGTACCGATTCCGGACGAGAAGGAGAGTACATTTATCGTCTGGTAGAAAGACAGGCGGGTGTTACCGGTAAAAATAGAAGAAGAGTTTGGATTGACTCCCAGACAGAAGAAGAGATTTTGCGAGGAATCCGAGAGGCAAAGAACTTATCTGAGTACGATAATCTTTGTGAATCAGCATATTTGCGGGCAAAAGAAGATTATCTGATGGGAATTAATTTTTCCAGATTATTGTCCTTGAAATATGGAAATGCCATTTCTAATTTTTTGAATACAAAATATACGGTGGTAAGTGTTGGACGTGTAATGACTTGTGTTTTGGGAATGGTAGTAAGAAGAGAACGGGAGATTCGAGATTTTGTTAAGACACCGTTTTATCGTGTACTTAGTAATTTAGATATTCAGGGACATCAGGTAGATGGTGAATGGCGTGCCGTAGAAGGTTCTGCGTACTTTCAATCTCCGAAGTTATATAAGGAAAACGGATTTTTAAAGGAAGAAGATGCAAAACAGTTAATTGGAACGTTAAAAGAAACCATACCGGAGGGCGAACTAAAAGCAGTTGTAGTTTCTATGGAAAAAAAGAAAGAAACGAAAAATCCGCCGTTGTTGTATAACTTGGCAGAACTTCAGAACGATTGTTCCCGACTTTTCAAAATCAGTCCGGATCAAACCTTGCAGGTCGTACAGGAATTATATGAAAAGAAGCTGGTAACTTATCCTAGAACTGATGCTCGTGTGTTATCCAGTGCAGTAGCCAAGGAAATACATAAAAATATAGGCGGTTTGAAAAACATTCCTTCGGTTAAGGCATATGCAGAGGCTATTTTGGAAAAAGGCAGTTATAAAAATATTGCAAAAACAAGATATGTCAATGACAAACAGATTACAGACCATTATGCCATTATTCCAACAGGGCAGGGATTTGGTGCAATTCGCACTTTGAATCAGACAGCATTAAATGTCTATGAAACCATTGTGCGAAGATTTTTAGGTATTTTTTGCCCGCCGGCAATTTATCAGAAAATCAGTCTGATAACAGGAATCGGCACAGAGAAGTTTTTCTCAAGTTTCAAAGTGTTAGCAGAACCGGGATATTTAAAAGTAATGGAATATTCATTCCAAAAGAAAAAAGAAACGGACAGCTCAAATAGTGGAAACGGAGAAACAGAAGAAGCCTGTGACGTAAGCTTTATGGAGGTTCTTTCCGGACTAAAAAAGGGCATGGAATTAGACGTAAAAGAGTTAAATATAAAAGAGGGCGAAACAGCACCGCCAAAACGTTACAATTCCGGTTCTATGATTCTTGCTATGGAAAATGCCGGACAATTGATTGAAGACGAAGAACTTCGTGCACAGATTAAGGGAAGCGGAATCGGTACTAGTGCAACTCGTGCCGAGATATTAAAAAAATTAGTAAATAATAAATATCTGGCGTTGAATAAAAAAACGCAGATTATTACACCAACGCTATTAGGTGAAATGATATATGATGTGGTAAATGCATCTATCCGTTCTCTGCTAAATCCGGAGCTGACAGCTAGTTGGGAAAAAGGATTAAACTATGTGGCAGAAGGAAGTATTACACCAGAGGAATATATGGTAAAACTGGAAAACTTTATTAAGTCTCGTACCAGTGGCGTATTGGGATTGAATAATCAGTATGCATTAAGAGGGTATTTTCAAAAAGCAGCGTCCTATTACAAGACACCGGCAAAGCAGACCGGAAAAGGAAAAAGTAAAAAGCAGAGTAAAGAACAGCCAGAGAAAGAAAAAGAAACAGCACCAACAGCTTAGTACAAGAAGTATTATCATAGAAGAAATATTGTTATAGAAAAAATATTATTTATAGAAGAAATTTGAAAGAAGGAAGTAAAATGGAAACAGCAAAAATCAGCAACTTATATACATTAAAGGAGACAATCGCAGCAGAGTTATTTCAAAATCACAATTATCCATGGGAAGTATTACCCGAAATCGGTGGATTTATCCTAGAATTAGGTAAGAATTTAGACCCGGCTGTATACGAACAAAAGGAAGAAAACGTTTGGATTGCCAAAAGCGCAAAAGTAGCACCAACAGCGTATATCAATGGACCGGCGATTATAGATGAAGAGGCAGAAATTCGTCATTGTGCATTTATTCGTGGGAATGCAATTGTAGGAAAAGGTGCAGTAGTAGGCAATTCAACCGAGCTTAAGAATGTGGTACTTTTTAATAAGGTACAGGTACCACATTACAACTATGTGGGAGATTCTGTGTTAGGTTACAAAGCCCATATGGGAGCAGGTTCTATTACTTCTAATGTAAAATCCGATAAAACATTAGTAGTGGTAAAGGATAAAGTAACAGGAGAAGAACAGGCAACAGGATTAAAAAAGTTTGGAGCTATGTTAGGGGATGAAGTAGAAGTAGGTTGTAACAGCGTATTGAATCCGGGAACGGTAATTGGAAAACACAGCAACGTATATCCGTTATCTATGGTGCGTGGAGTGGTGCATGAAAATTCTATTTATAAGAATAAAAACGAAGTAGTAGAAAAACGGTAATACAAAAAAATAAGTTTAAGAATAACTTAAGGAAAAGTATATTGACAGAAAATGGCATGTATATTATTGTATTAAGTAGTTAGTACAATGATTTGCATGCTATTTTTATATTTATTTATGGGAGCGTTGTACTAACTTGAGAAACTTTCAAAGAGTATTTCTCATAGTTCACAAAAAAGGAGAAGAGTTATGTTAGAAGTTCAGGAATTAACAAAAAAATATGGAAAAAATCTAGCAGTCGATCAGGTGAGTTTTGCCATTCCGGATGGGAAAGTAGGAATTTTATTAGGACCAAATGGAGCAGGAAAATCTACCATTATTAAAAGTATTGCAGGATTGCTGCGCTATGAGGGCGGCGTTGGGATTCAAAAAATGCCTGCAAGAAGTTTAGAAGCAAAGCGTATTTTTGGCTATGTGCCGGAAATGCCTGCAATGTTTGAAGCATTGACCGTAAGAGAACATATCGAATATATTCGTCGTGCATATAATTCAGGAATAACAGACGAAGAAATAGAGGCATTACTAAAAAGATTTGAACTAGACGACAAGCAGGATAAGCTTGGAAATGAGTTATCCAAGGGAATGATGCAGAAAGTAAGTATTTGTTGTGCACTGGCAGTAAAGCCTAAGGTGCTTATGCTGGATGAGCCAATGGTTGGGTTAGACCCGGCAGCAATCAAGGAATTAAAGGAAATCGTACTGGAATTAAAAGAACAGGGGGTAACTATTTTAATCAGTACCCATATGTTAGAAATGGTAAAAGACCTGTGGGACATTATAATTATTATGGAAAAGGGAAAAATTGAAGCAGGTTTCACTAGAGAACAGGCTCAGAATGAAGATATTGAGGAGCTATTCTTTAAAATTACAGGAGGCGGTGAGGAAAAATGCAAGGATTGATTTATCTCTATCAAAGAACCATTGCAAATAAAATCAAAAAAGCAGTAAAGAAACCCACCACCTATGTAGCACTTGTTTTTATTGTGCTATATGTGGTAATGATTTTCTGGAGCTTTCAGATGATAATAAATGATGCAAAAATCGCTACGCCTGAAAATCTGGTGACAATACTTTCATGTATTATTTTATTGATTCTTCCAAGTAACGTGATTAGTTACAGTAAAAGGCATGGATTGCTGTTTCGTCCCTCTGAAGTACATTTTGTATTCCAATCTCCGGTAAGTCCTAAGACTATATTAATGTTTACGGGGATAAAATCCTTTGCAGGAAACCTTTTAATTGGTATTGCTATACTCGTGTTTGGTATTTATTGGTTTCATGCAGGAATAGTGCAAATGTTACTGTATTTTTTGTTTTTTGAAGTGTTTGAAACCATTTTAGAGGCAAGCATTATTATCTTTTGTTATGGAAATGAAAAATTAAAAGAAAAGTTTTTCAAGGGCTTAACCATTGTAATGTATACATTTATGGCAATTATTGTGGGAATTGGCATTTACCTATTGATGACTCGCGAAATGGAATTTTCTGTAGTTCGTGAATATTTGACTATGCCTGTTATCCAAATGATTCCTATTGTAGGATGGAATATTGCAGTGGCACATTTGATTTTTTTAGGACCAAATGTAATCAATGTCATCGGAACAGTATTGTTTTTAGTCACTACACTTGGAATGTTTTGTGCAGCAAGGAAAATGAAATGTACCGGAGAATACTTTGAAGATGCAGAGAAGTTTGCAGAAGAATTTCAGGCAAAGCGTCTGGAAGCAAAGAAAAAAGGAGCAGCTTCCATGCGGTTTGGAAAAAAGAAAAAGTATAGGGAAGCTTCTATTGAATACAAGGGACATTATGCAAAAGCAATTTATTACCGTCAGTTGTTAGAATATAAGAAAAATAAGACCTTTATTTTTGGATGGAATACCTTTTTGTGTCTGCTAGTAGGTATTGTAGTAGGGGTATATGGATATGTTTCAGGGTTAGAAGAGTTTGGAGAGCTGAAGGTATTTGTAATACCGGCAGTTGCAGCCTATGCAGTATTTATTTTTAGCGGATATGCAACAAAATGGTCAAAAGAACTGGAAAGTCCGTATACTTATCTGATACCGGATAGTGCATTGAAAAAGGTTTGGTATTCTACAAAAATCGAACATCTTCGTGCACTAATAGATGGAATTTTCATTACAATACCGGGGGCAATTACATTTCAGCTTAACCCGGTGATGACCGTACTTACCATACTTTTATATATGTGTCTTATGGCAAACCGCTTGTATTATGGAATGTTAGCAGATGCTATTATAGGTAAAAATTTAGGCGCTACCGGCAGAGCATTTATAAAAATGTTTCTTCAGGGAATCGCTATGGGAATCGCTATCGTAGCAGCGGTTATAGGATATATGATATGGGGATTGGAAGCAGGATTCTTCTTAATGATTCTTTTTATGGCAATTTTGACCTTTGCAGGAGCAGCTATTGCATCACTTTCTTTTGCGAAAATGGAAGCATTGGATTGACGAAATCGTCAAAATGTGATTAAATATGATTAAGTATGTTAAATACATAACAATCAAAATTTAATGTATGGATTGAAAGGAGTTTTAAAATGATTTACACTCAGGAAGTTGAAAACATGTGCCCAGTAGCAAAAGGCGCAAAACATGAACCAGCTCCAATCCCAGAAGAGGGAAAATGGGTTCATTCCAAAAAAATTGAAGATATTTCAGGTTTTACACATGGTGTAGGCTGGTGTGCTCCTCAGCAGGGTGCTTGTAAGCTTTCATTAAACGTAAAAAATGGTGTTATCGAAGAAGCATTGGTTGAAACTATTGGATGTTCTGGTATGACCCACTCTGCAGCTATGGCAGCAGAAATTTTACAGGGTAAGACCATTTTGGAAGCATTAAACACAGACCTTGTTTGTGATGCTATCAATACAGCAATGAGAGAATTATTCTTACAGATTGTATACGGACGTACTCAGAGTGCATTCTCTGATGACGGACTTGCAATAGGTGCTGGTCTTGAAGACTTAGGAAAAGGTCTTCGTTCTCAGGTTGGTACAATGTACGCAACAAAAGAAAAAGGTGTTCGTTACCTTGAAATGGCTGAAGGCTATGTAACAGGTATCGCTCTTGACGCTGATAACGAAGTAATCGGATATCAGTTCGTTTCTCTTGGAAAAATGACTGACTTCATTAAAAAAGGTGATGATCCTAACACTGCTTGGGAAAAAGCAAAGGGACAGTATGGCCGCGTAGATGACGCTGTTAAGATTATCGACCCAAGACAAGAGTAAGAGAAAGGAGAGAGACGATAATGGCTTTATTTGAATCATATGAAAGAAGAATTGAGCAGATTAATTCTGTATTAAATAGTTATGGAATCAGCTCTATCGAAGAAGCTGAAAAGATTACAAAGGACGCTGGACTTGACGTGTATGAGCAGGTTAAGAAAATTCAGCCAATTTGTTTTGAAAATGCATGCTGGGCTTATACCGTAGGTGCAGCTATCGCAATTAAAAAAGGATGTAGAAGAGCAGCTGATGCAGCAGCAGCAATCGGTGAAGGTCTTCAGTCATTCTGTATTCCGGGTTCTGTTGCAGACCATAGAAAAGTAGGTCTTGGACATGGTAACTTAGGAAAGATGTTATTAGAAGAAGAGACAGAATGTTTCTGCTTCTTAGCAGGACATGAGTCTTTTGCAGCAGCAGAAGGTGCTATCGGTATTGCTGAAAAAGCAAACAAAGTACGTCAAAAACCATTACGCGTTATCTTAAATGGTTTAGGAAAAGACGCTGCACAGATTATTTCTCGTATCAACGGATTTACATTTGTTGAGACAAAGTATGACTACAAAGAAGCAAAATTAAATGTAGTATACGAAAAAGCATATTCTGATGGACTTCGTGCAACTGTAAAATGTTACGGTGCTGATGATGTTCAGGAAGGTGTTGCAATCATGCATCATGAAAACGTTGGTGTTTCCATTACTGGTAACTCTACCAACCCAACACGTTTCCAGCATCCGGTAGCAGGTACATACAAGAAAGAATGTATCGAACAGGGTAAACAGTACTTCTCCGTTGCATCTGGCGGTGGTACAGGACGTACACTTCACCCAGATAACATGGCAGCAGGACCAGCTTCTTATGGTATGACAGATACTATGGGACGTATGCATTCTGATGCACAGTTCGCAGGATCTTCTTCTGTACCTGCACACGTTGAAATGATGGGACTTATCGGAATGGGTAATAACCCAATGGTAGGTGCTACTGTTGCAGTTGCAGTTAGTGTTGAGGAAGCAGCTAAGGCTGGTAAGTTTTAATTTGTGCGAGTGGTGCGATAACTCAAGAAACTTGCAAAGCGTGTTTCGCAGAGTTAAAAGTCTTTAGAATAGTTTAAATTTGGACTTTAGAGGTCTTATCGAAACGAGATGATTCGTTTTGATGAGACCTCTTTTGGCTCTTTGTCAAGAGTTGGGGTAAAACCCTTATGAGAGGAAATGAAAGTTTCC
>CAYTDI010000064.1:0-9775 GCA_964436595.1 uncultured Eubacterium sp.
ATAAAGGGATTATAAAATCTGCTGCCATTTTGAAATGTTATTACTAATGCCGCAATAGAAAATATAACAGTTATGGCAATTACCAGATAATCATTTCGTTTTAATGCTTTTCCCGAATACCATGTTCGTTTTTTGTACTTTCCAAATCCTCTAAGCTCCATAGCGTTACTTACCACATCAATCCGATCCATACTGGAAAAAATCAACGGAAAGATAATGGCTGCCATGTTTTTTACTCTTGCCATAAAGGAAGCCTTTTTTGACATTTCAATCCCTCTTGCTTCCTGTGCATGCTTAATCTTTTTAAAATCATCCTGCACATCAGGAATATAGCGCAATGCAATTGCTACGGAATAACCGATTTTATAATTTACTCCTACTTTATTCATTGACGCCGCAAATTCACTGGGATTTGTGGCAACAATAAACATAAATACTGCCGGAATGACTGTTAAATATTTAACCATTACATTAAACTCATAAAAAAGCTGCTCTGCCGTAATACTGTAATTACCTGCCAAGGGAACAAGCACTGTTTCTGTTCCATAAATTTTCGTTCCCTGTCCCGGAGAAAAAATGTAAATTGCCAGCAAATTAATGGATAAAAATACCATGATAAACTTAAATACCGTTCCAACCTGACGCCACTGCGTCTTTGATGCCTTATAAATCATCAAACTGCATACTAGCATCACAAGTAACACTCTGGTATCATAAGAAACCATACTGGTAATTGACCACAGCAGGAAGAAAATCAGCTTTGTCACACCGCTCAACCGATGAATCCATGTATCTTTTTCCTCATAGGATAATACTCTAGACATTACTCTACCTCCTGTCTGTTTTTCTTTCTCTGGTTACGCTCGTAATAAATAAAGCGTTCTACAAACTCGTAAGGATTTTCAATTTCACACGTTACAGCCAAGTCATAGAGTGATGTTTTTTTCAAATATGCTTTTTCCGCTATCTCTTCATTGGTCAGTACACGAGACGGTGCATCATCTGCCAACAATACTCCATCTGCAATTACAATGGCTCTATCCGTATACTCAAGCATCAAATGCATATCATGGGTAATCATAATAATGGTTATTCCATATGTCTCATTGATTTCTTTTAGGAACTCCATAATCTCTGTGTAATGACGATAATCTTGTCCTGCAGTTGGTTCATCCAGAATAATTACATCAGGGTTCATTACTAAAATAGATGCAATGGTTACACGCTTTTTTTGTCCAAAGCTCAATGCTGATACCGGCCAATTTCGGAATGGATATAGTCCACATATTTTCAAAGTTTCATATACTCTTTCCCGAATTTCTTCCTCCGGTACACCCCGTACTGCCAATCCAAGTGCAACTTCTTCATATATCATGGCTTTACTAATCATCTGATTTGGATTTTGCATTACCAGTCCGATTTTTTCTCCACGCTCACGAATGGACCACTGAGCAATATCTTCTCCATTTAAAAGAATCTTGCCACTATCAGGCTCCATAAAACCACAAATCAGATTGGAAAGTGTGGACTTTCCTGCTCCATTCTTTCCCACAATTCCAAGCATTTCTCCTTTGGTTACTGCAAAATTTATGTCCTGCAACACCGGTTTTCCCGATGTATAAGAAAAGTCCAAATGTTGAATCTTTAGTACGTTGGTTCCATTTTTCTTTTTTTCTCCCAACTGTGTCTGCCGAAACCATTCTTTTACCTTTTCTTTGCAGTTAGCCAACTCCATACTCCTGATATGCTGCGGCTTCATTTCTGACTGAATCTCACACCCAGCATACTTCAAAGCAGAAATATATAACGGCTCTCGAATTCCCTGCTGTGTAAGGATATCCATTGCCAGTAATTCATCCGGAGTAGTATCTGCTACAATTCTTCCATCACCTACCACAATGATACGATCTACGTCCCGATATAGCACATCCTCTAAGCGATGCTCAATAATCAAAATGGTCGATTGCTTTTCTTTTTGAATATAATCAATAAGTTCGATTGCCTTTTTCCCGGTTGCCGGGTCTAAATTTGCCAAAGGTTCATCAAAAAGAAGGATATCCACATCATCTACCATCACACCAGCCATGGAAACACGCTGCTTTTGCCCGCCGGAAAGTTCTCTGGGTGCGTGCCCTAAAAGACTCTTTACATCCACCATATCTGCCACTGCATCTACACGTCGAAACATTTCCTTTTGTTCTACTCTGTCATTTTCTAGGGCAAACGCAATATCCTCTGCCACAGTAAGTCCGATAAACTGTCCATCTGTATCCTGCAATACTGTTCCTACCAGCTTTGATAAGCCAAAAATACCAAGCTTTGACGGGTCTTGTCCCTTAATGGTATAACTTCCTGTAATTTCTCCACTGTAAGAAAAGGGAACTAACCCATTAATACAGTGTGCCAATGTAGACTTTCCCGAACCGGAAGGTCCTGCAATCAGCACTTTTTCTCCCGGATAAATGGTAAGATTGATATTATGTAATGTTGGTTCTTTTTGCGAACGATATTTAAATGAAAAATTCTTAAATTCAATAATTGGTTCCATTCTCTTTATTCCTGTCTGTTCTAAATTTAATTTCAATCTTCGCTTTTGGCTCGATTTCTCTAATTATACCTTATTTTTCGTTAAAAAAACAGCACATATCTAAAATATGTACTGTTTTCTACTTTTTTCCACTCTTTTCTAGTCTTCTTTTGATAAGCTGGAAGATTTTGCTCCTATCTTGGAGTATCCTGCTGCAATCAATGTTCCAAGAATTGCTACAACAATGATGTTTCCTACACATGCCCAAACACCCTGTACAAAAACTTTGTTTGCAGGCTCTGCATAAATAAGAATATCTAATACCGGTGCAACTACAATCCACGCAAGGGCATTTCCAACAATCTGTACAACATTAAATAATGCTATCTGTTTTTTACCAAATCCGCCCTCTTTAATTGCAAGCTTACCTACAAACAGACCTACTAAAATCCCTAATACTGCTTCTGGGAATACCCAGCTCCACCAAACACTTCCGTAAAACAATGCATCACCAATTGCATGACCTAACAAACCTACTGCACCACCTACAATCGGTCCGAATACTGCGGCAAGGAACACTAACAATGCTGCTCTTGGCTGCAATGATGTATTTGGAATAAATCCAAGTGGAATCTGTACCTCTGTAAGTGCTACAAAAAGTGCTGTTCCAACACCAATGGCTACTACTTCCTTAATGCCAAACTTCGATTTCATAATATTTCTCCTCCTATGTATATTATTAATTTTACTTTAGACATATCTATGATCTTTGTCAATACTTTTCTATTCGCAGGAAACACCCAACTTTTCTAACTCTTTTTCTGCCTGTTCTTTTCCTTGAAACCAGATTGCATGCATACCATTCTCTCTTGCTGCAATAATATTCTTTTCATTATCATCTAAAAACACACATTCCTCTGGTTTTAGATGATAAGTGTCAAATAATGTGTGAAAAATTTCAGGCTCCGGCTTAATCTGTTGAACCTGATAAGAAAACAAAACTCCATCCATATCCGCTACAAATGGCAATTCCTGTTTTGTCATTTCAAAGGCTCTTTTTCCATAATTGGATAAAATATACGTCTTATATCCTTTTTCCCGAAACTTTCTCACCCATGAAACAGAATATGGAAAACAATGGATGCTTTCCGGTATGTTATCCCATACCAAACGTATTTCCTTTTCATACTTTGGAGCATTCTGGATAAATCCTTTTAGAATATCCTCATCACTCATTTTACTTCTATCCAGTTCATTCCATAATGGAGATAACGCCGTTGCATTGGCAACAGCGTCATAAGCTTCTCCCGTAATATGTAATGTTCGAAGCATACGCTCCCAGCTGTATTCTACTAATACATTTCCTACATCAAAAACAATATTACGAATCATATTTTCTCCTCTTAACGGTAAATAATATCTTCTCTTCCCGGTCCGTTAGAAACCATAGTAATTGGGAAACCGATTTTTTCTTCTACGAACTCAATATATTTACGACAATTTTCCGGTAAATCTTCGTATTTCTTGATACCGCGAATGTCACACTTCCAGCCCGGTACTTTCTCGATAACCGGTTTTGCTTTCTCTAACTTTGCTGTGGTTGGGAAGTCCGTTGTGATTTCTCCATCAATATCGTATGCAACACATACCGGAATCTCATCTAAATATCCTAATACATCTAATACGGTAAATGCTACATCCGTTGTTCCCTGAATACGACAGCCATATTTACTTGCTACTACGTCAAACCATCCCATACGTCTTGGACGTCCGGTTGTTGCTCCAAATTCTCCACCGTCACCACCACGACGTCTTAATTCATCCGCTTCTTCACCGAAAATTTCACTGACAAATGCACCTGCACCAACTGCAGAAGAATATGCCTTACATACTGTAATAATTTTCTTTATTTCATAAGGCGGAATTCCTGCACCGATTGCTCCATAAGCTGCTAATGTAGAAGAAGAAGTTACCATTGGATAGATTCCATGATCCGGATCTTTTAAAGAACCAAGCTGACCTTCCAATAAGATATTCTTTCCAGCCTTAATTGCCTCAGCAAGATATGCAGAAGTATCACATACATATGGTGCTACCATGTCACGATAGGTATGAAGTTCTTCTAATAAATCCTCTGGCTTTAATGCCGGCTTATGATACAAATGTTCTAAAATAACATTCTTTGTCTCGCATACACGCTCTACTTTTTCCTTTAAAAGCTCTTCATCAAATAATTCACTTACCTGAAAACCGATTTTTGCATATTTATCAGAATAAAATGGAGCAATTCCTGACTTTGTGGAGCCAAAAGAATTTTTACCTAAACGTTCTTCCTCACACTGGTCAAATAAAATATGATAAGACATTACCATCTGTGCACGGTCAGATACCAAAATCTTTGGCATCGGAACATTTCTATCTACAATAGACTGAATCTCTTTAAATAATACCGGAACATTCAATGCTACTCCATTTCCAATAATACTTGTAGTATGGTTATAAAATACACCACTTGGAAGTGAATGTAATGCAAACTTACCATAATCATTTACGATTGTATGTCCTGCATTTGCGCCTCCCTGGAAACGTACAATAATGTCAGCTTCCTTTGCTAACATATCTGTAATCTTTCCTTTTCCTTCATCGCCCCAGTTCGCTCCAACAACAGCATTTACCATGTTTGAATTCCTCCTTGTATTTTACCTTTTTACTTCATGATTATACAGAAAAAAAGTACATAAGTAAAATCAATGTTTGTTATGTTTGATATAACTATTACTTATTTCTCTATCATGCTTAATAATTGCTGTGCAGCCGCAGACATTGGGATTCTTTCATCTGCCACTACACAAATCTCTCTATTGGGAATCCGTTTTTCAAATTCCAATAAAAATAACTCACCTGTTTTTAAATATTCTTCTGCGAAATCTTTTACCACACTGGCAATTCCCAGTCCCTTTACCGCAAACTGTATGAGCATATTGCTGGTGGCAAGCTCAAACTCCGGATGCAATACGACATTATTTTCCTTCAAAAAACTTTCCACATAATTTCTTGTGGAGGTAGTTCCCTCTAAGCACATAATTGGAAGTTTTTCTAACTGTGCATATTGTAGTTTTCTGCCTTTTAACTGCTCAAAATTTTTTCCCGCCACAAAAACATCTTCTATCTTGCGAACCGTTTCAATCTTCCAGTCATGGCGGCTGATAATTGGTGTACTTACCACACCAAAATCAATTTTTCCGTCTTGAAGATGCTTTAATGTCTCTGGTGTGGGCGCATTGGTTACTGTCACCTTAATTCCCGGATAACGCCGATGAAACTTTTCTAATACCTCCAACAGATAAAATTGCAGTGTCATATCACTGGCACCAATGCGAATCTCACCTGTTTCTAATTCCAGCATCTCTTTAAATTTTCGCTCTCCCTGTTGAATGTACTCATAACCACGCTGCACAAAGGAATAAAGCACTTCACCTTCCGTAGTAAAACGTACTCCCTTTGATGTTCGTACAAATAGGAAGCTTCCCAATGCTTCTTCTAAATTTCTGATTGCCTGACTCACTGCCGGTTGGGAAACTGCTAATTCTTCTGCCGCTAATGTAATGCTTTTCATTTTTCCCACATAATAAAATATTTTATAATATTCCAGATTAATATCCATGCTCGCTCCTATTTCTGAATCTTTCCTTTGCAATAGAAAGAAGGAACCGTAACCAAACAGCTCCTTCCTTATTTCTTTTCTAATTTTTTATTGTTGCTCCGGCAATCCCTTAGTGCATGCGATTGCCAATGCTCCCGGTCCAATATGGCAGGAGATACTTAACGATAATGGTGCTATCTCTATTTCCAGATTTGGATAATGTTCCTTTAATATTTCCCGAAACTCAATTGCCGGCTCTATATCCTTGGTATAGGCAATAAACAAATGCATTCCTGTTCCATCTTCTGCTTGAAAACGCTCTTTAAAATCTTTTGCCATTGCATCTAACATAATGGACTTTGCCTGTTTTACAGTTCTTGCTTTTGCAAATGCATCTAGTTTTTCGCCCTGAATCTGAAGCACTGGCTTTAATTTTAACAATGTTCCCAATGCTGCTGCCGCAGGAGTGATTCTTCCACCTTTTTTCAAATAATATAAGGTATCTAACATGATATAAATGCTGGAATCAAACTTCACTTTTTCTAAATATTCCTTAATCTGCGCCGCATTCATTCCACATTTTACTAATTCTACTGCATCTAATACAGACTGTTTCTGTGTTACGGAAATTCTCTGGTTATTTACTACCTGAACCTTTCCCTCGTAATCCTGTGCTAACATTATTGCAGTCTCACAAGAGCTGCTCAATCCACTGGACATTGGTATATATACCACTTCATCATATTCTTCTAACAGTTTATCCCAGAAATCTATCACATCTGCTACTGCCGGCATAGATGTGGAAATCTCTGCATTTCCTTCTAATTTTTCATAAAACTGTTCTTGGGTTAAGTTAACACCCTCATAATAAGTCTCTCCATCTATAAAAAAGGGCATTGGAACCACATGTACACCATATTCCTTTGCCTGCTCCTGAGTAATTCCACTATTACTGTCGGTTGCCACTGCGATTTTACTCACTGAGTTGTCCTCCTTTAAGTTCATATTGCTCAATTTCACTAAGTGCTCATATTATACCACATTTTTGTATGAGATACAACTAAAACAAAGCCCCTTGATTTTCATAAGGAACCAAGAGGCTTTGTTTTTGTATCTGTTTTTTATTCTTACTCAGAATTTAGGAATTACATCATTCCCATTCCGCCTGCTCCACCCGCTGGCATTGCCGGAACATCTTCTTTGATATTAGCAACTACGGATTCTGTTGTTAATAATGTAGATGCTACTGAAGTTGCATTCTGTAATGCACTTCTTGTTACCTTTACAGGGTCAAGGATTCCAGCGTCTACCATATTAACATATTCTTCTGTTGCTGCATTAAATCCAAGACCTGGCTCAGATTCTCTTACTTTATTGATGATAACTGCTCCTTCTAATCCTGCATTTGCAGAAATGTAATATAATGGAGCTTCTAATGCCTTTAAGATAACCTTTGCACCAGTTTTTTCATCACCTTCTAAGGTTTCAGCTAATTTTGCAACTTCTTTAGAAGCATGGATATATGCAGAACCACCACCTGCAATAATTCCTTCTTCAACAGCTGCTCTGGTTGCATTTAAAGCATCTTCCATACGAAGCTTGCTTTCTTTCATTTCTGTTTCAGTTGCAGCACCTACACGGATAACTGCTACACCACCAGCCAATTTTGCAAGTCTTTCCTGTAATTTTTCTTTATCAAATTCAGAAGTTGTTTCTTCAATCTGTCCTTTAATCTGTGCAATTCTGGACTGAATAGCTTCTTTATCTCCCTCACCGTCTACTATAACAGTGTTTTCTTTCTGAACCTTAACGGATTTTGCACGTCCTAACATATCTAATGTAGTTTCTTTTAAGTCTAAGCCTACTTCTTCGGAAATTACTTTTCCACCTGTTAAAATTGCAATATCCTCTAACATTGCTTTTCTTCTATCACCATATCCCGGAGCTTTAACAGCTACTACATTAAATGTTCCACGCAATTTGTTTACGATTAAGGTTGTTAATGCTTCACCTTCTACATCTTCTGCAATGATTAACAATTTTGCTCCAGACTGTACCACCTGCTCTAATAATGGAAGAATCTCCTGAATGTTACTAATCTTTTTATCTGTAATTAAGATATATGGATCATCTAAAACTGCTTCCATCTTATCCATATCTGTTGCCATGTATGCGGAAACATATCCACGGTCAAACTGCATACCTTCTACTAAATCAAGCTCTGTCTGCATTGTTTTGGATTCTTCGATTGTAATAACACCATCATTAGAAACCTTTTCCATTGCATCTGCTACCATGTTTCCTACTTCTTCGTCTCCGGCAGAAATTGCTGCAACCTTTGCAATCTGATCTTTTCCGTTTACTTTGCTGCTCATAGCTGCAATTGCTTCTACCGCTTTGTCAGTAGCTTTTTTCATACCACGTCTTAAAATGATTGGGTTAGCTCCTGCCTCTAAGTTCTTCATTCCTTCTTTTACCATAGCCTGAGCTAAAACAGTAGCTGTTGTAGTACCATCACCAGCAACATCGTTTGTCTTAGTTGCAACTTCTTTTACTAACTGTGCACCCATGTTTTCATATGCATCTTCTAATTCGATTTCTTTTGCAATAGTAACACCGTCATTTGTAATTAATGGTGCGCCAAATGATTTATCTAAAACAACGTTTCTTCCTTTTGGTCCGATTGTAACTCTTACTGTGTCTGCTAATTTATCTACACCAGCCTGCAATGCTGCTCTTGCTTCTGTGCCATATTTGATTTCCTTTGCCATAATTCTCTATCTCCTTTTCTACTATTTACGGATTCATTCTTGTGAATTGCTAATCACTGTCAATCACTTAATCTATGCTTCTACAACTGCAAGAATATCATTCTGTTTTACAATAATATATTCTTCGCCATCCAGTTTTACTTCATTTCCTGCATATTTAGAATAAATAACTTTGTCTCCAACTTTTACATGCATTGTCACTTCTTTTCCATCTACATTTCCACCAGGACCTACTGCTACTACTTCTGCTTCCTGTGGTTTCTCTTGTGCAGAACCTGCCAAAATAATTCCAGATTTTGTGGTTTCTTCTGCTTCACACTGTTTCAATACAACTCTGTCTGCTAAAGGTACTAATTTCATTATAATTCCTCCTTATTTGATAAATCTATTTTTTGCATATCTTTTAGTATTACTAGCACTCATTTAATTCGAGTGCTAACGTTTATGTACTTAATGTAGCACTACCCTTTTTCTTTGTCAATATAGTTTTTAAGATTTTATAAAAAGTTTAGATTTTTGGTATCTTGTAGCTTTTCCCATTACTCCTATATATTTAAATATTGGTGTTGATATAAATTTTCCTTGTAATGTTGGAACAATTGTCGCCTTTAGTATTATATTAATTTTCTTACTTAATTTGATATTGCCGAAAATTTCTAAATACTCTTTTTTATTACTAATATCATATAACACTTTTGCTATGTTCACACTACTTCTACTCGAAATTTTGCATTCCTATAACATTCTTTTTAATGTAGAAATACCATCATAACTTTTCACCACTTTTCCCCTCACAAATCATCTTTTTCATTATTTATAACTATCAAAAGCTCC
>CAYTDI010000065.1:0-9483 GCA_964436595.1 uncultured Eubacterium sp.
GCATCTGCCTTACAAGCAGAGGGTCACAGGTTCGAGCCCTGTAGGTCCCATTTATGCCGCAGTGGCGGAACTGGCAGACGCGCAGGACTTAAAATCCTGTGGTGGTGACATCGTACCGGTTCGATTCCGGTCTGCGGCATTAACTTTTGTTTAAAACTTAATGAAGCTATTGACAAATAGACAAAAGTGTTGTATTATATCAAATGTTGTGTATGGGATGACCATTACATAAATATGTGTGTGTAGCTCAGCTGGATAGAGCACTTGGCTACGGACCAAGGTGTCGGGGGTTCGAATCCTCTCACGCACGTTATTTTGACCTTGAAATGTTGCGATTTCAAGGTCTTTTTTTATGAAAAAGGATGAAAAATAATGTATTGTGTGATAGAATAGTTATAAATTGGAAAAATAGGAGTATAGTACTGAATTGAAGTTTAGGAGTGTAATATGAATAGACAAGAATTTTTACATGAGTTGCGAATTGCTTTACAAGGTGAAATAAGCCAGAGAGCAATTGATGAGCATATCAGATATTATGAAAATTATATTATAGAGGAAGCTAGAAAAGGAAAAAATGAAGAAGATGTAATTGCTCAATTAGGAAATCCGAGGTTAATTGCAAAAACTTTAATTGATACGACAGAACAGTTTGGTTCAGTGAATGAAGAAGAACATTATTCAAAAAGCTATAATCAAGAGACAGCAGGGAATGAAAAAGGATTTCACGCTAATTATTCTGATAGAACAGGGTGGGATGTACGCTTTGGAAAATTAAAGTTAAATAGTTGGTATGGGAAATTGCTTATGATTTTGATTGCAATTGCCATTATTATAGTAGCGGCACATATTGTTGCCTTTTTATTACCGGTAATTGTAATTATTGTAATGATATTGTTAATTATTTCTTTGATTCTAGGAAGTCACAGATAAAGGAAAGTTAGGAGGGAAATATGGAAACGGTAAAAGTAAGTAAGGGAAAAAAGTTTCTAAAAAGAGGAGAAAGAGTTAAGGGATTATATGTAATTTTGCAAGGAAGCGTGCGTGCCGTTTCAAAAAATGATGAGTTTGACATGGAGGCTGGAAGTATCATTGGATTAATGGAAAGTGGCTCAGGGATTTACATGTGTGACTATATTGCAAATACAGAGTGCATTTGCTATTCCTATGATTATAACGTACCAGAAGATTATAAGCAGATTTTTGCAAATGAGGAAAAGTATGTTTCTGTATTTACGATGTCAGCAATGCGTCAAACATCAATCTTAATACGAAGATATACGGCTTTTTATAAAATGGCACAGGAATATTATCGCTTTTTGATGAATATGAATGAGGAATATAAAAGATTTTGCGATGACTATGAAATGCCGGAAAAAAGTTTTCAGCGTATGAATCTTGCTATGCCAGTACAATTAAGTGATAAGATAGAAAATTGGACAATTGAATATTATGAGAAGATGTCTATGTTATCGTTGAAGGCAATTGATCAGTTTTTAATGCGAGATGTTTCCATAGGAATTGGGGAAATATTGAATGCAGCGTGTTGGATGAAACAAGCACTTTCACTAATTGAGACGATAAAACAGTATTTACAATTTCAAAAAGAATTGCTATTTTCACATACAGAAGAAGATTTGTTTCAGCTGTATTTTGATTTAGCAAAAAAGGCAGCACCTACCGGGGTGGATTTAGAACCATTGTTTGCAAAAATTTCTGAAATTATGGACTATATAAAGAGTAGCAATTTGTATGACGAGCCTTTAATGGATACAAGATTTGCAGCATATCGAAGCTATGACTTTTATCAGCAGGTTGATTTCCCAGAGACTGAGATTTGGTCAGAAGAATCAGCGGAAGAGGAAGAAGAATTGAGAGGGGATTATTTAACACAAATTTTGTCTTATAGTCGATATGATGAAGAAAAGGGAAGAGTTTTCCGTGCCCAGTTGGAAGAATATAAGAACTTGCCAGACATTTTATCTACTTCTGATGAGGTGAGAAAATTACGCCGACAAATGACACAAGCTTTTTACGAGATATACGAATTAGCATTTTGGCGTTCTGTTGAGGATGACAAGATACCAGTTGCAGTAAAAATGTTTTTGAATTTTGGTTTTATGGATGAAAGACTGGCAGGAGAGGATAATGCAAGCAGTATATATGACCTGACGGATGAATTGTATAGATGCAAAGCAGATAATGTATATACGATGTATGAATGGCTTAAGAGTATTCTAAAAGGAGAAAATGAGCCATGCCGAAATGAATTTGATTTAGATTATAATGCATATTTGAACGAGTTGAAAAAGACAGGAAAAATTAGCGCAGATGAACAAAAACGTTTAGCAGATAATTTGCGTGAAAAAGTGCAATACGAAATGCGGAATATGTTTGTTTCTACAAACCGTGCTACATATGGAAAAATATCTACATTCTGTCCTGTTTTATGTGAAAATGATATTATCAATTCAGTAGAAAATATGTTGGTAACTGCAGCGAAGATAAATGAAGCGATTAATTATATAAGAAGAATTGATTTTTCATTGTTTTATCGAGAAGTTGCATTTTCTGATCCGGAAAGGGATATTAATCGTGAAATGATTCAAAAGGAAGTATTGCCGGATATTATTTTGATGCCTAATGCAGGTAGCAAAGCAATGATGTGGCAGGAAACAGCAGGAATTAAGAAAGATACATCTGCGAGATTTGTTTTTCCGATTATGACTGTTGCAGATGTTACAGAAATGATGATTGAAGTATCTGGAAGATTTCGTTGGGAAATGTGTCGGAAAATACAGGGCGTTCGTTGGAATGATATTAGAGAACTGTCACTTACTTCTGAGTATAATGACTATATTCAATATTATCGTAAAAACCACGAACTTTCTGCAGAAGCAAGAGAAAAGGTAAAGAATGCGCTTTATAAGGCAAAGAATAATTATAGAGAAGTATTTGTAAAAGATTATCAGAATTGGATTAAATATGAGTCTCGTGGAAGTTTCCGTTTGAATAAAGTGGCAAGAGATATTATTTTCAGATATTGTCCATTTAGCAAAGAAATTCGGAAGGATTTATTGAACAATCCGATGTATCGTGATATTTTTGAAAAGTATGAGATATTAAAAGGAAGAAAAGTTCGCCATCTGGAATTGTGGTATGACCGTTATCAGAAGAAAGGTGGACAGATAACAGAGGAGTTACAGTTGAATCGAGAATTTTATGAAAGATAAAATTGAGGTAATGTAAAAAGAAGCTTTATGGAAGAGGAGTAGTTCTTTCGTAAAGCTTCTTTTATTATTCTATTTGTTTTGATGGAGAAAAATCAATTAAAATAAAAATTAATGGAGAAAAGACCAGCGGGGGAGCCACTGGTCTTTTCTATGAGGGGAGTATAAATAATTAATAAGGGGTATAACTTGTAAGTACTATTCCTACAGAAGGAACTTCCTTACAAAAAGAATTATAATATATAACTTAGAAAAAAGCAATAGTAAATTTAAAAAAAATTGAATAAATTTTAAATTTATTTCAGATACTATCTTTGCAGTAAAAAATTAGGAGGAATTCATTATGGCAAAAAACAGTGATATGCAAAACAGAGGTACAAACAGCGAGGCTGAAAATATGAAAAATACTTATTCTCAGAATAAGAGTTCTCAGAATAGCACTTCTCAGAACAAAGCTTCTCAGAATAGTACTTCTCAAAATAAGGCTCAAAATAAGGCTCAGAATAAGGCGTCTAATGCTACTGGTTCTAATGCAAGTGGTTCAAATTGTAGAGATTCCTACGAGAGATAAGTGGAACATCAAAGAAAAAACAGCATAATATAATGTAGAGATAGATTACCGGAAACACAGGAACCCGGTAATCTGTTTTTATGAGGTGGTATTATGGAGTTTCAAACAATCAGTATTAAGGAATTTGAAAAATATAGACAAAAGCCGGATGTTTGGGTGATTGATTTAAGAAATATAGAAGAATATGAAGAAATGCATGTGGGAGGAGCAAGAAACGTTCCTTATGATAAGTTAGAAATGTATAAAAAGTATCTTCCAAAGGATAAAACCTATATTTTATATTGCGATAGAGGAGGAACAAGTTTAAAGGCTGCTAGGGAATTAAGCCGAGAAGGATACCATGCGATGACAGTCGTAGGAGGGTTCCAAGCAATCCTGCAAAATATATAAAATGATTGACAGTGCAGATTAGAGAAGATAATATAGAACTATAAGTGAAAAAGTAAGTAATGGAGAACATGAATGAAAACATACGAATTAATTGCACCGTGCCATTTTGGATTAGAGGCGGTGTTAAAAAGAGAAATATATGATTTAGGATATGATATTACAAAGGTAGAAGATGGAAGAGTTACTTTTGTAGGTGATGAAGAGGCAATCTGCCGTGCTAATATTTTTTTGCGCACGGCAGAAAGAGTGTTATTAAAGGTAGGACAATTTCATGCAGAGACATTTGAGGAGCTTTTTGAAGGCGTTAAGGCAATTGCATGGGAAAATTACATACCAGAGGATGGTAAGTTTTGGGTAGCAAAAGCATCTTCTATAAAAAGTAAATTATTCAGCGCATCTGATATACAATCCATTGTAAAAAAGGCAATGGTGGAACGATTAAAACAGAAGTATCATATTAATTGGTTTGAGGAGACGGGAGCATCGTATCCGTTGCGTCTTTTTTTGATGAAGGATGAAGTGACGGTTGCGATTGATACCTCCGGAGAATCTCTGCATAAGCGAGGTTATCGAACCATGACCGGTAAGGCCCCAATTACAGAAACATTGGCGGCTGCACTTATTATGCTTACACCGTGGAGAGAGGATAGAATTTTAATTGATCCGTTCTGTGGAAGTGGAACATTTCCGATTGAGGCTGCAATGATGGCAGCAGGAATTGCACCGGGAATGAATCGAAGTTTTACGGCGGAGAATTGGACAAATCTGATTGACAGACAGTTATGGTATGATAGCGTAGAGGAAGCAGCGGAACAGGTAAATACGGATATTGAGGTAGATATTCAGGGATACGATATTGATGGAGAGATAATAAAAGTAGCCCGTGAAAATGCCAAACGAGCCGGTGTAGACAAGCTGATTCATTTTCAACAACGACCGGTTAGTGCTTTAAGTCATCCGAAAAAGTATGGATTTATTATTACAAATCCGCCATATGGAGAGCGATTAGAGGAAAAAGAGGCATTGCCGGAATTGTATACCCAAATAGGCGAGGCAATTCGTAGATTAGACAGCTGGTCTGCTTATATGATTACCAGCTATACAGATACAGAACGTTATATAGGAAGAAAGGCGGATAAGAATCGTAAGATTTATAACGGAATGTTGAAGACATATTTTTATCAATTTTTAGGACCAAAACCACCAAAAAGAAATAAGCAACAGGGATAAAAGAGGGAAAACGTGCGGTATTCAAAGAGATATATTGTAATGACAATCATACTGTTTTTAGCAGTAATAATTAAGTTTAATGGGATAGGCAATAAGAGTGAAGAAGTGGAGGCGTTTCGTGGAGCACAGTTAGAGCGAAACATATGGAATCCGTTGATTGCGGAAAGTGTAAATGAGCAGATCTTATCTGTTTTAGTAGATAATAAGGAAATAACCAATCAGAATAATGGAATTTACATGGATCAGAATCTAAATATTATGGTTCCGGCTTCTATTCTAAGAGATAGTTTTAATTGTAGTGCACACATATATGACGAGTCAGAGCTTTTGATTGAGAAGCGTTCGGATGAAATTACATTTCAGTTAAATAATCCGGAGGTTTCTATTAATAATGAAAAGGAAGAAATTTCTTCTTCTATGACGTATCATAATGGTGAATATTATGTTCCAATGGAAACAGTGGCAAATAAGCTGAATTTTAATTATAATTGGAATATTGAAGAAAATAAGGCAGTGGCAGTTAATAATGCAGAGGAAACAAGTATTTTGCCACCACAGTACGATTTGAGAGAAAAAGGACGAGCACCACAGATTAAAAATCAGGGTAGATATGGTACTTGTTGGGCATTTGCAGCATTATCTGCTATGGAATCAGAGCTGCTGCCAAAAGAAGAGGAAGTGTTTGCACCGGACCATATGTCTTTGAAAAACAGCTTTGTGTTAAAACAGGCAGATGGTGGAGAATATACCATGGGAATGGCATATCTTACAGCATGGCAGGGACCTGTGTATGAAGCAGATGATCCTTATGGGGATGAAAAGTCTCCGGATAATCTGACAGCTGTAAAGCATGTTCAGGAAATTCAAATGATTGATGGAAAAGACTTTGAAAAAATTAAAGAAGCTGTATTTAAATATGGAGGAGTGCAGACTGCTATTTATAGTGCACTGAAAAGTTCTCAGACTAATTCTCCATATTATAACAGTGACGCTTATGCATATTGTTATATGGGAGCGGAAAAGCCTAATCACGAGATTTTGATTATCGGATGGGATGATAATTATTCCAAGGAGAATTTTAAGATGGATGTAGAAGGAGACGGTGCATTTATTTGTCAAAATAGCTGGGGCGAAGGCTTTGGTGACAATGGTGTATTTTATGTTTCTTATTATGATGTAAATATCGGAAATCATAATGTGGTTTATACCGGAATAGAAGAAACAGACAATTATGACCATATCTATCAATCTGATTTGTGCGGTTGGGTAGGTCAGCTTGGATATAGTCAGGATAGTCTATATGCTGCTAATGTATATACATCAGCAGGCAGAGAAAGCATAAAGGCAGCCGGATTCTATGCGACAGGAAAAGAAACTTCTTATGAGTTGTATGTGGTAAAGAATTTCCAAAGTGAAGATTCTTTGAAAAACAGAGTGTTGGCAGCAAGTGGAAAGGTTTCAAATGCAGGATATTATACCATTAATTTTGAAAAAGCCTTTGATGTAGAACCGGGAGAAAAATATGCTATTGTATTATATATTACAACACCGGGTTCAGAGCGACCAATGGCAATTGAATATGAGGCAGATGATTTTACCGCAGACGTAGACTTAAAGGATGGAGAGGGCTATATTAGTCTGCGAGGAGCAAAATGGGAAAATACAGAGGATAATCAGAAGTGTAATTTATGTCTTAAGGCATATACAGTGAACCGTTAGTAGAGAAAGCTTAGAAGGAGGCAGTGTGGGATGCAGGAAAAAATATTAAAAATTTCAACAATAATACTCACACTGACCACGGTGGCAGCTATTATTGTGCTGTGTCAATTTCCGCAAGTGAGTGCAAAAAAGCAAAGGACACAGATGTCTGGTGTGGAGAGATTAGATTATGATACCGCAAATGCTGCAGAAGAAGTTACTTTTCCGCAGCAGCTTCGCTTAGAGCTTCCCAGCGGTGCCGATAAAGAAAGTGTTAAAATAGAAAATGATTATGTGAAGCAGTTGATTACCATTACCATAGAGGGCGCAAAAAAGGATTATTTTGATAAACATCCATTATTGGGAAAAAGTAATCACATAGATGAATTATATATGGAAAATGGTGTTATTGACATTACCATGGATGCAGTCTATGAAGTGGAAAGTACGGTGCAGGATGGATTTTTATATCTGGATTTCAAAACACCGCAGGAAGTATATGACAAGGTGGTTGTTATTGATGCAGGACATGGAGGAAAAGCACCGGGAGCTATTAAACAGGGAGTGCAGGAAAAGGACTTAAATCTTGGAATTTTGCTGAAACTGAAGGAATTATTGGATCAAAACAATCAAAATATTGGAGTGTATTACACTAGGACAGAGGATAAAAACCCTACCTTTGAGCAGCGCGCACAGCTTGCAAATAGGGCAAATGCAGACCTTTTTATTAGTATACATAATAATTCTACAGCAGATGGTGTAATGTCGGAATATAACGGAACAGAGGTTATGTATGACGAATTGAAGAGTGAAGAGGGACTCAGCAGTAAGCATTTAGCTGAAATTTGTTTGGAAGAGACAACAGCGGCGTTAGGAAGCAAGAACAATGGATTGACGGCAGGAAATAGTATTTATATTATTCGAAGCAGTCAGGTGCCGGTAGCATTAGTGGAAGTAGGTTTTATGACAAATCAGGAGGAGCTTGATAAGTTAAGGTCTGATGAGTATCAGCAACAGGCAGCTTTGGGAATTTACAATGCCATTTTGCGCGCATTACAAGAAGGATATTAGAATGGTAACAGACGGAGGATTACAGATGAAAAAGATTGTATTTGCAACTGGGAATCAAGGAAAAATGAGGGAAATACATGAGATTCTTTCAGGAGAAGATGTGGAAATTTTGTCCATGAAGGAGGCAGGAATAACATTAGATATAGTAGAAGATGGAAAAACATTTGAGGAAAATGCGATTATTAAGGCAAAAGCGGTTGCAGCAGCGCCAGAGGCACAGCAAGCAATTGTTTTAGCAGATGATTCCGGCTTGGAAGTGGATTATTTGAACAAAGAGCCGGGGATTTATTCTGCACGTTATATGGGGGAAGAAACTTCTTATAAAATAAAGAATCAGAATATTATTGATAGATTAGAGGGGGTTCCAAAAGAAAAGCGAAGTGCCAGATTTGTTTGTGCAATAGCGGCAGTGCTTCCAAATAACGAAGTAATTACAACGGAGGGAAGAATAGAGGGATATATTGGATGGAAAGAAGCAGGAAGTAATGGATTTGGGTATGACCCCATATTTTATATAGATGAATATAACTGTTCTACGGCAGAATTACCAGCCGAGGTAAAAAACGAACTGAGCCACAGAGGAAAAGCACTTCGAGCTATGAAAAAAAAGCTTGCAGAGAGGTAGAATAGTATATGAAGGTATTGATTGTCAGCGATACCCATAAGCATCATGAGAATTTGATTCGGGTGTTGGAACGAGAACAAAATCTGGATCTTATGATACATTTGGGAGATGCAGAAGGTTATGAAGATGAGATTGCGGATATGGCAGGATGTCCGTTAGAGATTGTTGCGGGAAATAATGATTTTTTTTCCACATTGCCAAGAGAAAAAGTATTACAACTGGGAAAGTATAAAGTATTAATTACTCATGGGCATTATTATTATGTGGCTTCAGGAGTGGAAGATATTATAAGAGATGCAGCAGGCAGAGGTATGGATGTTGTAATGTTTGGACATACTCACAGACCGCTCATAGAACGCATGAAAGGGGTTATTGCATTGAATCCGGGAAGTTTAACTTACCCACGTCAAGAGGGAAGAAAACCGTCTTATGCCCTTTTAGAAATTGATAAAAAGGGCGAGGCTCACTTCACTATTGAGTACCTAGAATAAAAAAATTGAAAAAAATTAAAAAAAGTTGAAAAAAGTTGTTGACATTTATGTTTCTATCGCATATAATATATCTTGCGTCACGGGTAATGCCGGTAAGTAAATAAACCTTCGGGGTGTGGCTCAGCTTGGCTAGAGCGCCTGGTTTGGGACCAGGAGGTCGCAGGTTCGAATCCTGTCACC
>CAYTDI010000066.1:0-7848 GCA_964436595.1 uncultured Eubacterium sp.
TTCTGCTTCTCCTTTCGAAGTCCATTACTTCTTTCTGATTTTTATGTAATATTTTGAAATCTCTACACGTTATTGCTTTATCTTGTGCAGAAATATACTGTCACTTTTCATTATTTTTTTACTTTCTTTACAGTATTTTTGGCTTTTACTATTCTACTTCCGTTTTTACAGTACTTTTGTTTTTACTATTTAACTTTCTTTTTTACAATATTTTTTGCTATTACTTTCTCACTATTACATTTTACTTCTCTTTTGTACTTGGATAATTTACTGAATAAGTGTCTTATCGAACGATAATCCTTAATGATAAATTGATAAATCCCCTATCCCTTATTTACTTATCCCTCTAAACTCTAACTTCAATTATTGTAGTATTCTTGGTATATTTTGTCAACCCTAAATATTTAAATTCAGCATTACTGTTTTTTTCCAATTCTAACTATTTAACAGAAAAAAATACCAAAAAGGTCTTTGCCACTTTCCTGTTGCAAAGACCTTTTTTCTTATCTCTATTTTCCACTATCTGTCTGACGAATAATTTTTCTAATTTGAAGTACAAATCCCGGTGAAACAGATAACTCATCAATTCCCATTTTGATAAATGTTTCTGTCAAATCGGTGTCTGCACCTAACTCTCCACATATTCCAACCCAACAATTATGAGCATGTCCGTTATTAATTACGGTTTGTATCAGTTTTAAAATTGCCGGATGATGTGCATCATAGAAAGAATCCAATTTTGCATTCTGACGGTCTATCGCCAGTGTATACTGGGTTAGGTCATTTGTTCCAATGCTGAAAAAGTCTACTTCTTTTGCCAGTTCATCACTCATTACCGCAGCCGCAGGAGTCTCAATCATAATTCCCTGCTCTACTTCTCCATATGGAACTCCTTCCTTGTCTAACTCTGCCTTTACTTCTGCTACAATTTCTTTAATTTTCTTTACTTCTGCTACCGAAATAATCATTGGATACATAATAGCAATATTTCCATATTTCGCTGCACGCAGCAATGCTCGTAACTGTGTTTTAAAAATATCCGGCTGTGACAGGCAAATACGAATTGCACGATATCCCATTGCAGGATTCTCTTCTTTTTCTAAATTAAAATAATCAACCTGCTTATCTGCACCAATATCCAATGTACGGATAATAACTTTCTTTCCTGCCATTCGCTCTGCTACGGTTTTATAAGCAAAAAACTGTTCTTCTTCTGTTGGAAAATGATCCTTTTCTAAATACAAAAATTCACTACGGAACAGTCCGATACCTGCTGCATCATTTTTAAGTACACCGGCTACGTCTGATACGTTTCCAATGTTCGCATACAACTTTATCTTACGTCCGTCTTTTGTAATATCTTCTTTTCCCTTCAATTCTAAAAGCAATTCCCGCTCTTCTAACAGTTTTTTCTGTTTTTCCTGCATTTCCTCTAAAACTGCCGGTGTCGGTTCTACATATAAAGTACCTGTAAAACCATCTACCACTGCCATTTTTCCATTCCATTCTTTCTGAATCTTTACCCCAATCAGTGCTGGAATATTCATGGTTCTTGCTAAAATAGCTGTATGAGAATTGGTAGAACCTTGTTCCGTTACAAATGCCAATAATTTTTCCTTATCCATCTGAACAGTTTCACTTGGAGCTAAATCGTCTGCTACCAAAATGATTGGTTCTTCTAAATCATTGATATTTCCGCCATTTCCACAAAGTACAGATACTACTCGGTCAGAAATATCCTTGATATCTGCAGCTCTTGCGCTAAAATATTCATCATCCATTTCCGCAAACATATTAGAAAAATTGTCTCCAGTCATAGCTACTGCATATTCTGCATTTACCTGCTGCTGTTCAATCATATTGCGAATAGAATCGTTATAATCTTCATCCTCTAACATCATTTCATGTACTTCAAATACAGCCGCATTTACTTCACCAACTTCTTTGCACGCCTTTTCATACAACTTTCGTAATTGTGCAATGGCAGTTTCTTTTGCCTTTTCATAGCGCTCCATTTCCGTTGTCACATCTTCGATGGTATGACGCTTCACTTCTGCCTGCTGCTTTTCATAAAACAATATTTTTCCAATTGCAATTCCTTGAAAAATTGATTTACCGCTATATGTTTCCATTGGTTTCCTCCTGCTTATAAATTCTCCTGAAAGAATTTTTCCATCTGCGCAGCTACTTCTTCTTCGTTTTCGCCTTCTACGGTAACTGTAACTTCATCCCCGCATTTTACTCCTAAACTCATAATTGCCATAAGCTTTGTTGCATCTGCGCTTTTTCCATTAGAAGAAATAGTAACTTTAGAGCCACAGCCCTTTACTTCTTTTACTAAAAGTCCTGCCGGTCTTGCATGAATTCCTACTTCTTCTGTAATCTTGTACTGAAATGTTTTCATTTTTATTTCCTCACTTTCTGTTTTTTTAGTAATTTTTTATTTGACTTGTTTTTTATTTCACTAGCTTGCTTCTATTTCACTGTCACATACACGCTCTATATGCATTGCTAAATAACCAATTTCAATTTTCGGCAACTCTATGCGCAATGCACGGGAAAGATGCCTGCATACAGCATCCGCAATTCGAAAGGAATTAGGAAACTGGCTTTCCATATATTCATTCATATCCAGTTTCAATTCCTCTCCTGTTATCCCTCGTGCTGCCATATATTTTATATGATTCATCAAACGATTATAAGAAAGTGTCTGTATATCAATTTTACTTCCTTTTTCTTCCTCAATCATGGCTACACACTCACGCACTGCTGCCGCAATCTGCATGGCATTGGATACTTTTTCATCACAAATAGAAGAGTGTACATGCAGTGCAATATATCCTATCTCATCCTTATCAATGGAAATCCCTTCCATCTGCTGCAATAGCGTTTCCGCTAACATTGCTATCTTGTATTCCTTATAAAATAATACTTGTATATCCTGTGTCAAGGGGTTGCTGATTTGCTCCCCTTTTCGTATTCTTTCTACTGCAAATGCTATATGATCTGCCATAGGGAAGAGTATGCTCTTGTCTATCTTTCCGAATTCTTCCTCCGCCTTTTTTAAAATGGTATTGGAAATTTCTAAATATACCGGATTGATGTCTCGTACCAATGCTCTGGCATTTCCTCTCTCTGAATCTGACTGAAGAGAATAGATTCTAACATCCTCTCCCGGTTCTATCTGCTCGGACACTTTTTTTCCAAATCCGATTCCTTTTCCCAAAAGAAGATATTCTCTCGTACTATTTTCTCTTACTGCTAATACTGCATTATGATTTAATGCCTTGGTAACACGATACATACTCTTTCCTTCCCCTATGATTTACTCATAAATATCTACTGCAAATAAATCTTCGCCTGCTTTTATTGTTCCTGTCTTTACCATACGAACCTTTTGGTTGTCTGATAAATCTGTGCATAAAATCGGTGATACTAAAGATGGGGCATGACTCTTAATATATGCTAAATCAATCTTCATTAATGCATCACCTTTTTTTACCTTTGCCCCTTCTTCTACTAATACTTCAAATCCTTCTCCATTTAACTTTACGGTATCAATTCCAACATGAAGAAGCATTTCCATGCCATCTTCTGTTTCCAATCCAATAGCATGTTTTGTTGGGAAAACAAAACTTACGGTAGCATCAACAGGAGCTTTTACAATATCTTCCGTTGGCTCTACTACTGCACCGTCTCCCATCATTTTTTCTGCAAATCCTTCGTCCGGAGCAGTTTCTAATTCTGCTGCATTTCCATCAAACGGACTGCCAATCATAACTGTCTTTACTACTTTTCCTTCTTTTATAGAATTCTGACTTTTCTTTTCTTCACTAGAAGTAAATGCTTCTATGTTTTCTTCCTCTGGTGCTGTTTCTAAATAATCTTCTAAATCAGACTTAATCACAGTAACCTTTGGTCCATATATAATCTGTACGCCCAGTCCTTTTCGTATTACTCCGGAAGCTCCTGTTGCCTTAAGCAAGGCTTCGTTTACTTTTTCAGAATTAAATACGGTACAACGAAGACGTGTTGCACAACAATCTACATCAGAAATATTTTTCTTTCCTCCAAGACCTGCACAAATCATACGAGACTGCTCATTTACAGCTCCTTTTTCGCCATTTTTCTTAGCTTCTACGTCTTTTCTAGTGTAAAGTTTTACATCTTCACCATCTTCACGCCCCGGTGTCTTAAAGTTAAACTTCTTAATTAAGAAAGAGAACATAAAATAGTATACCACAAAGTAACCAATTCCTACAATTACAATCCATACCCAACTGGTCTTTTCATTTCCCTGTAAAATACCGAACAGGAACATATCAATCAAACCACCGGAGAAGGTCATTCCTACTCCTACGTTAAATACGTGCATTAACATATATGCAAGACCTGCAAATACACAGTGAATTACATATAATACCGGTGCTACAAATAAGAATGTAAATTCAAGTGGTTCTGTAATACCTGTCAACATAGAAGTCAATGCTGCAGATAATAATAAACCGGAAACTGCTTTTCTCTTTTCAGGCTTTGCAGTACGGTACATTGCAAGTGCTGCTCCCGGAAGTCCGAAAATCATAAGTGGGAACTTACCGGACATAAATCTGGTTGCTTCTACTGCAAAATGGTCTACTGTTGGATCAGCCAACTGTGCGAAGAAGATATTCTGTGCTCCTTCAATCATCTGTCCGGCTACTTCCATTGTTCCACCAACGCCTGTCTGCCAGAATGGTAAATAGAATACATGATGTAATCCAAATGGAATCAATGCACGTTCCATTAAACCATATACCCATGTTCCTGCATAACCAGATGCTAATACTACATTACCTACACTGTAAATACCTTGCTGAACTACTGGCCAGATAAAGAACATTGCGATTCCTACTACTACATAAACTAATGCTGAAATAATCGGCACAAATCTTGTACCGCCAAAGAATGACAGTACCTGAGGCAATTCGATTTTATAGAATCGATTGTGCAATGCTGCAACACCAAGTCCTACAATAATTCCGCCGAATACACCCATCTGAAGTGAAGTAATACCTACTACGTCTGTGGTAGCTCCATTCAACATGGCATCTGCTCCGCCATTAATAGTTATCATTGCACTAATAGATGCATGCATAATAAAGAATGCAATTACTGCTGCCAACGCTGCTACTTCTTTTTCTTTCTTTGCCATACCGATTGCTACTCCCATAGCAAATAAAATCGGTAGGTTTGCAAATATAATATTACCTGCATCACTCATTACGGTAAAAATCATATATGGAATCGTTCCTGGTCCCATAGCCTTTAATAAACCGTAAGTTTCCAACATGGTTTCATTGGTAAACGATCCACCAACACCAAGTAAAAGTCCTGCCACCGGCAGAATTGCAATAGGAAGCATAAAGGATCTTCCTACACGTTGAAGAACACCAAAAATCTTGTCTTTCATTTGTTACTCACTCCTTTTTATTTATTAGGGGGATACTTTGTATCTTATCCAGCCTTTCCCTAATTTATAACCCATGAAGAACTTCTTTTCTTAGTTCTATATGCAAATTCATATTAAAAAAAGGCATTAACACACATAAATATCCCATTATTTATGTATAGCTAATGCCTGCCGTTCCAGTAACATACTATGTATATAGAATAGCATTAATTCCTTTTCTTGTCTAGCAATTTTTTCTTCTTTCTACAAATTTTCTTTGAAAAATGTTTCCATCTGAACCACTGCTTTTTCTTCGTTTTCTCCTTCTACCATTACAGTCACTTCATCAAAACATCCTACCCCTAAACTCATAATCTCACTTAAATTTGCTGCATCTGCATTTTTTCCGCCAAAGGAAACCATCACGTTACAGCCACACTCTTTTGCAGCTCTTGTTAATCTTCCTGCCGGTCTTGCATGAATTCCTACCTCTTCTTTAATTTTGTACTGAAATGTTTTCATTTTATTTGCCCTCCTGTTTCATCATTAACTTTTCACGATACATCATACGGTCTGCTCTTCGCAATGTATCACCCAAATCATAATCTTCCTTCTTATCATATGCTGCGTACCCACAAGCAATCTGAAGTTCAAATTTTTCTGCACTATTTCTGTTCCACTCTCGTGTTCTTCTCTTTAGTTCTTCTATTAACCGCTCGCATCTTTTTATGGATATTTCATTTAACAGTACACAAAATTCATCCCCTCCCATGCGATAACATCTTCCTGTTTTTCCAAATACTTCTTGTAAAAGTCCGGCACTACTTGAAATATAAATATCTCCTTTTTCATGTCCCAAAGTATCATTACATTGCTTCAAATTGTTCAAATCGCACATTACTAAAATTTTTCCATTTAGTTTCAAATTTTTCTGTCCTGTATAATCTGCATAAGCTGCTCGATTATATAAACCGGTTAATTGGTCGTGATATGCCATTTTTTCAAAATGTTTTGCCTGTATTCCAATGTTTATCAGACTTTTGGCTTCTCGTACGGATTGTACGCCTAATACTACAATGTAGATTAAGAATCCCAACATTGCCATCACTGTCATAGATGCTCCATGGGAAATATAGTAAATAAATATATCTGCAACCAACCCAATGAAACATGCACCTAAACATATGAGCATCATTTTTAATCTGTTGTTCCAGCCTACCCGATACAACTCTCGTATCACCATAATGACCCCTATCACCAAAACCATTCCCATAACTAAATGATTCATCCACAAAGTCTGGCGCAAATCCTGAATGTTATATAATTGTAGAATAATAGACACTATAATAACCACAATACTTGCAATACATGGCAGATACCATATCTTACTCTCTTTTGCGAATAAATTTTTAACATAAAGAACAAATGGTATTACAACTAATAACAATGCTAAAAACGGTACATTCGATCTTGCAATGGAATGTGGAAATATCAATGAAATTCCGTCAATATCCGTCATTTTCCAAAGTCCTATATTAACCGAAAACATTCCCATCATCATAAGACTTTTATCCACTTTGGGATTTCGATAATTGCATACCACAAATATCATAAATATAATACCCAAAATAATTGCCATCAAACTCAAACAAAATGGTAACAAATTTTTATGTACAATTTGTAACCAAATATTGATTTCTGATCCAAAATAGAAATCCGGAATAATATCTATGGAACTTTCATACACCGGAATCAACACCACTTTTATCTCTTTTCCACTATCTTTCTCATAAATGGGAATGATATTCCATGTATTACCGGGTGTCTGTCCAACTGTATTATTTTCTGCCGGTTTCATTTGATATACTAATTCCTCATCAATATACACTTCTACATTTTGATGAAGCGTATAAAACATCAGGCTTTCTCCACCTTGCGGTATATCATGCTGTTTCATTACATACTCCGTTTTTACCCCTAACGGAGTTTTTGTACCTTTACTTTCGTGCACATCTGTTTTCTTATACTTAGCTAAATACTGACACTCAGCTTCTTCCCTTGTATTAAAAACTTCATTTCGAGAATCTACACATAAATATAAAAAGAACGAAACAACCATCAACACGCAAACAGCGTATAAAATATAAATTGCTTTCTTCACGAAACTTTCTCCTTAATTGTTACATGCTCGTTTTCTTTAGAATATAACAAATTGTGAAGAAATGCAATTTATTTCTTAATACATATACAATATTTTGCAATATTTTTATTCCGGCAGACTATCTCTTACACATAACACGCCCCAGCCAATTTCAGGATTGGGATATTCGCTTAAAATAGGTAAATGCCTTGCTCCCCGCAAGAAATATGCTTTTATTTTTTCTCCATAAAGAAATGCATCATTTCCATTTACAATTCCC
>CAYTDI010000067.1:0-7623 GCA_964436595.1 uncultured Eubacterium sp.
AGGAAACTTTCGTTTCCTCTCATAAGGGTTTTACCCCAACTCTTGACAAAGAGCCCTTATTCTGCCTCTTCTTCTGGCACATCTACTTTAATACACAGTTCCTCTAACTGCTTTTCATCTACTACATTTGGTGCTTCTGTCATCAGACAAGATGCATCCTTTACTTTCGGGAATGCAATTACATCACGAATAGAATCGCACTGCAGCATCAACATTACCATACGGTCTAAACCATATGCAAGTCCTGCGTGAGGTGGTACACCGTATTTAAATGCGTCTAATAAGAAACCAAACTGTTCATGGGCACGTTCCTTTGTAAATCCAAGTACCTCTAACATTTTTTCCTGAATATCATCCTGATGAATACGGACAGAGCCTCCACCCATTTCTGTACCATTTAGTACGATATCGTATGCCTTAGCACGAACTGCACCCGGATCAGAGTCAATCTTATCCCAATCCTCTTCCATTGGCATGGTAAATGGATGATGCATTGCCATAAAACGATTTTCTTCGTCAGACCACTCTAATAATGGGAATTCTGTTACCCACAAGAAGTTATACTTATTCTTATCCATTAAGCCAAGTTCACGACCAAGCTCCAAACGAAGAGCTCCTAATACATCCCATACTACTTTATTTTTATCCGCTGCAAACAACAGTAAATCTCCCGGTTCACCTGCCATTTTTTCTACTAATGCTTTTAATTCCTCTTCTGTCATGAATTTTGCAAAAGATGACTTATATGTTCCATCTTCATTTACTGCAAGGTATGCTAAGCCTTTTGCTCCATAACCTTTGGCAAACTCTACCAGCTTGTCAATTTTCTTACGAGGCATTGCTCCCTGTCCTTTGGCATTGATACCACGAACAGAACCACCGTTTTCTAACGCTCCGGTAAATACACCAAATCCGCATCCTTTTACTACATCTGATACATTTACTAATTCCATACCAAAACGTGTATCCGGCTTATCAGAACCAAAGCGATCCATTGCCTCCTGCCAAGTCATTCTCTGAATTGGAAGCTGCACATCAATTCCGATTGCTTCTTTAAATACATATTGCAATAAACGTTCATTTACTTCAATTACATCATCTACATCTACAAAGGAAAGCTCCATATCTGCCTGTGTAAATTCCGGCTGACGGTCTGCTCTTAAGTCCTCATCACGGAAACATCTTGCTATCTGGAAGTAACGGTCATAACCAGAGCACATTAACAACTGCTTAAACAACTGTGGTGACTGTGGTAATGCATAAAAACTTCCCGGATGTACACGGCTTGGTACTAAATAGTCTCTTGCACCTTCTGGTGTAGATTTTGTCAGCATAGGTGTTTCAATCTCTAAAAATCCTTCTTTTTCCATAAACTTACGAAGTAACATGGACACCTTACTCTTCATCATAATATTCTTCTGAATATCCGGTCTTCTTAAGTCCAAATAACGATAACGTAATCTTAAATCTTCCTTGGTTTGAGAATTTTCTTCGATTGGGAAAGGAGGAGTCTCAGACTCGGATAATACACGAATATCCTCTGCAATCACTTCAATATCACCTGTTTTTAAGTTCTCATTGACAGCAGCGGCTCTCTTTTGTACGGTACCGGTTACTGCAATTACAAATTCGCTTCTTAATGTTTCTGCCTTTGCAAATCCTTCGCTTCCTACTTTTGGTTCGTCAAATACCAACTGTAAAATTCCGGAACGGTCTCTTAAATCTATAAAAATCAGACTTCCTAAGTTTCTTCTTTTCTGTACCCATCCCATAACGGTTACTTTTTCACCGATATTTGCATTGGATACTTCCGTACATCTGTGGGTTCTATGCAACCCTTTCATGGATTCTGCCATGACAAATTCCTCCTATAATCACTCTAGCTTTTATTTTTTCACTTAATTATTCATTTTACCACACACATTCCATTCCGTCAAAATTTATTCGTATACGGTTCTAGCACAATAGTATAAGTAGAAGTTTTATTGGCATTTGTACTTTGTGTACATGGAATAAACAACAATCCTTCTCCTTTCCATACAGCATTATACTCCTCACTTATGGCAGTATATGGATATTCTCGATATATATCCGCTTCGTTTTCATCAGATTCTTCTATTACATAATAATTATCTTCTTCTATTCCCAACTTTTCCATATCAAGGATTAACATATATCTCTGAGAGTTCATACTACAACAAGTGATAGAAATTTTATTTCCGATATGCTCCACGCTCCCGCAAATTGGTGTTTTTACGTCATCTGTTGTATCTAATAAATAGATTCCCTCTTCTAATGTTTTCACTTCTATACTGTGCAATTCACTTGTTTCTGCTTCCTCTGATTCCTCTTGCAATGTTTCATTCTGTATATCTGTCATATGCTGATACATATTCTGCTGTTGTTCTATTACCTCAGTAGCATCAAAGTCTTTTGACATATACCAGGTAGTAACAAAAGGCATATTTCTCGGTGCTTCATCCTCGGCTTGACATTCCGTTCTGGTTAAATATACTCTTTCCAGATGCTCATTTTCCACTACTGCCTGTTCCATACTTTCATAATAGCTTTGCGGTAATGCTGTTGCCAGAATCTTTATGTCATAAACCTCCTCCATGCTTTTAACAGCCTCATAGAATTCTTCCCCATAACTATTCTGCGGATTTTCTAAGCGCTGCTTTATATCTGCCACTCCTTTATCCGGAAACCAAAAGGCACATCTTCCGTTAATGTGTTCATCTACTTGTTGCTCCAACATTCTATACGAAGCATGCTCATCCATTTGTATCCACGCTTCCCTTACTGATTTTTCCTGACTAAAGAATGTTTTTATATCTCCGTTATATTTTGTACTATAAACACTTTCTTTTTCATTAAATCTTTGCGTAAAATACTTGGGCTCTGATGCAGATAAAAAAGCCATCCCTTTCTCTGTTCCTAATGTATTCACCAATTCCTGCTGTAATCCTGCTGTAATCTCTTCCTGTTGAAAATTATCAAGCTGTAATACCGATTGCTCAGATGCTTTTTTATAACTCAAATAATATACTACTTTACTAGCATCTTTTTTCAATTCTGCCTTATAAATCTTAAGTTCTCCTTGGTATCCATAGAGATCGCTGATTTCCAATTTTTCTATTTCAAAATCTCTCTCTGAATAAATATCTTTTCCATATTTTTCATTCAAATTTGCTGCAATTTCCTCAGATAGCATTATTGTCATTCCACTGATATGTCTGACAATACAAATCGCTAACACAACAATTACAAAAACAACTGCCAAATATCCTCTATTTATTTTTCTTCCGGCAATATTTAGGTACTGCTCCTTATCCTTACAAATTGCTTTTGCTCTTCGCACTTTAGATGCCTTATCCAGTTTCATGGCACTCGCCAGCTGTTCTTCCAATGGCTCCATTTGTTTTACGATATAATGAATTGTTTTTTTGTTCATTTCTGCCTTTATTAATGCATTCAAAAATACATTCCAAAATTCTTCTATTTGACAGTAATGTACAAAATCCGAACTCTCTAAAAACTTCTTCCACTGAGAAAACGCTTTTCTTCTAGGACATCTCACCAATTTATCCAATTCTTCTTCATATGCTAATTTTAACTGTTCTTTTCTCTGGCTGCCCTGCGCCTCTAATTCTCCAAAAATCTGTTTTAACTCATCTTCTTTGTTCTCATTTTCTTTGGCATACTCTTGTGATTCTGAAGTTTTCACATATGTCTGAGACACTGTTTCCACCGGAAATGAATAATAGTCATAAATTCCATTCCCTTTTGCATACTTAATTGCCTGCTCATACGCATCATGTAACTGCTTCCACCGTTCCGGTTCTTCTTCCGGATGACAATTTTTTACCTTAGCTGCATATGCTTTTTTAATTACCCTTGTCTCTTTTGTTGGCTCAATCCCTAAAATTTCAAAAATATTTTCTATTCTTCCCACTTATTTACCCCCTTAGCTTGTATAATAAGTTCCTTTCCAATCCTCATATCCTTGCCATATTTCTTTTTCTTCCTGCGTAGTCTCTGTACTATTTTCCTCATACCATTGCGCAAAATCATTTACTTTTTCCCATGGTTCCTGAACAGATTGCAGATATCGTTCTATACCATCTAAATACACTGTCAACTGTTTTGCCCAACGTTGAATTTGAATTTCATCCTGTTTTCCCAACAAAAAAGAAAAATATTTCATTTTACCCTCAATATCCTCCCTCATATGTGCTACCGTTTCAGTATAGAGTTTTTCTCCTCTTGCAAGTAACAGTTGATTTTCTTCCTTATCTCTTGGATGTATCTTTAATTTTTCCAATTCCTTCATTCGACTTTGAAGTTCTCCACTTGAAATATTATTTTCTTTACTTAAAATAACAAGCTGTTTTTTCTCTCCGGTGGAATTTACTCTTACATCTACCACAAGGATTCCATTGATGTCATATGTATAACGTACCGTAATGCTTTCTTTTCCCTTTGGTGCTCTCGGAATCTTTACTTTAAGCTTTCCTAATAAAATATTATTCTTTGCATACATTTCTTCCCCTTGGCATACATCAACTTCTACTCTTTCCTGATTATCGCATACCGTGTAAAGCGTTACTTCCCTGCTTGCCGGAAGTGCTGTATTTCGTTCAATTATAATTTCATTTAAAGGATTTTTTTCATCCCCATGATTATATACACCTGTTCCTAATGAAAATGGACAAATATCTGTCAAAAGCATATCCCGTACATCTTCATTTCGTTCCTTGATTCCTGCATAAGTTCCAACGCCCATTGCAATCATATAATCTGGATTTATGGTATGTACCTGTTTGCCTTTCATCAAATGTTCCATATATTTTTGCACAATGGGCATTTTACATGAACCACCTACCAACACAATTTTTTGCACTTCATCTATGGTAGTTTGCCCATCCATCAATACACGCTGTATCGGTTCTGACATTCGGTAAAACAGTTCTTCTGAAATCTGTATCAATTTCTTTCTGGATAATTCCATACTGCCCTTGATACCTTCCATATTTACAAGCATATGACAATTTTCCTGCTCTGTTAATGCAATCTTAGCATGAACAGCACTTTCTAATATAACTGCCTGTTTCTCTCCATCCAATGTTTCCCAATTCAAATGTTTTTCTTCACAGTATGCCTTTGCGATTACAAAATCAAAATCACTGCCTCCCAAATGATTGTCACCGCTCACTGCCAATATTTCTATTACATTATCAAAACAATCTACCAAAGAAACATCCAATGTTCCTCCGCCAAAATCAAAGACCAGCATAAGAGCATCTTCTTCCTGTTCCTGCTTTTGACACGCTAATGCTGCTGCAGACGGTTCATTGATAATACGGTCTACCTTAAATCCGGCTAACTCTCCTGCATTTTTAGTAGCGTTTCTCGCCATATCATTAAAATATGCAGGCACACTAATAACAGCCTCTTCTACGGGCTCACCAAGATATGTCTCTGCATCTTCTTTTAATTTTTTTAATACTAACGCAGATAATTCTTCCGGGCGATATTCCTTTCCTGCCAGTTTATAACGCTTGCTTGTTCCCATAAAACGCTTAAATACTGAAGCAGTATCCTGTGGATGAGTCACCATTCTTTCCTTTGCAACCTTTCCCACATAAAAAGTTCCATCTGAGTCCATACTTACAATACTTGGTGTCAAATACTCACCAAAAGAATTAGGGATTAGTTGCGCATGTCCATCCTCCCATACTGCTGCCAGACTATTTGTTGTTCCTAAATCAATGCCGATAATTCTACTCATATCACTACCCCTTTCTAATATTTATCATTTCCTGCTCATAGAGTAAAAGTATGCTTCGCACATTAACACCGCAAAGTCTTTCCTAGAAAAGAACAAAAGTGTGCTGCACATCCTTAGCGGAGCATTTTTATATCATAAGAAATTCATGCACTTTCACACTTTAACACAACACTGTATTTCCTATGATATAAAAAATAGTGTCAACCTATGCAGCTTATAGCTAACCTAAACTGACACCATAATTTTTCTTTTATTTAAAAAATTCCACAAATTCTGTATAGCCTTCTTTGGCAAGCTGTTCTTTTTGGAACTTCTTATTCTTATTCATGCGCACCACTAATACCTGTACACCATTCTTACGTTCTTCCTGTGCCTGTCCGATTACATCACAAAGCTTTTCTCCCGGATATCCCTTTTCAATTAAGTAAGCCTTTTTCTGTGCCTGTCCCGGAATCTGAAAACCACTTTCTAAAAGCAGTAATACAATTCGCTCAAATCCAATGGAAAATCCACAGGCAGGAACATCCTTACCGGTAAAGTTTCCAATCATCTTGTCATAACGACCACCGCCACCACAGCTTCCGCCGAACTCAGGCATAGCAATCTCAAAAATTGTTCCTGTATAATAGGACATTCCACGAACCAAAGTAGGGTCAAATACTAATTCAAAATCAGCAGTCTTTGTCGCAGTTACACTTGTTACAATTTCCTGTAAATTCTGTTCTACTTCCGGCTCTAAGAAACCATCTAATTCTTTTGCCAAATATGCAATTCCATCCTCTGCATTTTCCACACCTTTAAACAAGTTAAGGTATTTATCAATAGATTCTTTGGCAAATCCCTCTTTTTCCAATTCCTCTGCCACACCTTCGATTCCAATCTTATCCATTTTATCCAAAATGATAAATACGGTATCCAAAGATTCTTCTGAAAATCCGCTATAAGATGCCATTGCTTTCAGAATTCTTCTTTCATTGATACGAATTTGGAAATTTTTGAAGCCCAACTTTCCAAGTGTTGTTGTGGTTGCAAGAATCAATTCAATTTCTGCTAAATTACTTGGTTCGCCCAAAATATCAATATCACACTGCATGAACTGACGATAACGACCTCTCTGCGGACGGTCTGCACGCCACACATTTCCCATCTGCAATGCTTTAAAAGGAGACGGTAAATTATTGGCATTATTAGAATAAAATCTTGACAATGGAAGTGTTAAATCATAACGCATTCCGAAATCTACCACATCTGCTTCTTCCTTTGCAGTCTCTAAGTTTAACTTTTCTCCTCTTTTTAATACTTTAAAAATAAGTTTTTCGTTTTCTCCACCCTGCTTACTGCTTAAATTTGCAATATTTTCCATACAAGGTGTTTCAATCTGTGTAAAACCGAAACTACGATATGTTTCTTTGATTACGCTCATTACATAATCTCTTATCTGCATTTCCTCCGGTAAAATATCCTTCATTCCGTTTACCGGCTTTTTTGCTAATGCCATAACTTTTCCTCCACTTCTTCATTTCATGTATTACTTTTTCATATACGCTTTTACTTTCGCATTACTTCATATATAATGCAAAACTTTCACGTTTTCTTTCTATCATTTCATCGATACGCTCTAAATAATTCTTGATATCTTTTACGTTTTCCACTCGTTCAATCCGTTTTCCATGGTCAAACACGTATTTTGTGGATGCACCTGCACCAAGTGCCATTATAGACTGTTTTTCCTCCATAATCAAGATATTATAAATTCCTGCCTTTTCAGGCTTAGCATATCCTACATTTTCAAAATTTCCAGCCATATTTTTCTGTCGATAGAGATAATATGG
>CAYTDI010000068.1:0-7608 GCA_964436595.1 uncultured Eubacterium sp.
AAGTTTAGAAAATTTCCATAGGATTTTACAGGGAACACTGATATAATAAATATAAATATAACATGGAAAGAAAGGATTTGTTATGAAACTCAGAACTAGATTGATAATCTCTTTCTGCATTATCATATTTGTACCGGTAATGTTGGCGGGAGCCGCCATGTGGGGATTTGGACAGTTTCAAATGCGGGCAATCAGACAGGCATACAACATGGACGGAAGTGCCTATGATTATCTGACAAATTCCATTAAGGTACTAAGTCATTTTACAAAAGATGATTACGAAGCTTTGCAAAAGGTTGCAAAGGAAGAACCGGAAAAGCTGGAGAATCAGGACTATTTAGACGAGATAAATGAAGAACTTGCAGGAAAGTATTCATATTTAATTATACGAAAAGACGATAACCTTATATATGGTGGAAGTGTAAATGCCGATGTATCCGACAACCTGCCGGAATATGCCAAAGAATCAGCAGAGGGCGGCTCTGGGATTTATGTAGAGGGAGAAGCTCAGGTCATTTTAAAACAGATAGATTTCACTTATCCCGACAATAGTGAAGGAACGATATTTATTGTTACCAGTATGAAACGGATTGTGCCGGAAGTAAAGAAAATGATGATTGATATAGCGGTATCCGTTGTTTTGATTTTGATATTTACGGCAGGAATGTTGACTATATGGATTTATCGGGGAATTATTAACCCGATTCACAAGCTGCAAGGGGCAGCAAAAAATATCAAGGCGGGTAATCTGGACTTTACACTGGAAACAGATGGAAAGGATGAAATAGGCGAATTGTGTCAGAACTTTGAGGAGATGCGTTTGCGTTTGAAAGAGTCTGCAGAAGAAAAAATTGCCAGTGAAAAAGAAAATAAGGTGTTAATCAGTAATATTTCTCATGATTTAAAAACGCCGATTACTGCCATTAAAGGATATGTAGAGGGAATTATGGATGGTGTGGCAGATACACCGGAGAAGCGGGACAAGTATATTCGTACCATTTACAATAAAGCAAATGAAATGGATACCTTGATTAATGAGCTGACTCTTTATTCTAAGATAGATGCCAATCGAATTCCTTATAATTTTAAGCGAATTAATGTGGCAGATTATTTCAATGACTGTGCAGAAGAAGTGGGCATTGAGTTAGAGGCGAAAAATATCAAACTGACCTATATCAATTATGTGGATGCAGATATTCAGATTATTGCAGATCCGGAACAGTTACGAAGAGTGATTAACAATATTGTTAGCAATTCGGTAAAATATCTGGGAAAGGAACAGGGGTTTATCAATATCCGTGTCCGTGACGTAGGAGATTTTATTCAGGTGGAACTGGAAGATAATGGTAAGGGAATTGCGGCAAAAGATTTGCCATATATATTTGACCGCTTTTATCGTACAGATGCTTCTCGTAATTCAGCAACCGGAGGCAGTGGAATAGGACTATCCATTGTACGAAAGATTATTGAAGACCATGGTGGAAAAATATGGGCAAACAGTAAAGAAGGAACCGGAACAATTATGTATTTCGTAATAAGGAAATATCAGGAGGTCATAAATTGAGTAAAGTATTAATTATTGAAGACGAAGTGGCAATTGCAGATTTGGAAAAGGATTATCTGGAATTAAGTGGTTTTACCGTTGAAATTGAAAATGATGGAAATAAAGGACTGGCAAGAGCATTAAGTGAAGAATTTGATATGTATATTTTAGATTTAATGCTGCCGGGGGTAGATGGATTTGAAATTTGCAAGAGAATCCGTGAGGCAAAAAATACACCGATTCTTATGGTATCTGCGAAAAAAGATGATATTGATAAAATTCGTGGACTTGGACTAGGAGCAGATGACTATATAACCAAACCATTTTCTCCAAGTGAATTAGTAGCCAGAGTAAAGGCGCATCTTTCCCGTTATGAGAGACTCATTAACAGCAATGTACAGGATAATGACATTATTGAAATTCGTGGGCTGAAGATTGATAAGACCGCAAGAAGAGTATGGGTCAACGAAGAAGAAAAGCAGTTTACCACCAAGGAGTTTGACTTATTAGCATTTTTAGCACAACATCCCAACAGAGTGTTCACCAAGGAAGAATTGTTTAGTAAAATCTGGGCATTAGAGTCCGTAGGGGATATCGCAACCGTTACGGTGCATATTAAAAAAATTCGTGAAAAGATTGAATATAATACCGCAAAGCCTCAGTATATTGAAACTATTTGGGGTGTAGGCTATCGCTTTAAGGTATAATCAGGTGTAGAAAATATGAAAGAACAGTTGCAGATTATTTATGAAGACGAAGTGATTGTGGTATGCCACAAATTGCCGGGGGTTGCAGTACAGTCTCCGAGGGCAGGACAGCAGGATATGGTGAGCCTGTTACGCAATTATTTTGCAAGAAAAAAGGAACATACGGAAGTGTTTTTAGTACACCGTTTAGACCAGCCCGTAGAGGGTGTTATGGTATTTGCCAGAACAAAAGATGCTGCGGCGAATTTAAGCAGTCAGGTACAAAAAAGGCAGATGGACAAGCAGTATCTTGCAGTGGTAGATGGAAAAGTGCAAGAAAAGACCGGAAGTTTAGAAAATTTTCTGATGCGAGATGGGAAAACCAATACTTCTAAAGTGGTGGCAGAAGGCACAAAGGGGGCGAAGAAAGCCAGACTTTCTTATGAAGTAGTGGAGGAAACAGAGGAAGAATCACTGATAAAGGTTTTTTTAGAGACAGGAAGACATCATCAAATCCGAGTACAAATGGCATATGCAGGGCATCCACTGGTAGGAGATAAAAAGTACAATCCAAGGTGTCAGACAGGATACCAGCCAATTGGACTGTGTTCGGTGAAAACCTCGTTTGTGCATCCGTTGACAGGGAAAGAAATGGAATTTGAAGTAAAACCACAGGGAACACTTTTTGAAAAGTATAAAAATTTCTAGATTGTACATACTAAGCACATGAAACGTGAAATGAAAGATAGTGTGTGCAGGATAGGCAAAATAGTAGGAATTGCCATTGTAGTATATGCGTGTATTCGCTGGTTGCTGTCATTGGTGATTCCGTTTTTTATTGCTTTTTTGCTGGCAAAATGGTTAAGTCCGTTAGTGGAAAAATTAAATAAAAGAATAAAAGTAAAACGAAGTATCATTGCAGTGATAGTAGTAGGGGTTTTTAGTATTGTATTGCTGGGGATACTGGCGATTTTTTTGAAAAATCTTTGGGAACAGGTACAACATGTGATTTCTAATATGGGAGATTGTGAAAAGCAAATGGGAATCATTTGGAATCAATGCTGCAGACAAGTAGAAAATATTACCGGTATTCAGGCAAAAGAAGTAAAGGCGGGGATTGGGGGGTATATTCCGAAGATTCAAAGTCAGATAGAAGAGAGGTTTTTACCATCTTTGCTGGACGGAACATTTACCTATGCTAAAAATCTGCTTGTACTATGTGGGATTTGCTTTGTAATAGTAATCAGCACCATTTTGATATTGCGGGATTATGAAAAAATAAAGGAGGGGTTAAATAAACATCCCATTGGAAAAGGAATCCTTCAGGTGGGGAGACGTACTTACAAAGCAGGTGGGGCATATATGAAAGCACAGCTTATTATTATGATACTTGTTACCATAATATGTGTTGTGGGGCTGTATTTATCCGGAAATCACTATGCGTTGTTGGTAGGGTGCGGAATCGGTGTGTGTGATGCTATGCCATTTCTTGGAACAGGCACGATTCTTGTTCCTTGGGCATTGATTGAAATTGTGCAGGGAAAATATGCCCTTGCTGTCATTTATGCCGTAATCTATACTGTATGTAGTTTTTTGCGTGAGATATTAGAACCTAAAATCATAGGAGACAAGCTGGGGATGCATCCTCTTGTAGTAATTATAAGTATTTATATCGGACTAAACGTATACGGAATTTGGGGATTTTTACTAGGGCCATTTTCTTATGTGCTGATAAGGGAAATTTATGATTGTAACTTTGACGAAAAGTTGCTATAATGAGAATAAATTTGTGGTAAATTTGTTATATAAGGGTATGGTGAAGACGTGGAAGAACAAAAGAGGAAAAGAAAACCTCACTCCATGTATGGAAGACGGGTACTAAGAGAAAATGTGAGACGGATGTTATTTGCATCGGTCTGCTTTTGTATACTATTTGTTCTATGTGCTGTTCTTTTGAAAATCAATAATGACAAAATCGTAAATGCCAGAATTGTTTGGATTTTACTGGTATTAGAAGAGGTGTATGCAGTTGTTTTTGGTTGGCGGGCATACCGATGGCTTTCCGGCGGAAAAAGATGGAACATACAGTTAGAAGTCTCCTGCTTTTGGTTAATATTTGAAACGGCGTTGATTGTAGGAGCTTTGGCGGCTGGAGATACCTTTTATAAGCTGGTGGTATATTGGATTATGACAGCAGTGCTTGCGATTGGTCCGCTATATAACAGCAGAGAATTTTTAGCCAGTCTTGCAGTGCAGATTGTGGCACTGGTGGTTTTAGTTGTATGTCAAAGATTGGGGATACAGACAATTATTTATTTGGTGGCGAATCAATTGTTATGTGGAGTTATATCAAGACAGGGGTATTACAATTTCTTGCGGCGTGCAGAGGATGCAGAAGCCATTGATACGGCTAAGACCTTGTCGGAGACAGACCCTATGACAAAATTATTTAATCGACGAGGATTAGAGCGCAGAATAGAACGTATGTGGAATCTTTGTATGCGTTCCAACAAAAAAGTGGCAGTTATTATGATTGATATCGACAATTTTAAGAAATATAATGATTGTTTCGGTCATTTAGAGGGAGATAATTGTATTCGTAAAGTAGCAGGAGAGATTCACAATATGACGAAGAAAAAATCCGAACTTGCGGCTAGAGTAGGCGGAGAAGAATTTGTTATTTGTATTCCTGATGCGGATAAGGCACAGGCATTAAACTGGGCAATTAAGTTAAAAGAAAATGTAGAAAAACTGTGTATACAACAAGCAGATAATAATTTTTTGCCTATCGTATCTATAAGTGTAGGAGTTGCATGGGGATGTGCCAGAAAAAGCGGCAGCTTTTTTGAAATGCAGGAACAGGCGGATGAGGCTCTTTATAGAGCAAAAGAGAGTGGACGTGCCTGTGTATATATGGGAGAAAACTGTTATGCGAAAACAAGAACAACAAGAAAGATACATGCGTATTATGAAGATGCATTTCGTTCTTTGGGATAGGTTCTTGACAAGAAAAGAAAATTGGAATAGAATAGCAATTACTGAATTATGATAGAGGCAAAGAAGAGGAATAGTACAGATTGGAACATGAACAGAGAGAGAATCAGTGGTGGAAGATTCTTCATGGGAATATTTGGAACCTGCCTTGGAGCTGCATATGAAAATATGCCGTATCTCTGCGATAAAGAGGAAGAGAGAAGTAATACAAAGATTACTTAATCAGGGTGGTACCGCCGGAATTCCGGTCCCTTATAGGGATTGGAGTTTCGGCGTTTCTTGTTTACGCGAGTAGCGATGAAAATGCTGTGCTTGCACAAGCATTTGAGGGTGCTAAGTGCCAGTGGCACTTGTTCAGCACCGACCGAAATGGAATGCAGATACCGCGATAACTTGAGAAACTCGCAAAGCGTGTTTCTCATAGTTTGCAGATAACAGAAAATAGAAAGAAAAAGGAGAAAGAAAATGGCAAAGGACAAAAAATTAGTAGAAGCCATTACATCCATGGATACTGACTTTGCACAGTGGTATACCGATGTAGTAAAAAAGGCAGAATTAATTGCATATTCCAGTGTAAAGGGCTGTATGATTATTAAACCGGCAGGATATGCAATCTGGGAAAATATTCAGAAAGAGCTGGATAAGAGATTCAAAGAAACTGGTGTAGAAAATGTATATATGCCATTATTTATACCAGAGAGCTTATTACAGAAAGAAAAAGACCATGTAGAAGGATTTGCACCGGAAGTAGCATGGGTAACTCAGGGAGGATTAAATGAATTACCAGAGAAGCTTTGCGTAAGACCTACTTCAGAAACCTTATTCTGTGATTTTTATGCAAATGAAGTTCAGTCTTACCGTGATTTGCCAAAATGCTATAATCAGTGGTGTTCTGTTGTGCGTTGGGAAAAAGAAACAAGACCATTCCTTCGTTCCAGAGAATTTTTATGGCAGGAAGGACATACTGCACACGCAACCGCAGAAGAATCTAAGGCAAGAACCCTTCAGATGTTAAATCTCTATGCAGACTTCGTAGAAGAAGTATTGGCAATACCGGTAATTCGTGGTAGAAAGACAGAAAAGGAAAAATTTGCAGGAGCAGAAGCAACCTACACCATTGAAGCAATGATGCATGATGGAAAGGCATTGCAGTCTGGTACCAGCCATAACTTCGGAGATGGATTTGCCAAGGCATTTGGTATTCAGTATACCGATAAAGAAAATAAACTTCAGTATGTACACCAGACCTCTTGGGGAATGACAACACGTCTGATTGGAGCAATTATCATGGTACACGGAGATGATTCCGGACTGGTATTACCACCGAGAATTGCACCGGTACAGGTCATGGTAATTCCGATTCAGCAGCACAAAGAGGGCGTTTTAGAAAAGGCAGCAGAAGTAAAAGAAGCATTAGCGAAAGCAGGCGTTCGTGTAAAAACAGATGAAACAGATAAGAGTCCGGGATGGAAGTTCTCCGAGCAGGAAATGCGTGGTATTCCACTTCGTGTAGAATTAGGACCAAAGGATATTGAAGCTGGTAAATGTGTATTAGTTCGTCGTGATAATGGAGAAAAGATAGAATGTGCATTAGAAGACGTGACAAAAGTTGTTCCTGAATTATTAGAAAACATTCAGAAAGAAATGTTTGAAAGAGCAAAGGCACACAGAGATTCTCATATCAGCGATGCAAAATCTTATCCGGCATTTAAAGATGCAGTAGAAAATAAACCGGGATTTATCCGTGCAATGTGGTGTGGAGAAACAGCGTGCGAAGAGAAGATTAAGGAAGATACAACAGCAACATCACGTTGTATGCCATTAGAAGATCAGGAACCAATCTCAGATGTATGTGTTTGCTGTGGAAAACCGGCACATAAATTAGTATATTGGGGAAAAGCATACTAAACCCAAAGCGTATAAAAGCGAAACGTATATAAAAGCAAAAGTATATAAAAGACAAAAAAGAAGGCGGCATCCGATTTACTATATCTGATGCCGCCTTCTAAACTATGTTGTCCATTGGACTGTTACCTCAACTTTCTTGAGTTTTTGAAATCTCGATTCTTTTCTTTTGAAATTTTGTGACCTTTGAATTCTGTTGGTATGTATCCATATCTGAATAAATCATCTGGAACATCACACCTGTTTTTCTTTTCATATTTTGATTCAAGGCTTCTACGGAAAATCCTTTTGATTTCTTTGTTTCCCAGATATCATATCTGGAAGATTCTTTTGTACCTAAAGATTCAATTTCTTGAATAGTTAGGGAGATAAAATTAAGTTTGTGGTGGTCTGTACCTCTCTTTCTTTTGATGATTTAATTATATCTTACAAAAACAAAAAAGTCAATATAAATTTCGAAAAAACATAATTTAATAATAC
>CAYTDI010000069.1:0-6100 GCA_964436595.1 uncultured Eubacterium sp.
TGGTAGGATTGAATGATTTAGAGGATTAACTATCCGATTTATCATAAATAAATTTTGGAGGAAGTGACAAAATATGCTTAAACAAGTAAACAATGCCAATAAGCCACAGAGTAATTGGCCATGTCTGTTCTGCGATGAGTGGGGATGGGATTTTTGGCACTAATCGAGAACAGTAAAAGCTCATCAATGGTTTTGATACCATTAGGTGAGCTTTTACTTTGAATATAATGGGGGTAGCTATGGATAATAAGATAATCTTTAAATCACATAAAATTTTTAATAGAAAAAATTTTAATTTGTAGTACTCTTGGAAATTACTTTGCAAATGATTTACAATTTCTTCCCAAATGTTCAAAAGAATTTGTTGATTAGTAATGTCTCTCTTTAGCTGTCCATCTATCTTTAGTTGTAAAGCACATTTATTTGTAGTAATGCATTGGTTATAGTATGTACCTTCTTTGTCAATTAAAAAGTAAGATATTCCGGGAGTTTCTGCTATGCGGAATACATCAAGGCAATCTGGTTAGAAGCATATATACTTCATATGTGGCACTATTTTTTCTGAATTTCCTGCAATTTGTATTTTTACTTGCTACAGGCTGATTAGCAGTTGCTGTTTGCCGCTTTGCTGGGGTTATTATATAGAGTTGTTTTTGTTCTTCTGGTGTAAGATTACTTAAAATCTCAGAAGAAAAAACGATTTCAGTACAGAAATTTGAAAAAACGATTTAAAAATAGCTAAAAAAGAGGTAAAATAAAAGGGAAGTAGAGAAATAAAGGGAGAACTTAAAATGAAATACGAATTAAAAAATGAACAATTGACAGTTGGTTTTGACACCAAAGGAGCAGAAATGATTTCCCTAAAAGGGAACAAAAGCGGACAGGAATATTTGTGGAATGCAGACGGAAAATTCTGGGGTAGACATTCGCCGGTACTGTTTCCAATTGTGGGACGAGTTCGTGATAATACATACCGATATGACGGACAGGAATATCATTTATCACAGCATGGTTTTGCAAGAGACATGGAATTTGAGTGTATTTCACAGAAAGCAGAGGAAATCTGGTTTCGTTTGAATGCAACAGCAGAGACAAAGAAAAATTATCCATTTGAATTTCAGTTAGAAATCGGATATCGTTTGGAAAATGCTGCGGTGCGGGTAATGTGGAAAGTTACCAATATGGAAAAAGAGAAAGCAATGTACTTTTCCATTGGTGCACATCCGGCATTTATGTGTCCGCTGAAAGAGGGAGAAAAGCAAAGGGATTATGGGATGGTGATGGATGCACAAGAGGAAGTAATGTATTCTTTTATCGGTGCAGAAAACGGATTGATGTTTAATCACGAGAATCGTTTAAGATTAGATTATGGCTATCATTCATTTGTGGATGGATTTTTTGATGAAAGTGCTTATATTATAGAAAACTGTCAGGTGAAGAAGGTTTCTTTGGTAGACCCACAGAAAAAGCCTTATATTACCGTATCTTTTCAAGCTCCGGTAGTGGGAATTTGGTCACCGGAAAAGAAACAGGCACCATTTGTATGTATTGAACCTTGGTATGGCAGATGTGACAGAGAAAATTTTGAGGGCACATTAGAAGAAAGAGAGTGGGGAAATAAACTGAATCCACAAGAAGTTTTTGAACAGTTCTATGACATTAAGGTGGAACAATAAAGAAATCAGGTGATGAAAGATGTGGATACTTTTTGCGGCAGGTTCAGCAGTATTTGCGGGAGCAACAGCAATTCTTGCAAAAGTAGGAGTGAAAAATACAGATTCTGATGTGGCAACGGCATTGCGGACAATTGTAGTATTGCTGTTTTCATGGATAATGGTATTTGTAACTCATTCCTACATTCCAATGGAAAAGGTGTTGGGAAGAACCTTATTGTTGCTGATATTGTCCGGTGTGGCAACAGGAGCGTCATGGCTGTGCTATTTTAAAGCATTGCAGCTTGGGGATGTAAATAAAGTAACTCCCATTGATAAAACAAGTACAGTGCTTACAATGATATTGGCGTTTTTATTCTTGGGCGAGTCATTTACCTTTACCATGTTTCTTGGAATGATTGGGATTTTAGCAGGAACCATGCTGATGATAGAAAAGAAAGAAATTGCTGAAAAACAGCAGGAAAAGCAGGGTTACCGATGGCTGATATATGCGGTACTTTCTGCTGTATTTGCCAGCCTTACGTCAATTCTTGGTAAATTAGGAATGGAAGGAATCCCATCTAATTATGGAACAGCAGTCCGTACAGGGGTAGTGCTTGTGATGGCGTGGATAGTAGTATTTTTACAAAAGAAACAGTCCAAGGTAAAAGAGGTTGGTAAGACAAGTTGGATATTTTTGATACTTTCCGGAGTAACAACAGGGATGTCATGGTTATGCTATTATCGGGCATTACAGGAAGGTCCGGCTAGTATCGTAGTACCAATTGACAAATTAAGTATACTTATTACTATATTGTTTGCAGGAATATTCTTAAAAGAGCATCTGACAAAAAAGGCATTATTCGGTTTGGTGCTGTTAGTAGCAGGAACTTTCATTTTATTGTTATAATATTGAAAGAGAAAGATTTTGATACCATACTTCTGTATCAAAATCTTTTTTACTTATAGGAAATTAATGATGATTTTTGTACCATTCGCCGAGATATGATAGCGGAGCATATATTAGAGCGTGATAAGGAAACCTATTGGCTGACAGAAAATTAGCACTCACCTCTTGACAGTGCTAACAAATGGTGATATTGTTATACATGAAGTAGAACAATATTGCATGCAGGGAAGGAGGTACCCTTATGAATATTCAGAAATTTACACAAAAGTCAATCGAAGCAATCAATGGTTGTGAGAAACTCGCCTATGAATATGGCAATCAAGAGATTGAGCAGGAACATCTGTTAGTCTCATTATTGACACAAGAAGACGGTTTAATTCCAAAATTGATTGAAAAGATGGAAATAAATAAAGAACATTTTATCCAGAATGCCATTACCCATTTGGAGAAACGAGTAAAAGTTTCCGGCGGACAGGTTTATATGGGACAAAATCTGAATAAGGTGTTAATCAGTGCAGAAGATGAAGCGAAGAAGATGGGAGACGAATATGTTTCCGTTGAACATTTGTTTTTAACTTTGCTAAAATACCCAAATCAGGCAATGAAAGAGATTTTCAAAGAGTATGGCATTACCAGAGACCGTTTTTTAAAAGCATTGGCAACAGTGCGGGGTAATCAAAAAGTGGTTTCTGATAATCCGGAAGCTACTTACGATACATTGGAAAAGTACGGATATGACATGGTGGAACGTGCTAGAGACCAAAAGCTTGATCCGGTAATCGGGCGAGACAGTGAAATACGAAATGTAGTTCGTATCTTATCCCGTAAGACCAAGAACAATCCGGTACTCATTGGTGAACCGGGGGTAGGTAAGACAGCGGTAGTAGAAGGTCTTGCACAGCGTATTGTAAGAGGGGACGTTCCGGAAGGCTTGAAGGACAAGAAATTGTTTGCTTTGGATATGGGAGCACTGGTAGCAGGTGCGAAATATCGTGGTGAATTTGAGGAACGTTTAAAGGCAGTCTTAGACGAGATTAAGAGCAGTGAAGGACAGATTATTTTGTTTATTGATGAGCTGCATACAATTGTGGGAGCCGGAAAAACAGATGGTGCAATGGATGCAGGTCAGTTATTGAAGCCTATGCTTGCCCGTGGTGAACTTCATTGTATTGGTGCCACTACCTTGGATGAGTATCGGGAATATATTGAAAAGGATGCTGCATTGGAGCGAAGATTCCAGCCGGTTCATGTAGAAGAACCTACGGTAGAAGATACCATATCAATACTTCGTGGCTTAAAAGACCGTTACGAAGTATTCCATGGGGTTAAAATTACGGATGGTGCACTGGTATCAGCAGCAGTATTATCTAATCGTTACATCAGTGACCGTTTTCTGCCGGATAAGGCAATTGATTTGGTGGATGAAGCCTGCGCATTAATTAAGACGGAATTGGATTCCATGCCCACAGAGCTGGATGAGCTGCAGCGTAAAGTTATGCAGATGGAAATTGAAGAGGCAGCCTTGAAAAAAGAAGAAGACCGATTAAGCAAAGACCGTTTGGAAACCTTACAGAAAGAACTCGCAGAGTTAAAGACCGAGTTTCAAAATAAAAAGGCACGTTGGGATAATGAAAAGAAATCGGTAGAAAAAGTGCAGAAGTTAAGAGAAGAAATGGATGCATTAAATGCGGAGATTGCCAAAGCACAGCAGAACTATGATTTGGAAAAAGCAGCAGAGCTTCAGTATGGTAAGCTGCCACAGCTCCAAAAACAACTGGAAATCGAAGAAGAACAAGTTCGCAAAAAGGATTTGAGCTTGGTACACGAAAATGTCAGTGAAGAAGAAATTGCAAGAATTATTTCCAGATGGACAGGCATTCCGGTTGCTAAATTGACCGAAAGCGAAAGAAACAAAACCTTACATTTGGATGGAGAGTTGCACAAACGTGTTATCGGACAGGATGAAGGTGTTACAAAAGTAACCGAAGCTATCATTCGTTCTAAAGCAGGAATTAAAGACCCTACAAAGCCAATTGGTTCTTTCTTGTTTTTAGGTCCTACCGGAGTTGGAAAAACGGAGCTTGCCAAAGCATTGGCAGCAAGCCTTTTTGATGATGAAAACAATATGGTGCGTATTGATATGAGTGAGTATATGGAAAAGTATTCTGTATCTCGTCTAATCGGAGCACCTCCGGGATATGTAGGATATGAAGAGGGCGGACAGTTGACAGAAGCAGTACGAAGAAAACCATACTCAGTTGTTTTATTTGATGAAGTAGAAAAGGCACATCCGGATGTATTTAATGTACTTCTTCAGGTATTGGATGATGGGCGAATTACCGACTCTCAGGGACGTACCGTTGACTTTAAAAATACTATTTTGATAATGACTTCTAACTTAGGTTCTTCCTATTTGTTAGAGGGAATTGATGAAAAGGGAGACATTAAGCCGGAGGCAGAAGAAGCAGCCATGAACGAATTGCGTGGCAACTTCCGACCAGAGTTTTTGAATCGTTTGGACGAAATTATTATGTTTAAGCCATTGACAAAGGATAACATCGGCGGAATTATCCATTTGCTCATGGCAGACTTGAATAAACGTTTAGTAGAACGTGAAATTTCAGTAGAGTTGACACCACAATCAGAGCAGTTTGTAGTAGATAATGGATATGACCCGGTTTACGGTGCAAGACCATTGAAGCGTTATCTGCAAAAGACGGTGGAAACATTAGCAGCAAAGCTTATTTTAGCAGATCAGGTAGGAGCTGGAGATACGATTCTCATTGATGTGGAAAATGGTGAGCTAAAAGCGAAAAGAAAGTAATAAGAAGAGAAAAAGGTGGATTTGACACAAAGTGAAGGTGTCTCTCTTTCTTTATGTTAAAGGGTGAGTTGAAAAACGCAGGTAGTAGCAGCCGGATATGTTAGGTATGATGGCACAGATACAGGGATTTCTGCCAAGGTATTATATGAAAAAAAGAAACTGGCTGACAATTCTCTTGGATGGAACAGTCGAAGAAGCTAAAATTCTTGACTTCCTTGATATGGCTATGAATTGACAGACAGTAGCAGGTAAGGATATTAGAAACGGTAATATCCATTTGTGAAATAAACAGCGTAGAATCTAAGCAGGTTTTCTGTAAGGTTGTGTAATTTGTTTTTCATATTGGGGTGTCTCCTTTCTTTGTTTTCTGAGGTTATTATATAACACAGAATGATAAAATACCTGTCAAAAGAAAAAAAGAAGTAGACAAAATTTGCAAAAGTAGAGGCGTTTGATATGCCCCTGCTTTTTGCTGTCCTCATATATTTTTGCGGTACTCTGAGGGAGAGATACCCTTGATTTTCTTAAACAACCTGCTGAAATACAGCGGATTGTCATAGCCTACAATCTGAGCAATTTCAGTAATGTTGTACTGTGTGTTATGAAGCAGGACTTCGGCATTGTATATCCTTTTGGAGAGAATATACTGCATTGGCGTGACTCCGGTATACTGTTTAAAATTGCGGATAAACCAGCTTGTGCTTACATGGATTT
>CAYTDI010000070.1:0-6010 GCA_964436595.1 uncultured Eubacterium sp.
ATCCAATGATGATAATGAACATGATTTAAACCTTCACACTATTAAAGAATTGTGCCGTATTGTTGAAATTCCTGTTTACGGCGGTGGTAACATTAATCGTTTGGAGGATATCAAAAAAATCCTTTATGCCGGATGTAAAGGTGCTATTTTAGATAGTTCAAAATACGATACACCACAGCTTGCAGAAGAGGGTTCTCAGCGTTTTGGCAGAGAAAAAATATTAGTTGCCGTAGATACGGTTGATTTACTTTTTAAACATAAAGACAATATTGAACGTTATGTACATAAATTAGTTGCGTTGGATGAAACCATTATTGATGCGCTTATCAATGTAACAGATTTACCATTCAGTGTTATTACTGACGGATATGATACAGACCATTGGGCAGATATTTTAAAGAAACCTGCTGTTACCGGAATGGGTGGTTCTTATATCAGCAATCCGGAAGTAGATGTTATGAAAGTCAAAATGCTTCTTGCTATGCAGGGAGTAGAAACACAAAAATTTGAATCTGCACTTGCATGGTCAGAATTTAAATTAAATTCCGATGGATTGATTCCTGTCATTGTTCAGGATTATCAGACCTCCGAAGTATTAATGCTTGCTTATATGAATGAAGAAGCCTTTAATACAACTATTGCAATGGGAAAAATGACATATTATAGCAGAAGTCGTCAGGAGCTTTGGACAAAAGGCGTTACTTCCGGTCACTATCAGTATGTGAAATCTTTAACATTAGATTGCGACAAAGATACGATTCTGGCAAAAGTATCTCAGGTTGGAGCAGCTTGCCATACCGGTAATCCTACCTGCTTTTTCACAGAACTTATTAAGAAAGAGTATTTAAGCAAGAACCCATTAAAGGTATTTGAAGAAGTATATCAGGTCATTGCAGATAGAAAAGACAATCCAAAGGAAGGTTCCTATACTAACTATTTATTTGATAAAGGTATTGATAAAATTTTGAAAAAAGTAGGAGAGGAAGCTACTGAAATCGTCATTGCCGCTAAGAATCCGGAACCAGAAGAAATTAAATACGAAATTTCTGATTTCCTGTATCATATGATGGTTCTTATGGTAGAAAAAGGAATCACTTGGGAAGAAGTTGTAGAAGAATTAAGTCAGCGATAATCAGAGTGTGATTTTATTTGAAAAGCAAATGGTTTGCATAATTATTTTATGTTAACTGTTTGCTTTTTATATCATAGGAAATACCGTGTTATGTTAAAGCATGAAAGTTTCTTGTAATTCAAATGTTTTAAATAAAAATAGGTATTTTTTCATACAAGTAAAACTAAACTATAAGGAAAAAGCATTTCGAGGGCTTTTATGGACAAATCAGTAGAACAAACCGTAGAAGAACGCAGAGCATATGTAAATCAAATTCGTTCTTCCTTTCAAACAGACCAAAATCCTAACCACGCACAGTATTCTCTATACGGAACAATGGCAGAGCAAGAGAGAAATCTTAATGTTACTTCCACACTTGGACTTCGTACCATAATTGCAATTCTTATTTTTGCTGCATTTATTTATTGTGATAAAGAACACCTTACCTATCAAGATTATAGCACCAAGGATGTCTATTCTCAGATAAAATGGAATCCACTTCCCATTTCCATTGATTCCCTAGAATTTTAAATCCCCCGAACCAGTGAGTATGTACATTGTTTGCAAAATATGCTATACTAAAATGCAATGTGCAGATTTTTCTGCATGACATGAAAAGAAAAAGATAAGGAGCAATTTATGAATCAGCTTGCATTATCCGATGAAATTTTGTTGTCTATTGATAAGCCGGCGCGCTATATTGGCAACGAAGTAAATATGATAAGAAAAAATCCACAAGACGTATCCATACGTTTTGCTATGTGTTTTCCAGATGTCTATGAAATAGGAATGTCACATCTTGGAATCCAGATTTTATACGATATGTTCAATAAAAGAGAGGATGTCTATTGTGAACGTGTCTATTCCCCTTGGCCGGATCTTCATAAAATTATGAAAGAGCAGGACATTTCACTTTTCACCTTAGAGACACAGTCTCCGGTAAAACAGATGGACTTTCTTGGAATTACAATACAATATGAAATGTGCTATACCAACATTTTACAAATCTTAGACTTAAGTCATATTCCATTTATGGCAACAGAACGTACCGAAGAAGACCCACTTGTGATAGGTGGTGGTCCTTGTACTTATAATCCGGAACCCCTAGCCGACTTTTTTGACTTATTCTATATTGGAGAGGGTGAAACACAGTATAATGCCCTGTTTGACCTTTATAATACCATGAAAACACAAGGAAAAGGCCGTCAGGAATTTTTACATGAAGCAGCCAAACTTCCTGGTATTTATGTACCTTCTCTTTACAAGGTGTCTTACCACGAAGACGGAACTATTGCGTCCTTTCAGCCAAAATTTCCGGATATCCCTACCACAATTCGCAAGGAAATCCAAATGGATGTGACTGACACCACCTATCCTCACAAACCATTAGTTCCATTTATCAAAGCAACACAGGATCGTGTTGTTTTAGAGATTCAACGTGGCTGTATTCGAGGATGTCGTTTCTGTCAGGCTGGTATGATTTATCGCCCGGTACGAGAACGAAATGTAAATATGTTAAAAGAATGTGCCCATGATATGTTAGAGAGCACCGGACATGAAGAAATTTCCCTAAGTTCTTTAAGTTCTAGTGATTACAGTCAGTTACCTGAATTAATCAACTACTTAATTGAACAAAAAGGAAAGGGAGTAAACATTTCTCTGCCATCTTTGCGTATTGACGCATTTTCTCTAGATGTTATGAGTAAAGTGCAGGATATTCGAAAGAGCAGCTTAACCTTTGCGCCAGAAGCAGGTTCTCAGCGTCTTCGAAATGTCATTAACAAAGGCTTAACAGAAGATGTTATTTTGCATGGTGCAGGTCTTGCCTTTGAAGGTGGATGGCAAAAGGTAAAACTTTACTTTATGCTTGGACTTCCTACGGAAACCGAAGAAGATATGAAAGAAATTCCTCGTCTTGGAGATAAAATTGCCAGACGTTATTATGAAATTCCAAAAGAACAACGAAACGGAAAATGTCAGATTACCATGAGTACCTCTTTCTTTGTTCCAAAGCCATTTACCCCATTCCAGTGGGCACCGATGTGTGAAAAAGACGAGTATCTGCGCCGTGCTAAAATCGTAAATACCGAAATGAAAGAACAGTTAAATCGAAAAAGCCTGAAATATAACTGGCATGAAGCAGATGTTACTGTATTAGAAGGTGTTTTAGCAAGAGGTGATCGAAAAATCGGACAAGTATTATTAAAAGCCTATGAAAAAGGTTGTATTTTTGATTCATGGAGCGAATTTTTTGATAATGATAAATGGATGGAAGCTTTTGAAGAATGTGGCATATCCATTGCTTTTTACAACTTACGAACCAGAAGTACCGATGAGATTCTTCCATGGGATTTCATTGACTGCGGTGTGACAAAATCCTTCTTGAAACGTGAATGGGAACGTGCACAGCAAGAAGTGGTAACACCAAACTGCCGTATGCAGTGTAATGCTTGCGGCGCAGCTAGATTTGAAGGAGGTGTCTGTCTTGAACATCAGAATTAAATTTAAAAAATACGGTGTAATGAAGTTCATCGGTCACCTTGACATTATGCGTTATTTCCAAAAAAGTATGCGCAGGGCTCATATTGACATTGCTTATTCCGAAGGTTTCAGTCCTCACCAGATTATGTCTTTTGCAGCTCCATTAGGAGTAGGTATTACCAGTGATGGAGAATATTTGGATATTGAAGTGAAAAGTACCCTTTCCAGTAAAGAATCAATTGACGCATTGAATCAGGTTATGGTTGAGGGGATTTCTATTTTAGAATATAAAAAACTTCCAGATATGGCAAAGACCTCTATGGCATTAGTTGCTGCCGCAGATTATCTGGTATATATCAAAGAGAATTACACGAACCCCTTTAACTTAAAGGAACTAGAAGAACGTATTCATGCCTTTTATCAGCAGCCGGAAATTCTTATTACAAAAAAGACAAAGAAAAGTGAAAAGATAATTAACTTAAAGCCTTTCATCTATGACATGAAAGCAGTAGACTTCAATGGAACACCTGCATTTTTCTTAAAAGTATGTACCGGAAGCAGCAGCAATATTAAACCTGAATTAGTAGTAGAAGAATTTTACCGTTTTTGTGAAATTCCTTTTGAACCATTGGCATTTCAGATTCATCGTCAGGAGGTTTATGCTTCTTCTGAAGAGATTCCGGTAAAAGGCGAACATGAACGTGCCGAATACACGCAAAAACTTGCACTTATGAAACAAGAATATGCAGAAAAAGGAATGGAATTTCCAGCATTTTTTACGTTGGGTGAATTAGGGGAAGATATTTTATAGTGATGGAACAAAAAGTATTAATTACCAAATTAAATTACAATGGAACTACTTATATTACCACAGCACTTTATTCTGAAAAACATCTATTAGAAGTATACTTAGAGGCTGTGGAACAGAAGAGCATTTTAAATAATATTTATGTTGGACGAGTAAAGGATATTGTAAAAAATCTCAATGCTGCCTTTATAGAAATTGCACCGGGCAAGCCTTGTTATTATTCATTAGAAGATTGTCAGAATCCTATCTATGTAAAAAAGATAAACAGTCCAAGAATGGTGCAGGGAGATGAAGTTGTTGTTCAGGTTGTAAAGGAAAATATAAAAACAAAGCCGCCAAAACTAAGTACAAATCTTACCTTTACGGGAACTTATTTAGTTCTTACCACAGAAAATACCACCATAGGTATCTCCAGAAAGCTTCCTCAAGAAGAACGGGAACGTTTGAAAGAACTGTTAGAACCTTATCGGAATCCAAACTTTGGACTTGTGGTGCGAACCAATGCAGTACAGGTAACAGAAACCGAGATTCTTGCCGAATATGAAGCTTTAAAGAAAGAATATGAACAATTAGTGCAAACTGCCGTACATCGCACCTGTTTTTCCTGTTTAAAGGAAAGTCCACCTGAATTTTTATCTCTGTTAAGAAATATACACCAGACAGAGCTTCAAGAAATCCTTACAGATGATGCTGAGCTTTTTGCACAAATAAAAAAAGCCGGATTTTCGGTAACATTGCATGAAGATACCATGATTTCCTTAAGTAAGCTTTATAGTCTTGAGGTAAAATTAAAGGAAGCATTACAAGAACGTGTATGGTTGAAGTCAGGTGGTTATTTGATTATCCAGCCCACGGAGGCTTTAACTGTAATTGATGTAAACTCTGGAAAAAGTATTGCCAAAAAGAATGTACAGGAACATTATCTTAAGATTAACTTAGAGGCCGCAGAAGAGATTGCGCATCAGTTGCGTCTTCGCAATATTTCCGGAATTATTGTTGTAGATTTTATTGATATGAAGGAGCAGCAGGCAAAAGATACTTTGATGTCTCAATTAAGACAATGGGTGAAAGCAGATAGTGTTCCTGTTCAAGTGGTGGATATGACTCGATTAAATTTAGTAGAGTTAACCCGAAAAAAAGTACGAAAATCTCTTGCAGAACAAATTTCCTGTTAAAAAGAAAGGGGAACAGCATGAAAAATATATCAAACTGTGACACTTGTGCAAATTATGTATATGACGAAGATTACGAATATTATGTTTGTATGGTAAATCTGGATGAGGATGAGATGGTACAGTTTATGACAAATTCCCATTGGGAATGTCCTTACTATCAATGTGATGATGAATATAAGGTGGTTCGCCACCAAATGTAAGAAAATATAAGAAATTTCTGTCAAACCCCTTGACGCATGAAAATACACATGCTATTATATACAAGTATGCCGCACAGTGAGGTTTTATAAGTCTGTATTTTAACTATACAGCACCGTAACTGGCGAGTAATGATAAATAGGAGGTGCCATATGTACGCAATTATAGCAACAGGTGGTAAGCAGTACAAAGTATCCGAAGGCGATATCATTACCATTGAAAAGCTTGGTGTTGAAG
>CAYTDI010000071.1:0-5918 GCA_964436595.1 uncultured Eubacterium sp.
TATTTTTTGCACGAAAAAGGAGCTGCACACTAATTACTTAGTGCGACAGCCCCTTATCTAATCACTTGCGTTTCATCAATATCTTAATCTTAATAAAAAATCGAAATTTCTATATTAGAGACAAAGGTACATTGCGAAAACCTGATTAAATTAGCGAACTACGGTTACGTTTACAGCCTGAGGTCCTTTAGAACCTTCGGTTACTTCGAAATCAACAGTAGCGCCTTCTTCTAAGGATTTGAAACCATCCATATTTAATCCGGAATAATGAACAAATACGTCGTTTCCAGCTTCATCAGAGATGAAACCATATCCCTTTTGGTTATTGAACCATTTTACTGTACCCTGCATGTCAAGTACCTCCAAAAAAATAATATATGCTGCCCAGCAACATAGCCTTAGGATAGCACATTACAGTGTAAAAGTAAAGGAAAATTGTAAGAAAGTTTGTAAAATTTTTATAAAATTATGTCAAAGTTTCAAATAATATTTTATGATTTTTAAAAAAGCGTATTATCATATCATCCCAAGCCTGATCCAAGGATTTATCCATGGAAAAATTGCGGTAAGAAATGCCCGTTGTGCAGATAATTTCCCCTGCCTGATATTTTAAGTTCAGATACATACCGGAAATATCTTCGGCAGCAAAAGAACTATGTAGAGAAGCAAGAGTTTTTTCCTGATTTTTTTTAGAAAGTAAAAAAACAAACTTAAAAGAAACAGGAGTACGTTTCCCTTTGATAAAGTCGAAACAAGATGACCGTAACAGAGCGAAAGGAACATAAGATTCCCCTGCAACCAGTTCGTATCCATCATCCTCCGGACTAAAAAAGTCAGCATAAGAATGTCCGTCTAAAATCATAGTAGCAAATGTAGTAATGGAGGCTTCAGAAAGTAGAAAATGATCAAAAGTATCTGAAAGCAAAAGCAGATTCATAAATTCTTTTATATTACTTATTTTCAGTGCAACCATAAAATGCCTCCTTAATGATAATCGTATTATAGATGTGATTATACCACACCTGCATTTTAAAAATCTATGTGAATATAATAAAAGATTTTTCTGTGAAAACAGATAAAAATTATTAAAAATAGAAAATAAATGCGAAATTTTCAGAAAACACTTTGCGATGTAGTCATACTGGAAAAAAAGCAATATTTATAGTATAGTAAGGAAAGAAAAAGAAACGGACGTAAAGCAGGAGGGAATTATGACGGAAAATTTATTAAAATTATTAAAAGAAGGAACCAGTGCGGTTATGGTAGTAAAGGAGGCAGAACGACAGTTAAAGGAAGCGGGCTTTGAAGAATTGCGGTTTTCCAATACATGGGGGCTTACTGAGGGTGGAAAATATTATATGAAGCATCACGATACTACATTGATGGCATTTACAGTAGGACAGCAGGTGGAGTTAAAGGAAGGATTTAAAATTGCAGCAGCACATACAGACTTTCCTTGTCTTAGAATCAAACCAAATCCAGATGTAGTTGTCGGTGGATATGCACAAGTGAATGTAGAAGTGTATGGCGGTGCTATTTTAAATACATGGTTAGACAGACCATTAAGTATATCCGGTCGTATTGCAGTAAAAAGTAATGATGTGATGCATCCGGATATGCGCTATATAGATATAAAACGACCATTAATGGCAATTCCGAATCTTGCAATTCATATGAATCGTGAAGTAAATAAGGGAGTGGAACTGAATCGCCAGACGGATATGCTTCCGATTGTAGGAATTTTTGAAAAAGAATTAAATGAAAAACAGGTATTTTTAAAGTTTTTGGCAAAAGAAGAGGGAGTAGCGGCAGAAGACATTTTAGACTATGAATTATGGGTATACTGTATGCAGGAGCCGGTAAGCTTTGGCATGGAAGATGAACTGTTATTATCCCCACGTTTGGATAATCTCACTTCAGTACAGGCATTGCTTACAGGAATTATAGAGGGAAAACAAAAGAAGGGAATCAATGTAATTGCACTCTTTGACCATGAGGAAATCGGCAGCAGAACAAAACAGGGAGCAGGTTCGTTGCTGTTATTAAATGTATTAGAAAAGATATGTGATAGCTTTGGCAAAACAACGACACAGACAAAGGAGAGTATTTATGAATCTTTCCTGTTGTCAGTAGACGTGGCTCATGGATTGCATCCAAATAATGCAGGAAAAATGGATATTACCAATAAACCGGTGTTAGGTGGAGGACTTTGCATAAAAGAAGCTTGTTCCCAGTCTTATGCCACAGACTGCGCAGCAGTTGCAGTAGTGGAGCAGATATGCCAAAAAGCAGGTGTTGCATATCAGAAGTTTGTAAATCGTTCTGATATGGCAGGTGGGGGAACATTAGGTTCTATTGCGTCCAGTATTATCCCAATTCCTACTGTCGATGTTGGAATTCCACTTTTGGCAATGCATTCCGCAGCGGAAACCATGGGAAAAAAAGATATGGAATCATTAACCGGATTGGTACGGGAATTTTTCAGCCTTTAATTGTAGAAAGGGAGATATAGGTGAAGGGAACGAAAAACAGACATTTATTGTTGATGGCGATACTGGGAGTTTTTACTAGCCAGATAATAGCTTGTGCATCTGTGACAAAGGAACAGATAGAAGCTCAAAAGTATGAGACAGGTGCAAAAAAGGAAGAAATAGAAGTATCGAAAATCTCAGATGGAAATTATGCTTATGAGAATCTGGGGAAGGAGGAACAACAGGTATACGATGAAATATTATCCGCTATTTTAAACCATCAGGAAAAAATAATGTTATCCAGTATGGATACAGAAGTGATGCGCAGGGCATATACTGCAGTATGTGCAGACTACGGCGGACTTTTTTGGATAGATGGTTATGTATTTACAAAATATATGCAGGGAGATGAACTGGTAGGATTGGAGTTTGCCCCTAATTATACCATGACAGAAGAGGAACGTCAGCAAACCCAGCAGCAAATAGATAAAGTAGTGGAACAGTGGATGGGAAATATTTCCATTAATGACAAGGACTATGACAAGGTGAAGTATGTTTATGAATTGCTTAGCACCAATACAGAATATGTAGATGAAGCACAAAACAGTCAAAATATCATAAGTGTATTTTTAAATGGGCAGACGGTGTGTCAGGGATATGCCTGTGCGGCACAGTATCTGTTGAAGCAGCTTGGGATTCAAAGCGTGATTGTATCAGGAACAGCTCTTGGTGATGCTCATGCATGGAATCTTTTTCAAATGAACGGAGCATATTATTACATGGATGTGACTTGGGGAAGAGGAAAGTATGTAGAAGATACCGTAGAAAAGTATTTTGTAGATTATAAATATATGACAATGACTACGGAGGAAATGCTGCAAGAACATGAGCCGGATGGTGAGCTGAATTTACCGGAATGTACAGCGGTAGCGGATAATTATTATAGGAAAGAAAGGGCATATATAGAGGAGTGGAATACAGAGGCAATTGGCGCTTATTTTACACAGGCATATGAAGAAAAGCAAATGATTTCCGTACGGTTTGCAAACCGACAGTTATATGACAAGGCAATCAATTATTTTTTTGAAGAGGGAAACGTTGCGCAATATTGTCCGGATGTGCAGGAAATCAATTATATCACGGAAGAAGACTGGTTAGAGATAAGTTTTTACTTTTCAGAGTAAAAAAGGGCTTTTCAAACCTGAATATTTATGTTAGGATAAAGTAGTATTTAAAACTACATAAAGAAATTTCTATATTTTAGAATGTTATTTTTGATATCAAATAGAATAAGAAAGAATACTATATAAAACAGAGATATTCAGGAGGAATACAATGAGCTATAAGATTGTGGTAGACAGTTGTGGTGAACTGCCGGAAAAGTTAAAGAAAGACGGATATTTTCAGACAGTATCTTTAGAACTTTTTGTAGATGACTATCATGTGACAGATGATGAAAATTTCAATCAGAAGGAATTTTTAAGAAAAGTAAAGGAAAGCCCCAATTGTCCAAAGTCTGCATGCCCGTCTCCAGAGGCTTACAGAGAAGCATATGACTGTGAGGCAGACCATGTATATGCAGTCACTTTGTCCGCACAGCTTAGTGGTTCTTATAATAGTGCAGAGCTTGGCAGGAATCTGTATTTGGAAGAAAACGGTGAGAAAAAAATTCATGTGTTTGATTCAAAGTCCGCATCTATAGGAGAAACATTAATTGCCATGAAGATTCAAGAGTGCGAAGAAGCAGGCTGTAGTTTTGAAGAAGTAGTGGAAAAAGTAGATGCTTATATTGCACAGCAGGATACTTATTTTGTATTAGAGACATTGGAAACACTTCGCAAAAATGGAAGATTAAGTAATATTAAGGCATTTGTGGCAAGTGCATTGAATATCAAGCCGGTAATGGGTGCAACTCCGGAGGGAACCATTTGTCAGCTTAGTCAGGCAAGAGGAATGGGAAAAGCATTAGATAAAATGGTTGCTGCAATGTTAGCTAAGGTAAAAAATCCGGAACAGAAGATACTGGCAATTTCTCATTGCAATTGTCCGGAACGTGCACAAATGATTATGGAAAAAGTAAAAAGTCTTGGAAAGTTCAAGGATGTATTTGTCATTGATACCGCTGGAATCAGTAGCATGTATGCCAATGATGGCGGCGTTATCATGGCAGTATAGTGTGATAGTAGAAGTATAGATGAAAAACTCGCACTTTTACACATTAGTGCAGCAGGTCTTTTAGGGAGGAGAAAGTAGGAAATATCGTGTTGTGTTAAAGTGTGAAAGTGCATAAATTTCCTATGATATAAAAACGCTCCGCTAAGGAGCACATCTCGCAGAAGTGAAAGTAGTTATAAACGACATCACTCAGGCGCAAAAGAGTCCGACAAGCGGACTCTTTTATATATGTAGTATTTAATTTTCCGGTACACAGACGGCTTTTTCCAATGCAGAGCGGATGGCATTAAGCAGTACGGTCGAAGTATATTGTGTATCTTCTCCGTAGGAAATGTCATCCAAAGACTGTTTTTCATAAATCTGTTGTGTCAGGTTATCCAAGGCAGGCTGCATAAGTGGGTACATTGCAGCAGTTGTTTCATCCAGATTTATGAGTGAGATGGAATTAATATGATTGGCATCTACTGCCACTTCCACATCAATTGCATTGTCATTTAATTGTATGGAGGAGGTATATACCCCCGCTACATACTGCATGGTTTCTTCCGATTGCCCATTGTCTTTGCTATTTGGCAGAAACATGAAAATCAGCAGTAGAATCAGTAGAATTCCAAGTACAGCAAAAATAGCTGTATAAATCAGCTCCTTCATATGCAGAACAACAATTTTGGTTTTTGAACTCACAGGAGTCCTCCTAAGAATCTGTTTGATTTACTATATGAAAAAAGAGATGAAAATATACTATTGACAAGGTGGATTTTTTATAGTAATATGCTAAATGTGTCTCAAAACAATCAAAATAGATATGCGATAGTGGCGTAGTTGGTAACGCGCGACCTTGCCAAGGTCGAGACCGCGGGTTCGAGCCCCGTCTATCGCTTTCTAAGCGGAATCTAGTATTTGCTAGATTCCGTTTTTTGTCTTATTAGGAAAGTTTTTTCATAAGATTGCAGTTGAAAGATATGGAAATATTAACTGGAACATATGATAAGGCGTAATTAGGATTAAATAATAAGTATTATTTAATATTTGGAAGTATTTCAAGGATTTTATAAACGGTAAAGTTGATTTTAAACGGTAAAGTTGATTTTAAATACTTAGGATTGACAAAATATTTCAAGAATACTACAATAACAAAAGTTAGAGTTTAGAGGGATAAGTAAATAAGGGATAGGGGATTTATCAATTTATCATTAGGGATTATCATTCGATAATCAGCTTATTCAGTAAATTATCCAAGTAAAAAAGAGAAGTAAATAAGTAATAGTGAGA
>CAYTDI010000072.1:0-5518 GCA_964436595.1 uncultured Eubacterium sp.
GGTATGTTATCAAAAAACATCTCGTTATCATTTATTTTTCGCATTTAGTACCTCCTTCAATACATTCTATAAGTTTATCAATTTCTTCCACATTTTGTCCCCATGATGCATACATTAAGTGCTTGATGTCCAGCAAAATCCCCTGTATGTTTTCATAACTCTTATTATTCGTTTTCCAATCACTGTAAGAAATACCTATATTTTTTAACATTTCACCAGTTTCACTGTTATATGGCATTACAAATGCATTATAAACCTTATAATTTTCACCAAACTTTTTCCTGAATTTTTCTTGTTCAGCTATAAATTCACCATATGTAATCTGTTTATTAATAGAAGATGATTCTGGCAAATCGGTTACCCTTCTTGTCACACCATATTTATAATACTTTGCATCAATAACATATATCTTGTCATCGCAAATCATAATTGTATCTGGCTCTAAACACGCATTTTCATATTGCACACCATCGACCATCCAATATGTTTTAGGAAAATATTCTTCTTTTTCCTCAATTCCATACACTTTATCTATTAAAGATTCCCAAACATATTCAAATCTATAAGTTCCATACCTATAATTTATTTCTGACTTTTCCTCACCCTTATACATAATTACAGCAAGCATATCACGAAAAAGTTTTCTATTTTTGTCATTGAACGTCTGTGCTATTTTTGTTTTTAATACCGCCTTAAATAGTTTTTCATTTCTTTTTATTTTAGGCTTTCTTGACAATGAAGTCGTAAATAACCAACCTATTTTGCAAAAACTTTCATATACACAGTATTCATGAATTAGCGAAATCATTTCATTATCATTCATCTGATTCCTTCTCGTAATAAAATCAAGATACATGCAGTCATTATCTTGTACATAAGGTTTTTGCGTCTTAATTGTTCTATTCCAGTCTATTTTTCCTCGTTTGGAAACCGAAAAATGGACTTCTCTTTCCTTATAATACCCTCTTTCGTAAAAATCCCGGATAATGGACATATATGCCTGAAACGGAAAAGCTGTACAATTATAATTCTTAGCATCTGCCTGAAGTTCGGAATCTTTTCTCATTGTTGTTTTACCTATAACAGATAACAACATTATGATATCTTTTCGTAAAATTTTATCATCTTCTGACAATACAAATCCGATAGGGAAATGTACACTAAAATCCCCATCTTCACATTTTAGTCCCACAAATACATCTTCTTCACGATTAGTATTAACTGAACATTTATCTCTTATTGACAACTCTTCCATTATCATGCTCCTGACTTTTGTAATTTGTTTTCTTGTTAATACATTTTCTAACTATTTCCCTGCTCTCTCATTTTCTTAATCATTTTTGCATATAAATCAGAACGCAATACAGCTGCCAAACGATCCTCCTCCGTTGCTTCATAAGTTTCAATTATTGCATCAAGAGATTTGAATTTTGAATCAAAAACCGCATCTTTATCCATTTTAAATGCATCATCCCACAAATATTTCAAAACCTTTTCAGCAAAAATTTCTTGCGATAATTCGTTTGTTTTAACAAAATATGCACCAAGTCGCTTATCTTCAGCACTACTGGTGTCCTGATTAATTTCCATAATAACATCATTAACTACTGTAGCAAAGGTTCCCCAGTTTACAGCCGACCCCTGAATTACATCTAATGCATGTTTTCCCTCTTCAAAAACGAACTTATTGGGTATATGTTCCATTTTCCAACGTCTTTGAAATGCAGTATCTAATGTAAATACATTTTGATCGGCAGTATTCATAGTCGCAATAACAAACATATTAGATGGTATCAATACTTCATGTTCCGAGTCTCCATATACTTCATTTGCAACATCATAATTTGATATACCATATACACTCTCGCCAACAACATCTTCGGGATATTCTCCAAACTCTTTTCTATCCAGCAATTGAAATATTTCTCCGAAAATAGCCGGAGCATTTCCTCTATTAATCTCCTCAATTATTAAATAATAATGATGCTCGGGGTCATTCCATGCTTTTTTCAACATTTTAGTAAATGGTCCAGCCGTAAAAACATATCTAAGTTTGTCATCCACCACTCTTGGCAAAATTTGTCCAACGAAATCTGAATATGTGTAATCCGGATGAAATACCACTCTTTCTATTCTTCTCGAATCAGAACAATATTCCTTTGCAATCTTATGACTTTTTCCTGCTCCCGGAACTCCATACAGCAAAATATTTTCAGCTCCTGTCAACCGTTGAACTCTGACATTTTCACTTTCTGTAATCATTTCGTCTACACCCTGATTTATTATTCCATAAAATTTACAAAATTGCGTATACGTATGACGTTCAAAAAATTCTTCACGTGAATTATTAGCTGGAATTCCAAATTCATTTTCAATGAGCAAAACTCTCTCTTTTAAATACGAGGTATCCTGCCCTTCAATATATAAGAAATGATTATTACCTACCTTTTGATATTTTAATGGTTGTGCATAAGCCTTTAGTGCATTTAGAAGTATATCCTCACTCTTTCCTCCGATTCTCCTACTGAAGAAATCACCATAATCTATCCTTAAATCAGGACTATCCAATATTTCTTTTGCTATTTCACAAAAGATCAGCATTGGTTCATCGTCAGAATTTACATATGGATTCGGAGCATAATATGTCTCAATCCAAAACCTCATATATTTTTCTAGCATATCATCATTAAATGTATACAAATATGACTGGACTTTGAATCTCCCATTACCTCTATCTTCTAATCCAAACTGGCATGCCTGTTGATAGGCTGTCTTTTTATATCCTGAAGAAATACTTTCAATAAGCTCTCCTGCTTCACTCCATGTGAATTGTTTTGCCTGATCGGGATATACTTCCAATAATGCTTTTAGATTATCAACAGTAAAGTTTCTAAATCTCGCAAATGGTGAAAATGACATTCTTTTATTCCTCCTCTATCAACGATGGACAACATTCTATTACTTTGTTCATAATATGAATCAAAACATCCACTACAATCGAATTTCCTGCTTGCTGATACATAGATGTATCAGACACCTCAATTTTGAAATTATCTGAAAATCCCATAAGTCGCAAACATTCCCTAGGTGTAAGTTTCCTCAATCTTCCATCTGTTGTAACATAATTATCTACTCCCGCTCTATGCATTTTATGCATTGTTGTGAGTAATGGTCTTGCTACATCCAAATCAGTCTTTGGTCTACTATAAAAATTCTTTGTTCCTGTAGCCATTACATATTTAACTACTTTCTCTGATAGAAAATATTTTTCCAACTCAGGTATCTCTTTTTCTCTTGCGTCTTCCTCTGACTGAAAAACAAAATCCCCATGCCAGTTAAATTGCTGATTCTTTTTTTGGCATAATTGCACATCACCATCAATCTGTGTAAAGCGCTTAGACAAGTTTTTTTCCATTGTAACAAATTCTACACCTTTTCTCGGAAGAAAATATCCACCAGGAGCATTATCCATTAAAAAATCTTTCATTTTTTTCTCTAATATAATCGGCTCAGGAAAACTGAAATCTTTTACCAATTTCAAATCTTTGCGAAATCCTACAACAAATAACCGTTCTCTATTTTGTGGAATGCCATAATTTTTCGCATTCAGAATCGACCATGTAAATTTATACCCCAACTCCGAAAATACCTGTTGCATTTTCTCCCATGTCTTTCCGCCATCATGCGTAGTAACCGCCTTTACATTTTCATAAATAAATACTTTAGGTCTTATTTCATCAATCAACCTTGCATATTCATAAAACAATGTACCTCTTGTATCATCCAACCCACGCTGTTTTCCGACCAATGAAAATGATTGGCATGGGCTGCCTCCTACAAAAAGATCCACTTTTCTTGCATATTGTTTCCCATTTAAAAATGCAACATTCCAATGAAATTGCTCTTCATTAATATTATAATTTGCCATATAGGATGTCTTTACTTTATTTCGTTTTTCCATTCCTTCATACAAGGAATCTACATATTTCTTTCTAGCCTCCCAGTCTTCTCCCATAGCTTCTAGTTTTTTCTGAACTTCCATATAGTTGATTTTTTCATGTAGCTGACTGGCTCTTTGTGACAAATCCTGTACTTTGCGAATTATCTTTTTCCCATCCAATTTCTCAAGTTTTTCATATGCTGAATAAACCAACTCTGAAATACTTCTCCAATCAATGTCATCGCCACTTTCAAACTCTATGTCTTTTCCCAAATCTTCAAGAGAATTATCTTTTTTATAATCATTAAACACCTCAAGTATAACCTGTAATTCTCTAAATTTTGCCTGCTGTTCAGATCCCTCGCCTATCTGTGACAAAAACTTCTTATATTCTTTTACTCTTGAAGTTTTCACTCCTTTCATAGAAATAACACTTTTCAAAATTCTCTCAATCAATTCTGAATCTTGTTTCGGCAATGAATCAATTTTTTTAGCCACAAGCTCATATTCATTTAATGCTTCTGAAAGCATACCATCTAACTGATTTTTATATAAATCTTCAACTTCATCATTAAATTTAATGTTTTTTATATTTTTAGAAAGTATCTTTAATTCACTTCCTATTTCATCAATATTCATATCTATTTTCTTTGTAAGAATCGATACATCCCCATTATCACAAGCAAAAACTATTTCATTATTTATCTGCATTCTTTGCAATGCATGTTCTATTGCCCCTATTCCACTAAATACTGTTGCTAATTTAATCATAATGTATTTTCCTCTCCTTCTGTATCCAAATTGCTCTGTACCATTTCCATGATGTCACAAATATCACAATTTAGTGCATTGCAAATTTTTTGCAGAATTTCTGTATTCACATTCTCATTCTTTGATAGTTTAGCTATGGATGTCGGACTAATCTTAGCCTTTTGAGCTAAATCTTTTTTTAACATATCTTTATCTATTAATAATTTCCAAAGCTTTTTATAGCTTATCGTCTGCATTGCTTTCCTCCATTTTCTTTACCTATATTTCTACTCTAGAACATATCATACCACACAAATGTTCGTCTGTATATAATTTTTTGCAAAAAATTTGGTGTTCTTGAAATTTTAATCCACAATTCAATCGCTTATTTTCGCAAAATTGTTATTTTTGATATTTTATCTTAATTATTCAGCCCCCACAATGTCTCTACTTCTTTAATCAAAAACCGAGCAGGAGCATCGGACTATCGTCCTCTGCCCCTTTCCTCATTCTTCCTGTCAGGCTCCTTCTCCATCTGCATTTCCACAGTCTTATCATAAATCCTCTGATAATCCTCATACATCTCATCCATTGACTGCCGGATTCCCACAGCTTTCATTACCGCAGAATACAGCTTTAGATTATAGTCGCTGTTCTCCACCTGGAAATCAAACAGCTCCGCTTTCTCTTTATCTGTAAGACTACTGTACGAAACCTCCAGCTTCGACATATCCTTTAAGATTTCAGCTACTCGCAGTCCGGTTACATATTTTTCCATTCCCTCATATAAAACCTTTGCCTCTGCCATAATCTCATCAATACCGGCTT
>CAYTDI010000073.1:0-3818 GCA_964436595.1 uncultured Eubacterium sp.
GAAAATGACGAAATCCATCAGGCGTACACAAAAGCATACCGCCGGATGGACTCCAGAAAACGCACTATGTATATTTCCAAGAAAGAATTTACCGAATGGAGCAAAACTGCCCGTGAGAAGCGTAAGCTATGTGAAGAAGGACAGATTACACTTGTGGAATTTCAGGCTTGGCTAGATGAGAGTAAGTGCCGTTAACTCCGTTAAAAAACTACTGCGAACTGCGTATTCCATTTAAACAGAATACGCATTCCAGCTCTTATTCAACACTCTTTATTTGGTAGTTAATCTCTCCTTGTATGCATTTAGTTCATCGAATGAATAATTATTCCATAAAACCGGACAGCCACCAAAACATTTCTCTAAATGCTGACAATCAATACATTTTTCAGAAGGCAATTTATTAATATCATCCATTGCATTCTTGTATGGATTCTTTTTCCTTAATTCAATATAATCTTCAACACTAATAAAATCTTCACCTAATTTTCCAATCTTTTTATCGAAATACATATCGCACGGTAGTAGATTAAGTTGAGTATCAAATGTAACAGCATTTTTCTTGTGAATTTGGCAAGGTGTTGCCATTCTTCCCTTTAACAATTGCAACTGCTTTTCTGTATACACGCATAATGGAAAACCATATTCAATCCACCATTCACTTGTTATACAATTTAATTGATCCATCTGTGATATGAATGCTTCGACAAGTTCAAAAGGATTATGCTTTTCTATATATGACGCATTCGTATCAGTATTTTTATCATTATCTATAACAAATGTGAATGAAAATTGCTTTGCTCCATTCTCGAGCGCTTTTTTAACTGAATCACATAACGAATAGACACTTTCTAAAGTTACAACCATAGAACATGTAAAGTCCACTTGTAATAAGGATAGGTTTTTTATTGCTTTTTGTTGCTTAATATATCCGTCACATCCAGTAACATCAACCCAGTCCTGTGAATTTCTTCCTTTCATAGAAACATCAATATAATCCAATCCGCTATCCATTATTTTTCTGCAAAACCGAAAATCTTCAAGAAGAATTCCATTTGTTGCAATCGCAGTTGTTATTGGATGTTCCTTTTCTTTTATATATACCAAAATGTCATTAAGATATGGATATAACAAAGGTTCTCCACCTGTAAAAAAAATATATTTAACTTTAGCATCACAACAGAAATCAACTATCTTTTTTAGGTTCTCAAAACTTACCATTTCACTTTCACAATAACCTGCGTCTTTGGCATAACAAAAATTACATCGCAAATTGCAATTTCTCGTCAATACAACAGAGCACTGGTTAATTATATTTTCATCTAACATAACAATCTCTCCGTAGAATTATATTTTCCATCACTGAAATTTATTTATCCAACTTATATAATGAAGAATCTTTTTGGGCAAAGACATCTTGGGGATTTCCCTGAGCTACAATCTTTCCTCCTGAGTTGCCACCATACACGCCAAAATCTATAATATAATCCGCAACCTTAGCAATAAATTCAAGATTATGCTCTATAATTAATATTGTTTCACCTTTTTCCTGCAAAGAAAAAAGAACACTTACAAACTTTGCAATATCTATTTCATTTAATCCAGATGTAGGTTCATCAAGAATATAAAGACTTTGACCTCCTGACAATGCCCCCAATGCCTTCGCCAGCTTGATACGTTGTGCTTCACCTCCAGACAAATTCATAGACATCTGCCCCAATGTCAAATATCCCAAACCTAATTCAATCATACTATTCAAAACTGAATAAACTTTCTTGACATCCTTAAAAATCTCAATAATTTCAGATATAGGTGTTTCCAACACATCAAGTATAGTTTTTTCTTGATAAGTTACTGAAATAATTTCGTCATTATATCTTTGTCCAGCACATTCCGGACAAGTAATATAGGAACTTGGAAGATAGTTAAGTTCTATTTTTTGAAGTCCTGTTCCTTGACAGCATTCGCAACGGCCGCCTTTTACATTCATACTAAACATAGATGGTGACAATTTAAGTTTTTTAGCAACATCTGTTTTGGAAAATAATGTCCTTATTTCATCAAAAATTTCCAAATATGATGCGACCGTCGAACGAGGCGTTTTCCCAATAGGTGATTGATTTACTTTGTTAATCCTCTTTATTGATTCCCCATAATAAATCTCACCATATTTTTTTGCTGTATTTTTATCAAGACTTTCAGCTAGAGCAGTTGCAAGAGTAGATTTTCCTGAACCAGAAACACCTGTAATACATGTAATTCCTCCAATAGGAAAAATAGCATTCTGCTTTGAAATATTTCTAAAACTAATATTATTAAACTTCAAATACTCCTTAAATTCTTTTAACTTTTTAAAATCAAATATCAGTTGCAAATTTTTCTGTTCTATTCCTGAACTAAGTAAGTATCCGCCTTCAGGTCCACCTATAGGTCCCAATTCAATTTTATAATCAGCTTCAGAAATATACTGCTTATTATGTTCAATTGCAATAACAGTATTACCCTTTTGAATAAGACTTCTTGTCGCATCTATAATACTCACAATATCTCTATGGTGTAAGCCTTTACAAGGTTCATCTAATATATAGATTAAACCCTTTAGTGAGCATGTTAACTGTGTCGCAATTCTCACACGTTGTCTCTCTCCGCCTGAAAGCGATGGAACTGATCTATTTAAGCATAAATACCCAACATTTAGTTCTACTAATGCCCTTACTTTTTGAAGAATACTATCTTTTATTTGCTCTACTAAAACCTTTTTGTCTTCTGTTATTCTCTTATCTTTAAGATTTTTCAACCAAGATTGTAAAGCATTTATCTCTAAACTCTCAACTTCGTTATAGTTCAATCCACCTACAGTATATTCTAGTGCCCTCTGACCAAGTTTTGCTCCGTTACATACATGACATATTGTTGTTGCTGCATACTTCGAATATGGCGCTGCTTGTGTCATCGAATCTGCACTTGCTATCTGATCTTTCAATAATGGAACAACACCTTGAAGCGAAACAAAATGTTGCTTTTTTCGTTTTCCTTCTTTATAGGATATTTTTACCCTTAATACTTCTTCCGTATATAAAAGTTTTTCAATTTCATTTTTCGTTAGTTTAGAATACTTCTTATCAATATCAATACCATAATGTTCACATATTGCTTCAAGACATTTTTGTTCTTTACTTTCTGCCGAACCCTTAAAATATAAAATAGCACCATCTCTTAAGGTTTTGTCCGAATCTGGAACTAAAAGTTCTGGAGAAACCACCATTTCTACTCCCAATCCATTACAATTAGGACAGAAAGTTTTCGGATTATTAGAAGAAAATGTATTTTCAGAAACTCCATTATTAGCATCACTGTTCACCAACGAAAACAGCGTTCTAAGATAATACGATATTTCAGTAATTGTTCCAATTGTAGACCTAGGATTAACATTATAATAATTCTGGGAAATGTTCAGTGCTGGTCTAAGATTCTCTATTGACATCACTTTGGGTTTATTCATTAGTTTTTGGCTATAAATATTTCCTGTCATTCCCTCAAGAAATCCACGTTGACTTTCTGCGAACAATGTATCAAAGACCAATGAAGATTTACCACATCCAGAACATCCCGTAACGCATGTAAAAGCATCTAAAGGTATTTCCACATTCAAATGTTTTAAATTATTTTCATGTGCATCTCTTATGATAATTTTTTCCATAATAGTTTTCTCCTCCCATATTAATCTTTATTTTTCTCTTGTTAACTCGCTTTTTCTTACGTTTTCTTTTTTACATAGAGAAGTTTTCTGTGTCTATGTCATTCCCCTTGACCATAAATCA
>CAYTDI010000074.1:0-3671 GCA_964436595.1 uncultured Eubacterium sp.
TCAGGTAACTTGCTCCCTTTTCACTCCATGCAAGATATGCCTTTTTGATTTCTTTATCCATCCCTCTTATTCCTCTCCCATCTGTTCGATAATCCATGCCACCAGCTGATACAAAAGTTTTTCAAACAACAAATAACCAAAAATATCTATCCTATTTTTCATTACTTCTCATTTTCTATTTCCTAGAAATAGCTTCAACAAACCTACCTTTCCTAATATCTCTAAAACTATATCCTCTCTATAATTCTATTTTCTCTTTTTCCTCTATAATCTCCACGTCTTGCTTTGGAAATTTTCCCTCATAATAATATTTGTCGCATCTTTGTAACCCTAAAATTTCTGCCACTTTACAATCTGCTGTTCCCACAAAATAATATTCTTCATTTTCTTTTTCTAAATTAACTTTACAATTATTTATTACTGCATATGTTGCATATCTATACAACTCTTCTATTTCTTTTAATGAAACTTTTTTACTATAAACACCACTTCCGTATTTATCTATAAATGTTGAATCAATTATTTTTTCATTTTTAGTAAGGATAATTGTATTTCCGTCACTATCCCTATTTACCTTAAATTCATTTCCATAATATTTACAAAATTTACCATTTTTTATCATTATTATTCCCCATTTTTTATTTGTAAAATCGCTCCTAATACATGATTCATTAGCATTAATAGAAATCTATCTTCTTTACTATCCCCTTCTAATTCCTTAAAATAAATACCCTTTTGGGTTTTTAGATACACCCTTACATTCTTGCTTTCGTAATACTCTATGTTTTCAGTCTTTTCCATACTGCCAAGCACCTGATGACTACTTATAAGTACCGATTGCATTGCCTGCATTACCTCTGCATTTTTTTCTAAATCCACCATTACATTTCCACTTCCATGGTAAATATGTGTGTTAAGTCCAAAAACCAGTGCCAAAGTCTGGGTTTGAAATCCGATGATATTACTTTTTAATGGTATATCAAACACTGCTATATACACCTGTTCATCGTTATCCAAGCTTAAATTCATATCTTGATTTGAATATCTTAAAACTTGTTTTCTCAAATTCAAATATGTTTCAGAAACATTTTCTACACCAAAATCCTTATTCACTTGCATTACCTCCCTGTTATTTCAGATAATTTTTTTATTCTCTTATATTCTTTCCCTTTCTTTTTGTACAACTTATCTCCTTTATAAACATAAAAACACATATCATTCACTTCTAACACCGTTTTTAATTTCAGAAGTGCCTCCTGAATATTTTCAATCTTCAACCTATTATTATATGATTGTATTCTATATAAATTAGTTTTAGCTCCTTCACTATCACATATCTCAATTGTAAATATATTTTTTTCGTTTTCAAAAATTATATCATAATCACGGGGCTGATATTTATAACTTATTTTAAAATACCCCATATGTTCAAAAGAAGAATATCTATTGAGCAACAACATATCATCTCCAAATACCGTCTTAAAACTATCTATAATCTTATTTACAATCATTTCATAAAATGCTCTATCGTATTGCATGCCATATGTCTCCTTCCTTAACAAATCTATATCCATTATCCATTAAATATTGGATTTCTCTTGCATAAAATGTACCATCTCCTATATAATCCGCTGGATTATGAGATAAATATATTTCTCTTCCCGAACTTGTTTGAATGTCTAAGAACTTTTCGTTTATCTTCCAAATTTCATCATCCGAGTATTTAGATGCCAATTCATCCCAATCATCTAGTTGAAAATATTGTGCATCTATATCTTTTGCGACACTCGTATATGCAGTTGGTCCTCCATCACCATATTTTCCCAAAACAACAGCATCCGCTCCGTTCGAACCATGTATTGCATTAAAGGCTATTTCTTCTGCCTCTTCACTTGAAAGAATTTGCGTTCTGGTATTTTTTTCTATCTGCTCTTCAACAATCTTAACCTCATCATCGCTCAGCGTCTTTGTCCCAATCTCTATCCCATCTGCATTTTTAAACAGCAGTTTATTTCCCGAAACACTTACCGTAATGCCTGCCGCAAGACTCAGCATTATCGTCACCGGTACCGGCCAGTCAAAGGCTTCTCCCAGTGCTCCTACTCCGCAGGCCGCCGTATTTCCTGCAAATTCTATCACCGCTGTTTTTCCGAATGCCTTAAGTCCCTCTTTCAGGCCGACTTCCGACAGCTTTGTTGCCGCAATCGCTCCTCCAAGAGATACTAAGTCTACCACCGCAATTACCACTTTAAGTCCACGCTCTAAGTCTGTCAAGTCTTCTCCGGTTATCAGGTCTTCTCCGGTACACGCTTCTATGATGGGCTTTATGATTGTGATGTCTAATACCGATGAAACAAAGTTCAAAAACGGATTACTGCTGTCATGGGTAAATTCTCCCTGCTTATAAAACTGCTCCAGAAACTCCTCTTTGGTAAGCTCATTGTCTTCTCCCAAGGCTCCTGTGGCTTTTATTGCCTCGTACTGTGCCGCAAAAATACTTGCAAAGTCCTCTACACTTCCATTGGTATATGCCATGTGAAGTCCGTTTCCTTCCGCTTTTCCATCGGATGTTCCTATGAAATCCGCAAAGGTCAGTTTTTCCTTTTCCTCTTCTATCATGGTTCCGGAATATCCCATTCCTCCGGTTATGTAGTTATTCCGGGTTAAACCCAGCGTATTATCCACTTCAAAGTCTTCCAGATGAATACGGCTGATTGTTTCTGTGGCATTCTCCTTAAAATCCTTTCGCAGGGGCTGGTCTAACTTGGTATCTACATAAGAATTTAACATATCTATGTAAATGCGCAGTATTCCTCTTCCCTCTAACAGCCTGTCAATTTCATTCTGTCTGGAGGTGTAACCGATTCCCAGTCCAACTTCTCCCAGAATCTCATCACACTCCTGTAACGCTTCGTTTACATCCATCATGGTATCGTACACATACATACTGTTCAGGTAACTTGCTCCCTTTTCACTCCATGCAAGATATGCCTTTTTGATTTCTTTATCCATCCCTCTTATTCCTCTCCCATCTGTTCGATAATCCACGCCACTAGCTGCTGTTCGTTATAGTACATGATGTTGTAGGCAGTTTGAATGTATGTTGCCGCTGCCTGATACAAAAGTTTTCCCACCAACAAATAACCCAAAATATCTATTGTTTTTTCGTTACTTCTCAATCTTCTAATTATCCAAAACAGCTTTTAACAAATCTATATTTTTTAATATCCATAAAACTATATCCTGTCTATAATTCTATTTTCTCTTTTTCTTCTATAAGCTCTACGTCTTGTTTTAGGAACTTTCCCTCATAGTAATATTTATCGCATCTTTGTAACCCTAGAGCTTCTGCCACTTTACAATCTGCCGTTCCCACAAAATAATATTCTTCATTTTCTTTTTCTACATTAACCTTATAGTTGTTTATTACTACATATGTTGCACATCTGTATAACTCTTCTAATGAAACTTTTTTACTATAAACACCACTTCCATATTTATCTATAAATGTTGAATCAATTATTTTATCATTTTTAGTAAGGATAATTGTATTTCCATCACTATCTCTATTTACCTTAAATTCATTTCCTTTATATATACAAAATTTCCCATTCCGTATCATTTTTATTTTCCTTCTTATTCTTAAGATATAAATTCTATGCCATACTTTA
>CAYTDI010000075.1:0-3539 GCA_964436595.1 uncultured Eubacterium sp.
TTTTTTGCACGAAAAAGGAGCTGCACACTAATTACTTAGTGCGACAGCCCCTTTTCTGCTTTATAGGAAATTTCGCTGCAATTTCCTATAAAGTAGCTCTCCGAGCAGGGATGCGCACACTTTTGTTCTATTGCTTAGAAACAACGTGTTACGTTAAAACGTGAAGTGTTTTTTTCAAAAATATTTTTTACAGATATTTTTTTAATAAATCAACTTTGTCAGTTGCTTCCCATGGAAGATTTAAGTCATTACGTCCAAAGTGACCATAAGCAGCGGTCTGCTTGTAAATTGGTCTTCTAAGGTCTAACATTTTGATAATTCCGGCTGGACGTAAGTCGAAGTTTTCACGGATAATATCAACTAATTTTTCATCGGAAAGTTTTCCGGTTCCAAAGGTATCTACCATAATGGAAGTAGGCTGCGCAACACCGATAGCGTATGATAACTGAATTTCGCACTTGTCAGCTAATCCGGCAGCTACGATATTTTTAGCTACATAACGAGCTGCATAAGCAGCAGAACGGTCTACCTTGGTACAGTCTTTTCCGGAGAAAGCTCCACCGCCGTGACGAGCATATCCGCCGTAGGTATCTACAATAATTTTACGTCCCGTAAGTCCTGCATCTCCATGAGGTCCGCCGATAACAAAACGTCCGGTTGGATTGATGAAGAACTTGGTATCATTATCTACCATGTCTGCCGGAAGAATTGGGTCAAATACATATTTTTTGATATCAGCGTGAATCTGTTCCTGAGTTACATCCGGGTCATGCTGGGTAGATAATACAACAGCTTCTAAGCGGATTGGCTGATTATTTTCATCATATTCTACGGAAACCTGAGTTTTTCCGTCTGGTCTTAAATATGTTAAAGTACCATCTTTACGAACCTTTGTAAGCTGTAAAGCTAGTTTGTGCGCCAAAGAGATTGGGTAAGGCATAAGCTCAGGGGTTTCGTTGGTAGCATAACCAAACATCATACCCTGGTCTCCCGCACCGATTGCCTCTAATTCAGCATCGGACATTTTGTTTTCTCTTGCTTCAAGTGCTTTATCTACTCCCATAGCGATGTCGGAAGACTGTTCGTCAATAGCAGTAAATACAGCACAGGTATTTCCGTCAAATCCGTACTCGGAACGGTCATAACCGATTTCCTTTACAGTATCACGCACGATTTTCGGAATATCAACGTAAGCGCTTGTAGTAATTTCTCCTGTTACTAATACAAATCCGGTACAAGCGGTGGTTTCACAAGCCACACGGCTCATAGGGTCACGTTCCATTAAGGCATCCAGAATGGCATCAGATACAGCATCACAAACTTTGTCAGGATGTCCTTCTGTTACGGATTCGGATGTAAATAATCTCTTTTCCATTTTCATTCCTCCTAAAATAAATTGTAAACTCTGAGAAACACGCTTTGCGAGTTTCTCAGGTTATTCCTACTCGCATAAAAAAATCCGCTTAATATAAGCGGACTCGACATTGCAAAAAAGATAATCAAATCCTCTTATTGTTCGATGCTTCGCTCAGGTTGGCACCTTCCAAAATGGGGTTGCCGTGGCTTCACAGGTCCTATGTACCTCCACCACTCTGAATAAGAGAAATTCATACAATATGGAATTTTCAAATCTTTTATGTTAATAACATACTACGTTTTGTATATAAAGTCAAGAGGCAGGGAAAAGTTGTGAAAACTATTGACAAAAATGCCTTTTATTTTTATACTAAAAGTTATATTAAGCAGATATTATGCGGGTTTAGACATCGTATAGGGGGAATTGGAAAATGAAAGAGTATGCTGTCGAAGAGTTGCGTCCTGGAATGAAGACAACAAAATCGGTGTATAGTAATCATGGACAACTTATTATTGAGGCAGGAACAGTGTTGACATCAGCGCTGATATCCAGATTATTTTTTTATGGAATCTCTTCCGCAGAGGTAGAGGAGATACAAAAAGAGACAGAAGAAGAGGAAGAACAGAGCTTTGTTCCCAAAACTTCTTATTCACAGCAAGTGAAGCGTAGACCGGAGTTTATGGATTTTCAGATTGATTATACCAAACATCTCGGGTCGGTGAAGGATTCTTTCAATGACATTTGTAATGTCAATGGAGAAGTGAATACAGAAAAGTTATTGTCAGAGACTTCAGAACTATTATCCAAAGCATCTACCACATTAGGGCTGTTGGATATGCTGCATAATATGCGTCAGATAGATGACAGTATTTATGCACATTCCGTAAATGTTGCCCTGATAGCCCGAACCTTAGCGGAATGGCTTCATTTCTCGGAAAAGGATTTGGAAATGGTTACTTTATGTGGAATACTCCACGATATTGGAAAGACTGCGTTACCAAAAGAATTATTAAATAAGCCGGGAAAATATACGGATGAAGAGTATGCAAGAGTACAACAGCATACACTCCTTGGATATAAGATATTAAAGGATCTTCCCGTAGATTTACATGTAAAAAGAGCAGCATTGCAGCACCATGAGCGTTGTGATGGAAGCGGATACCCACAGGGGCTTAAAGAGGATGAAATTGATCCATTTGCACAGATTATAGCAATTGCAGATGTGTATGATGCCATGACAGCGGCACGTTCTTATCGTGCACCGTTATGTCCTTTTGATGTAATTGATGCATTTGAAAAAGAAGGATTACAGAAGTATCATCCGCAATACATTTTGACCTTTTTGCGACGTATTGCAAGCTCTTATCAGCATAACCGTGTGCTGTTAAGTAATGGAAAAAGCGGAACGATTGTCATGATTAATCCAAAGCATTTGACACAGCCAATGCTTCAGTTAGATGATGGTTCTATTTTGGATTTGACAGAGCACTTGGATTTATCCATTGCAAGAGTTATATAATGTTTATGTGACGAGGTAAAACTTGCACAATAAAAGCCCTGTGACGATTTTGAAAACGTCACAGGGCTTTGGTTATAAAAAGTTATTTTCTTAATTTATGTTCTTGGTCTAAAATCTGAAGAAAACGTTCATCAGCCTCTATTAAAAGGGTCTGCTTTCCCTCGGAATTAGATACCTGCATGCTATATACATTTTCGGAATCAAAGTAAAACTTCTTGGTAGGATTTTGATTGTTGATTCCTTTCATAATGTAATCAATATTTTCCAAACGGCAGGCAAATTTTTTCTTGCGGCGAAGTCCGTTGGAAATTTTAAAAATAGCAAAGTCTTCTGAAAAATAGTCAAATTCGTATTCCGTTTTACGATTGCGGAACAATACAAACCATCCAATTGCGCAGATAACTGTGATAATAAGGAATGGGATATAATACATGAAAACCATTGTTAAAATACCGAAAATGATACAACCCCATTGAGCAAAAATGCGTAAAAATTTTTGAAGGGCAGATTCGGAGGTTTTACATACCCATTCAAATCTTGAGTTCTTTAAATTCATAAGTACACCTTCCTGTTAGTAAATATTTACTCACAGTATAGCATACTTAGGTAAGAAAAAGGATGATTTTTCTGCATTTTTATAAAAAATTTATATTTCTATAAGTT
>CAYTDI010000076.1:0-3396 GCA_964436595.1 uncultured Eubacterium sp.
TTATTATAGCTATATTATATAATTATTGATAAAAGAGGAATGTTTATGGATATTAACTACGAACTATATAAAGTTTTTTATTATGTAGCTTCTTCCCTGAGCTTTTCTGAGGCCTCCAAGAAGCTCTTTATTTCACAATCTGCGGTAAGCCAGTCCATCAAGACCTTGGAAAAAAAATTAGAACAGCCACTATTTATCCGCAGTACCAAGAAAGTGCAGCTAACCCCTGCCGGTCAAATTTTACTAAAACACATTGAACCGGCTATGAACCTAATTCAGCGTGGAGAAAACCAACTGTTAGATGCCAATACCCTTGGGCTTGGTCAGCTTCATATCGGCGCCAGCGACACTATCTGCCGTTATTTTCTTGTTCCTTATATTAAGCAGTTTCACAAGAAGTTTCCAAATGTTCCTATTAAAGTAACAAATGCAACTTCTCTAAATTGTGTGGATTTATTAGAGCAGGGAAAAGTAGATTTGATTGTAACCAATTCCCCTAATTCCCATCTCAACGGCTCTTATATACAAAAAACGGTATCTACTTTCCGGGATGTATTTATTGCCAATCCCGCTTACTTTAACTTAAAACAGCAGGAGATTCCTTTTTCTGAATTAAATCAATATCCCATTTTGATATTAGACCGAAAAAGTACCACCAGTGAATTTCTTCACAATATTTTTCTTCAGCATCAATTAGAATTGATTCCGGAAGTGGAATTAAGCAGTAATGACCTGCTGATTGACCTTGCAAAAATCGGTCTTGGAATTGCCTTTATTCCGGATTATTGTCTTTCACGAGATACACCTGAGCTATATGTACTGCAAACCAAGGAAAAACTACCACAGCGTCAATTAGTAGCTGCCATTAACCCAATTCTTCCGGTTTCCGCTTCTACCGAAGAATTTCTAAAGCTTTTACCAAACGTAAATGCATAAAATTCTGGAGTAACCATTCAGTTACTCCAGAATTTTTTTACTCTTTCCTGTACGCTTTCTACTGTAACTCTCTCATAATCTGCCCATTCCCTTGGAAACATGGAAAGATACTCTCGTTGCAGAAAACGCTCATCCAATAAAACAATGACTCCCTTATCTTCCACTGTGCGAATTACTCTTCCTGCAGACTGCAAAACCTTATTCATTCCCGGATATCGAAACGCATAGTCAAATCCTTCCCCATAACGCTTATCATAATAATTTTTTAATATTTCCCGTTCATTACTGATTTGCGGCAATCCCGTTCCCACAATAACAGCTCCTATAAGTGCCTCATTTTTTAAGTCAATTCCCTCTGAAAAAATTCCACCCATTACGCAAAATCCTATCAATGTATTTTCTCTTTCCCTACGAAATGCCTCTAAAAATTCTTCTCTTTCCTCCTCCCTCATACCACTTTCCTGTACGACACAATCCATCTCTCCCAAATTTAACGCATAAAATTTTTCTAATACCTGTCCCATCATTTTATAGGATGGGAAAAATGCCATATAATTTCCTTTTCTTCCCTTAGCTGTTTCGTAAATATAACGAGCTATTTTCGTAAACTCCCGCTCATTTCTTCTAGTATATTTACTACTTACATCCGTACCTACTACTAATAACCGCTGCTCTTTTGAAAACACCGTTTTTGCATACACTGCATAATTATCTTCTTTTGTACTCAAAAGCTTCTTATAATACTGAATAGGCAATAAGGTTGCTGAAAAAAAGATGGTACTTCTTCCCTTATCCAAACATTCCTGCAAATTCACCGCCGTATCTACACAGTAAAGTTTTACCTTGAATCTTCCATCTGGTTCATGTTCCGTATACACCACATAATTTTCATCCATACGCTCATACATATTCAAAAAATGACGCAGCTCTAAGTAAAACTCCTGTACTTCTTTTTTCTCCGGAAAGGAAATATCCTTTAAGAAAAACTCCTCCAAAGCTGCTCCTAACTGCATTAGTAGAAAAATAAAAGCTCCAAGATTCTCCAATATCTCATAATTGTCACACTGGCGTTTCAATTCCAACAAGTGACTGTTGCACTTTTCCAATGCTTTTACACACTTTCTACTATACTCCCTCATAATCTTCTTTATTTTCAAAAAATCTTCCTTATAAAGAACCGCACTGTACATTTCCCTGCCACGCTCTACCAGATTATGCGCCTCATCAATCAAAAATAAATACTCTCCCTTTACTCCCTCTGCAAAAAATCGTTTTAAATACACATTAGGGGCAAATACATAATTATAATCACAAATAATATCATCCACCCACAATGTAGTATCTAAACATAATTCAAACGGACATACTTTAAACACTTCTGCCTGCTCAATTAAAACTTCTCTGGTAATATCACGTTCTTTATGAATCAAGTCAAATACGGCATCATTTACTCTGTCATAATGTCCTTCCGCATAAGAGCAATGCACCGGATTACAATCCATCTCCTCACACATACACAACTTTTCTTTTGCTGTAATGGTAATCACACGCCCCAAATATCCCTGTTTTCGCAGCAAATCAAAAGTTTCTTTTGCAACTGTTCTGGTAATGGTTTTGGCAGTAAGATAAAATATTTTATCCGCTAATGCTTCCCCTACTGCTTTTACTGCCGGAAAAACTGTTGTAATGGTCTTTCCGGTTCCCGTCGGTGCCTGAATAAAAAGATTCTTCTCTCGATTAATGGTACGATACACTCCTGCCGCAAGCTCCTTTTGTCCTTCACGATAAGGATAAGGAAACTCCAGCTTTCCAATCGATGCATTTCGTTCTATTCTGGCTTCATACTGGAAATTTGCCCACTTTTCATACAATCCTACCACCATTTCAAACCATTTACTGATTTCTTCAAAAGAATAATGCTCTTGAAATCTTCGTATTTCTTCCGTATCCAGATTACAATATGTCATCTGTACACGAATTTCCTTTAAATCCTGTTGCTTTGCAAAAATATAGGCATAGCACTTTGCCTGTGCCAAATGCACTTCTATGGGCGCCTCCAAAGCCTGCACATCCATATAAACACCCTTGATTTCATCAACAGTGACTCCTGTTTCTTCTATTATAATACCATCTGCTCGTCCTTCTATTAGCAACTGATACTTTTCTTTCTGCAATTCTATCTTCAAAGGAACTTCTGGCTGATAAGAAGCTCCCATTCTTCTCTGGATTTTTCGGTGAATTCTGCTGCCCTCCTGCATTGCCTCTTTTTGACCGCTTTTTCCTCTACGATTATCAATATCACCTGACCGCAAGACAAACTCCACCAGATTCCTTACAGAAATCTTGATTTGTTCCATTCCCTATCCTCGTACTTCTCTTTTCGTTATTTATATACACTTAAAAAGATGGGGCTGTCGCACTAAGTAATTAGTGTGCAGCTCCTTTTTCGTGCAAAAAATA
>CAYTDI010000077.1:0-3336 GCA_964436595.1 uncultured Eubacterium sp.
CTTTTTCCGTCAGTCTTCTTTCGTGGATATTTCCATCTGTTACTTCTATAATTTCAGGCTGCAAAGAGTTTTCTGTTTGTGAAACAACAATTACTTCTTTTCCATCTTCTGTTTGCATTTTTGTGCCAACCGGATACTTTGCTATCTTATTTTCAAAAATTTTCACCACTGTATTGTCATATTTTTTATGATTATCCAGTTCTTGTAAAACTTTTTCCAGTGAGCCCTGTTCTGTTTCTATTCCGCTTAAAATGCTATCTGCCGTATCACATACCTGTATGATTTTGCACTCTAGCTCTTGGTTCTTTTGCTTTAAAGGATATCCGCTTCCATCCATTTTTTCATGATGTGATAAAATCATTTTTTTCGATATTTCCGGTATCCATGTCTCTCTTTCTAATGCAGTATATGCTAAAATTGTATGCTTTTTTAATTCAAAAATATCCACCGGATGCATTTTTTCCATACAACATTTTTTATAATTCACATTGACATAGCACAATCCCAAATCGTGCAGCAATGCTCCCAGCGCAATTTGCTCTAATCTTCCTTTGTCACATCCGCACTCTTTTCCTATCATAATGCTCCATAGTGTTGTCAGGATTATGTGTTCATAAATATTTCCATCACGCTCTTTTAAATCAATTTTTCTTTGATTTTCTTGACTATCAATTGCATCTGTCATTTCCACTGCAAGTTTCAACAACTTTTTCAATCTTTTATTATCCTTATACACATGGTGAATTAAGATATCTTCCAACTCCTGTTGAAACTTTTGTATTTGATAACTTTCCAAATACAGATTTGGTCGTTCATATACTTCATATTTATCTTGAACCAAAATTTCTTCTATATTCAATGTAAGAAGTAATTCTTTATAGGAAATTACTATGCTTTCTCCCTTTTTCAATAGTATTTGACCATCTTCCATGTATATCGATTGAGCTAATACTTCATTCCCTGTTAATTCTGACACACGGCATTTTCTCATCTTATACTCCTAATTACTCTGGTTTTTTGTACTTACTCCCATTGCAATATTCAATGCTTCCTTTTCTTCCTCTGATAAAACAAGTACTGAATTTCCGTCAATAATTTCTTTTATATAAGTATAACAGCCCTCTCTACTGTGCACTGCATTGATAATAAATCCATCCTTTTTCTGATCTAATAACGCTAAGGAAAAACTAAGTTTTCCTCCCATTTCATTGAATGCATCATATTTGACCATTCCTACTTTTTGGAAAGTAACTTTCATGCTGTGAAATAATTTTTCAATATTTTCTTCATTTTTCTTCGCAGATACTAACAATTCCTCTACCTGATTAATTCTTTTTATCAAGTTATCTTCTAATGACTTTGCATCTTTTCCTACCATAAAGGATTCATATTTCTTTTTCAATTTGCTGGTCTTTACCATATTTACAATTAAAAGGATAAGTAATATTAACATTACTCCTGCCATAATTGCAAAGGTAAGTAAAAAATCATCTGCTGTAAATTTTAACTGTAAAAATTCCGATATCATAAGTGCCTCCATTTCAGAACATATGTTTGTTTTTATTCATGTATTGATTGGAATAATTCCATAATTCTCTCTAGCTCATCGGTAGAATAATAATCTATTTCTATCTTTCCTTTTTGATTATCCTTCTGATGAATTGCTACTTTTGTCCCCATAATTGACTTTAATCTCTGTTCCATATCTTGATAGAACACAGCCATACTTTCATCTACTGTTTTCTTTGGTGATTCTGTCTTTTGTTTCTGTAATTTTTTTACTAATTTCTCAGTTTCTCGCACACTCAGCTTTTCATCAAAAATCTGCTGTGCTACTGCATACTGCTGTTCCTTATCTTCAATACCCAATAATGCTCTTGCATGTCCGGTAGAAATCAAATCATCAATTACCATCTGTTGTACACGCTCGTCTAACTTCAAAAGACGCATAGAATTAGTAACTGCTGTTCTAGACTTTGATACTCTTTCTGCTACTTCATCCTGTTTCAAATTAAATTCACTCAAAAGTCTTTTGTATGCCAATGCTTCTTCAATTGGATTCAAATTTTCTCTTTGAATATTTTCGATTAACGAAATTTCCACAATTTCCTGATCTGTAAGATTCTTGATAATTACAGGAACTTCTTTTAATCCGGCAAGCTTTGCTGCGCGCCATCTTCGCTCTCCTGCAATAATTTCATAATAATCTTTTTTGTCCTGTACCAACAATGGCTGTAATACACCATACTGTTTTACGGACTCTGCCAATTCTAATAATGCATCTTCATCAAAGTTTTTTCTTGGCTGTTCTCTATTTGGTTCTACTTTTCCTATTTTTACAAAAGTAACTTCTTTGTCCGGTTCTGCCTTTTTACTTTTAACTGTTTCTACTGGTGCATTTCCTGTTCCTACTTTATCTGTAATCAGACTATCTAGTCCTTTTCCTAATCCGCCTCTTTTTGTTGCCATTTACATATCCTCTCTTTCTATTACTTCTTTTGCCAACAGACGATAGCTTTCTGCTCCGGCAGATTTTGAATCGTATAAATTAATGGGAAGTCCGTGACTTGGTGCTTCTGCTAATCTGATATTTCTTGGAATTATAGTTTTATATATGGTAGTATTTAAATTATTTTTAACATTTTCTACTACCTGCAATGATAAATTCGTTCTGGCATCATACATTGTAAAGACTACTCCCTCCATATGAAGATTTGGATTTAATCTTTTTTGTACCAAGTTGATAGTATGTATTAACTGACTTAATCCTTCTAATGCATAATATTCACACTGAATTGGGACTAATACCGTATTTGCCGTAGTCATTGCATTAATCGTCAGCATATTTAGTGATGGTGGACAATCAATAATAATAAAATCAAAATCATCCTGTATGTAATCCACTTCATTTTTTAATATATATTCTTTTTCATTAATGCCCAATAATTCAATTTCTGCTCCAGCCAGATTTACATTTGATGGAATTAACTGTAATCCCTCAATTTCTGTTTTTATCATACTTTCTCTCACAGTACATTCTCCTAGCATAAGTTCATATACTGTGTTTTCTAACTCTTCTTTTTCAATTCCAAGACCGCTGGTGGTATTTCCCTGTGGGTCTAAATCAATGGTCAATACTTTTTTTCCATTTTCGGCAAGACATGCTGATAAATTTATTGCAGTTGTTGTCTTACCAACTCCACCTTTCTGATTTGCAATAGCAATAATTCTTCCCATATTACTTTCCTTTCTCTCTCATACTTTTTCTATTATATCACTTTTGAATATGTAATTCTATAATTATTTTGTTATTATTGTACTTACTTAGTACTATAT
>CAYTDI010000078.1:0-3051 GCA_964436595.1 uncultured Eubacterium sp.
GTTCCGTAATTAATTTTCAGTTCACGATGTAACATTTTTTCCCTTTCTTGTCTATGCCATTAATATCATTTATCACAACCACCGTTTCCCAAGAGAGATAACACAACATTGCAATACTTCCTCAAAATAAATCTACAAACAGGCTACACCTCGACTGTCTAAAAATCTCCACAACTTCTTTTCCTATTCTCGGTGGCTTTTTCCCTATATATGAAAATAAAGTTTTTATTTTTTCCTTATCCTCATTTAGCAGGCACTCACTGATTGCCAGACGAATAGCCTCTGATTGATTGTCTGTATTATATTTCGTTTTCAACAAAGCCAACTCTCCTTCTTCCATTCTTAAAGTGACTTTCTCTTTAGCCAAATCCACTCCTCCTTTATTGATGGAGTATCTTGTATAGAAAAATCGCAACAAGAACGAAAAAATAAAACAGGCGCTTTTCTCTGACCTTCTCGGCAGTTTTATTCTATACAGGATTTTGAATGAATACACTGTTACCAGATATTCAAAAGAAAGTAGGTTGATATGAGGTTTTAAAAAAATTAGGAATCTTTCAGAAGTTTTCAGAAGTGATTGTACAGAATTGGGGCATAGAAAAAGCCAGTAGATTTTTTACGTCTACTGGCTCAACACCCTTTCAATTAAATTTTATTTTTGTTTCAGCTTGGTTTCAAATTCATACATACTATCATATAAAAATAATATTCCTTCTTTTGGATTTTCTAATGCTAATTCATAATTCCAATATACTATTGATGGTTCTTTCATATTCTCTTTATAATACAAACAAATGTAATCCTCATCATCTGTCTCTGCAATTGGAACTATATCATACCCCCAAAAATCATAAAATTCTTTCAAAATATCATCAATTTCCGTAGTAGTTAAAAACCTGCTTATACAAAACACATCATCTCCTACATGAATTTCAATTTTATTACCGATTTCTTTAAAATCAGATTGATATAATCGCTTGTATTCTTCTGGAAATTTTATATTTTGCTTTTTCTCAATGCTTTTCAGACTATACATTATTTGTCACCTCCATAATATGGAAATTGAATTTCTATTAGTTTTTCCCGCCTTAGGCGCTAGATTAATAAATACTCTATGACTTCCTGTCGGTGTGTCTGGTGTACTAATATTAAAATCATATTCTTTCACATATTTTATCATGTTATGCTCAGAATCATATATGACTTCATCTGGATAAAGCATCGTGTCTTCCCTCAGCTTAGCTACATCAATATTTTCTCCAAATTGTGTCTTATTCTTTGTAGACTTTACATCTGGATTGAATGCATGCTTTTGTGCGTGAGGTGTCATAAAGTCATCTAAATCCGAGCCACCTCCTTGTTTATAAAATGGATTACTAGAATTTATACCACTCTTGACAGAGACTCTTTACCCTTATAATTATCCAATCCGCTGCCTCTACCCCGAAAAATGAATGCACTTCCTAAAGACGACTGCTTCATCTGCTTATTCTAATAGTTGTTTTACATACTGTGCTTTATTCAAAATACTTTCCTCTGAGAAAAACATATTTGGAATTTTTAACTCTTCTTCGTCATCAGAAAATCTACCTGCCATTTCACACAAATCTCCGATCTCTTTATTTTCCAATTCAGACAACTGCTCATAGTCAGCCTCTAAATCATATACTCTTGTGAATTCTGAACAAAATGTCTTAACCTGATATGTGCCATCTAAAACTCCATTAATCAGATAGTATAACTGCTCTTTTTCTGTCATGCTTCTTCATCGCTCCTTCTTCCTTACTTAGGTATTGCTGGCAAGTTTCCCATTGCTTTTCTTGCATACTCAAAGTGATACACTGTAGTTAGAAATTTCATCATACAACACTTCCAAATTATACATTTTTTCATTTTTATACATAGTTATATAATACATCGTTGCATTTGAACCTCTATGGTCTGGCATAGCCTCTCCATATCTAATTGCATCTTGCAATGTTTGTATTGGAACCTGTCTTTCACTTTCTCCTATATGCTCTAAAGATCTGTTAGAAAAGTTTAAACCATCATCTAAATTAGATATTCTATCACTCTTGATATAAAGTCTTTTAAAAAAGGAAATTGGGGGAGTTTTCATCCCTCAATTTTAACACAATAAAAATCATTCTTCCCAGTTCACCCGATATCTTTCATGTAACACAGAATCCATATTATTATCAACCAAAAAGAAATATATTTCATCTAAAAATTTGTCTTTATCCTCCTTGTTAACAACAAAATGTTCATCAAATCGACTTTCACCTTCAATACGAACATCTTCTATCTCTGCTAATTTCAAATCTTCTCCAAATTCCCATATTAACATAGGTATTGCTAAATTAAAACCTTTATAATTTACATAAATTTCATCTTTATCATTTACCTCAAAAACTTTTATTTTCAAATTAATATCTCTGTTTATATATAAAATATAATTTTCTTTATCCAGTATGTTCCATAGCATACCTAATCCTCCTAATAAGTATCAAAATATTCATCATATAATCCAGTACATGCGTCCATTGCTGGATTTCCTTTCGTTGCTGATTTAATAATCTGTTCTGGTGTTTTGCCCCTTTGTATTAAATTTTCATATGAATTCTTTTCTGCCCTAACCAATGCAGCATTATATCCATCAATATTTTTGATATTGCCATTAGAATCAATATACGCATTTATTCGCGATTTATTTCTATATTCATTTACTGCTCTAGCAATATCTTCTAGACTTGCACCTTCTGCTGTCATATTTGAAACTATTTGTTGTGCTGTTCCTTCGTTTCTATTATGATAAGCTATTCTATCTTGTCTATACCCAGCTACTGCAATTGGGTCATCCCATTTTCCGTTTGTGAAAGAGGCTAAACTCCCATCTTCCCTAGGTCGGTATCCGTATACAGCATTAGGGTCTTCAATAGCATCCCTTAGCACCTGCGGATTATCCGATGGATTATGTTCATACTTAAATCTTGTTCCACTACCACTCTCTACTTTTCCTTTTACTCCTACTTTCCCCTTTACTTCTTTCCC
>CAYTDI010000079.1:0-2965 GCA_964436595.1 uncultured Eubacterium sp.
TCAGGTAACTTGCTCCCTTTTCACTCCATGCAAGATATGCCTTTTTGATTTCTTTTTCCATCCCTCTTATTCCTCTCCCATACCAAATATTTTTCTATAAAAACTATTGTTCAAATTCTCCCCATGCTTTTTTTACTTTAAACTCCTTCTGCTCTTCTGATAAATTTCTCCATGCTTTATGTGTTATTTCAGAAACCTCAACATCTACAAGACTTTCTGGCTCAATCATATTTCTTTCAAATTTATCTGAACCGCAAAATAAACATTTTTTCTGACTACATGAAAAATCAACTTCACGATTATTTATTCTATCGCATGTAATTCCAAATGAAGCTTGCACAAATTCCATTATCTTTTCATTTTTTTCAGCGACTCCAATAACTCTATTGACAATATCAATATATTCATTATAAACTTCATCTTCTATGAAATTAACAAATCCTATTTGTGTACTATCTTTAAAAAAAACCAGTTTCTGTCCATATGCAAAATCTGATAAATAGAAAAACTCCTTTGCTTTTTTACACTCATTACATCTTACTACTTCTTTTCTAAGTCTTATTGTTTTCAAAATTTTCCTCCTTAATCAACTGGTGTTACCATTTGTGGTGTAATAATATCATCAAAATTATTATATATTACATAATTAATTCCTTCTCCACGATATGACTGAAATTTAATAACATTATATCCTTGATTTCTTGCTAACTCACCTATTTCTTGACAAGCTTCTGTAGATGTTAAATTTTGAATATATCCCCACTCATTAGCAACTTGCAGATTAGTTAAATCCAACACTTTTTGTCCATTTAAATTTAAATCATACCTAATAGCGTACTTCGCTGTATTTCCATGTTCCGCCAATTCCGCTACAATTGTATCACTGTCATTTCCAACATAAAACCCTCCTCCAAATCTGCTTTCCTTATTAAAATATTTAGGTTCAATTCCGTCTAAAACGCTTTGAGCTTGACTAGCACTACCAACGGCATGTTGCACTGAATCCAGATTTTCCTCAACACTCTTAACCTCATCATCGCTCAGCGTCTTTGCCCCAATCTCTATCCCATCTGCATTTTTAAACAGCAGTTTATTTCCCGAAACACTTACCGTAATGCCTGCCGCAAGACTCAGCATTATCGTCACCGGTACCGGCCAGTCAAAGGCTTCTCCCAGTGCTCCTACTCCGCAGGCCGCCGTATTTCCTGCAAATTCTATCACCGCTGTTTTTCCGAATGCCTTAAGTCCCTCTTTCAAGCCGACTTCCGACAGCTTTGTTCATTATAAAATCTTTTAAACACAAATGAAGCTTCTTCATTTCTGTTTAAAACAATATTTAATTTGTTTCTAACATATTCTTTTGACTTTTTTAAATATACTTTTTCTAAGTTGATACTTATTTTGTCCTGCTTAATAACCTAACAACTGCATGATTATATTATCATCTAACTTGTCTTTAAAAACTTCCTCGTATTCTCTGATTTGCCTTATCGTTTCACCATAATAAATTACTTCATTATAAAATCTTTTGAACACAAATGGTGCTTCTGCCTCCTGTTCTAATATGTATTTTTCACCACGCTTATCTAAAAAGAAAATACTATATTGTTCGTTTCTATTTATATATATATTAATTCGTCCTTCTTGGGAATCGTTTATAGCATACAATTCTTTATCTGCATATTTCTGCATCAGCGTTCTTAATTCTTCTATATTGGCAACTTCTCTAAATTTCCCCGAAAACGGATACTTAACCTCCTCACTCAAACTACTTTTTAGCCATAACGCAAATTGTCTTTTCATCTCCTCTTCTGATATATATACTTTCTCTTCTGTTTCCCGTCCTCGTTCACTAACATACAGTATATACTTTTGCTCTTTTTTCCTTAAAAAATATTGAATTTCAGAGTCCAAATAAATATGCACTTCACCATCCCCCTCTACCATGTGGATGTCTTTTCTTATATATCGTTTTAATTTTTCTAAATACTGCCTATCTAACAATTATAATTTCTCCTAACTCTTTTTTAACACCTACTATCTCAATTTTAATATATTTAATGCCCTTAACCTTTTAATAAAATTTTCCAGTGCTTCTTCCGCTGTTTCAAATTTTTTTTCCGAACCGACTATTTTACTTGCTCTCTCATCGGTTGCATATACTAACCATTGCCCTGCATCATTCACAATTACCATTTCATTCTCTTTGTTTTCTCTTTTTTCGAATAGATTTGCTCCTTTTAACTTCTCTTCATTAATAACTTTTCTTGCTTCTTCTATTGTCATTGCACTTTTCCTCCACTATTTTATTTCTCTTAATACCCCTAACCCTTCTAATTGTTCTACTGTTAATGAAAATTCATATTGTATTGCCCCTCCTTTTCCCCATCCTTCAACAGCTGCTGCTTCTCCTTTATACGAAACAAGTTTACTATAATCCTCATCATAATAAGCTGTTACAACAGCATCAATTTCTGCCTTTAATTTTTCATCTGGACAATTCTTCACATATTCCTCAATTTTAGAAAAATCTCCAATTACTTCATATTTATGATAATTAGATAAATTTTCTACATATGGTAATGTTCTCTCTGTATATTCAAAAGATTTCCCATTTATAATTGGCGATGTATATCGTCCGTTTGCTGGTCCATATCTGTCAATCACCTCACCTATTTCAGGTATAAATTTTTCTTTAATTGCATTTCCATCCTTATCTAACTTATATCCTCCCTCCGCTGCCTTTGTCCAATTAATTGAACCATCTTTATTGAGTACGGATGCATTTTTAGGAATTTGGATTTCATCTGGCCATTCTCCTGTTTTCAAAAAAGTTTCTGCATCATCCGCATCAATATTCTTTAAATAAATATATAATTCATCACTTGTACAAGTGGACTCTTTTAAACTCCAATATTTATCATATCTGGCCGCTTCTTCTGGTGTCATTAAATCTCTAAAACTC
>CAYTDI010000080.1:0-2964 GCA_964436595.1 uncultured Eubacterium sp.
TCAAACTCCTCTTTGTAAAGTTGTTTTGTGGTGTTTTTCGTTGATTTTTGTGGTGGAAATCTATGAGTTTTGTCTAAATTCTACCTATTGCATAGATTTTGGGGGCATTGTATTGTCATTTTGTTGTCACGAACTTCCAAATGAATTATATTCCTTTAAAACTTTATCAATAACAATCCTTTTATATCCTTTATCATCATTTCATATTTTCTTTTCAACGAATCAAAATATGTATATGAATAAATCCAAATACTCGCCGCAGCAACAAAAACAAGTAAAAACGTAGCTATATACATCCAATTAGTAAAATCTATACCAATCAATCCCATATTTTCAAACGAAATCGCCAGGACACCCGCAAATGCAGAGAAAATCGTTAAAATAATACCATTACGCCTTTTTTCCTCTTCTTTCTTCTTATCTACATATTCTTGATATATATTAATTAACTCATTCAATTTTGCTTCTGTCTTTATACCAAATTCTGTCATCAAAACATTTTCTAATATTTCAAGTTTTTTCTTATGTGAATCTACATATTTATCCATATGTTTCTTTTGATCCTTATTATCTATCCCCAAAAGTACAAATAATGCAACCACACAAAAAATAGCACCAACTAAATACCATAGTTGTTTTGGAAATAATAGCATTGTCATAATCATCTCTGCACATGCTATAAACATCAGTATCAAGCATGTAATAACAATTATTTTTATTTTTGGCTCAAATCTATCAAATCCTTGTTCCACATCCGGACATTTCTTTTTCTCTTCTTGATAACACTTTAAAATATAATATTCCATAGCTGGTCTCCTTCCTATTCCATCTATGCATCAAACCTTGTCAATCACAAAAGTCATTGCAAGTTTTTCATAAACTGCCTGCTCCATTTTATTCTTCAATAAACGAATATTATCATAACGCTCCTCGTTTTCCTTAAACCATTGTAATATATCTGTTTCTTCTATTACCCGCCTTTCGTCATCATCTAAAAATGTTAATATGTCTTCAAACCACGTATTAATAATTTCTATTTTCTGTTCTTTTTGAAGTTCATTATACTCAATGCATTTTCCTATTCTTGAATACATTGCAGGTCCTAGCACCTTTTTTATTTCCTTTTCACTCATAAAATTACAAGTACAAAGAAAAATAGAATTTTTCAAATTCACTTCATAATTTGTATCCACATATTTTCCTTCATCAAACACTTCATAAAAAGCATTGTAAAAATTTGGACTCACTTTATCAAACTCATCAATCAAAATCACATTCGACTCACGCGACATCATATCTCGTGCAAAACTAGCTTTTGAATGTTCCGATCCAAATACATAATTATATGCCTCATTAGTCTGCATCATTGAAAACTGAATTCTTAGCAAATCTCCACCTAATGATTTGCTAATACACTTTGCTGTTTCCGTTTTACCTACTCCTGATGGACCATATAGCATAAAAACAGCTGGCTTTTGACTTTTTTCTTTCGTTAATCTATACAAGCCACTAATTATTTGCATCTTACATTTTTCTTGTCCTATAATGTTCATATTTAAATCATTATAGACTTTTCTAATACATGCAACATCTAACTTCGTATAATTTGACTCACAGTATTCAATTTCATCTCCGAACTCTGATTGTAAATTTTCCAATACTTTTTTCGGTGGGTTATGTATAAATAATTTTTCTACATCATAATTCAAACTTATAATATTTGTAAAATTTGATAACGTATGTTCTAATACAGAAGCAAAGTCATCTGATTTACATACCAAGCAATTTGCTCCTATCTTTCTCTTTAAAAAAATTTCTTTCACACCTGATTCTGTAGGATGCAATCTCGCATTATAATGTTGAATTAGTTCCATAAAAGAAACGACTTCATCATTATCGGTATCTATTCTTTTCTCCAACAACAAATTAAAGTCTCTTTTTGAACCTGTAAATATAATCACTTTATCAATCATTTGCTTCAACTCCTGCCAACAAAACATCATATACATCTAGTTTCTTATCTTTATCTACGTCATCCTCTGTTTCATTTTTTTCAGACACAAAATAATCTGGATTATCTTTTATTGTACTTTGAAAATCAATATCCAATTCATTATTTACATTTAATTGCGCCAGCGAAGTAGTGCCTACTTTAATAGCATAAATTGCAAGATTCATTTTTAAAAGATCATTTATTTTATAATTATTTTTTAGGGAATTTATGTTAAACCTTAAAACTATTTTACTTCTTCCTCTAGTTCCTACAAATTCATAATATCCTTTTGCCGTCTTTAGTGCATTATCTAATTTTTCTACTGCTATATCAAATTCTCCCGTTGAAATACTTGAGCCACCTTTTAACATCGATAAATATGGCGAAACCATAACTATATAAGATAACGAATCTTTTTCCACAGATATCGTATAACCTTCAAATTTCTTTATATTTCCCTGGGGTGTTTTTCTTTTTTTATCTGATGTTTCTTCGTTTAAAATTCCCAAAAAATCTGTCAATAATGTGTTCTTAACAATATTTTTTGCCATTTTATTCGTATTTAATGTAATGCCCATAGTTGCTTCTGCAGATACTTGAGCTTCTAACCCTAATAAAGCCTTAAACACTCCACTAATTCCGGTTTTCCCTGCAACATTTCCTTCAATTTCCGTCCCCTTATTTGTTTCTTTCAACAATTCTGTTGTCTTTTCTAATTTACCACCCGCAACAATTTGAACATAGTCAGTTACTGAGTCCTCATCAAAATATACTATTTTACAAATTGTATTTTTCATAAAACCACCTTCTTCTACATAAATCAATCTAGATTTATGATTTTCTCTACGCCATCATCATCTTCTTTCCCACACTCTGAATGACAACATATGCTTCTTTTTCCTGTTCCAATTGTGCCTTTGCGAACTCCGCTATCGGCTCGGCAACCGCTAATGCAAGTCTTACCGGCACGG
>CAYTDI010000081.1:0-2911 GCA_964436595.1 uncultured Eubacterium sp.
CAGCCTTTATTCCAATCAGTCAGGCGGCAAAAGTGGGAAATCTGACATTCCGTTCCGGAGCCACAACGGTGGCAAAAGAAGGGATTGCCATGATGGCGGGAGCAGGAGCTTCAGACATTACCATGAAGATATCCGGAAATCAGACAGCCAGTGTAGTGGCAGGAATGATAGCCGGTGGAGCAGCAGGGCATGGACTGAATAGTGTGGATGCGAAGTTTAATATTTCGGGGAATAGGGGAAAGAGTAATGGTAATAATTCTATATCTTATTCTGGCGAAGAATGGTGCAGGTATTTAAGAGAAAAGTATGGAAACGAGAATGTAGTATGGGAAAATGCCACACCATCTCAATTAGCAAGAAGTTGGCAGGGGGTTGGTAGATATCCAGGAATAGATGATTGGAAATCTAAAATGTACCAAAAAGGAGATATTCTTTATAGGGGAGAACCTAATGGAACAGAATTTTTTACCACACGTGAAGCAATTGAAGCAGTAGGGGCTAATAAAGAGAAACTTTTTGAAGGATTACAAGTTGAACCACATCCTACATTAGGATATCGTTCAGAAATGCAAGGGTATCAATTTAAAGAGGGGGTTGAAGGTGCAGAATCTTTGTGTATGGCTAATCCTGATTATGGAGCAGGTGGTTTAGTGCAAGAGTTTGTACCAGATGCAAATGCTTTAATTGAGAAAGGAATTTTAGTACCTGTTGAAAAAATAAAGTTATATTAAGGAAAGGAATAAGAATACAATGAACAGAAATTTTATAAAATTAAATGGTTATTTTGAGGTATCAGAAAAAACTACTTTTGGTATGTTTAAAGAAAGTGATTTGTATAATGGACAAAGTGATAATAGATTCTTTTGGCTAAAAGAATCATGTGAAATTGAGGGATTACCGGGAAAGTTTAAGGTGGGTCTTTGTTTTAGAAATAATTTAATAAACAGAATAGAATTGTACTGTATAAGAGAAGATATTGAAAATGAGATTGAAAGAGAAAAAAAAGATAAAATTATTTTTGATAAGTTAAAAGAAGATTATAACTTGAGATATAAAAATATAGAAAATTCTTTTGATAAAAGAAATAATTACAGTTCTATTGTTATTAGTTTTTAAGGCATACATGATGCTAGGAGAGTAATTATGAACACTGGAAAGTTAATACTAGGAAAATATCAGATTATTCCCAACATTAATATTTTGAAATTTGAGTATGAGCGTAGATGTATATGTGGAGAAAAATATGGAAATATATATCAATAGACAGGAAAAAACGATAAAATGGGATTATAAAGAGAAAACGATTAGTGTTAATAATGAACATATGTTATATGCATTTAAGCATGGAAAAGATATGTTGATGATAAAAGAAAAATATGAAGACTCAGGAAGTGGATTTAGTTTGTATGATATAACAGGCAAACAGATTTTTTCTTATAAATATTCGGATAACACCATTAAGTATAAAGAAAATAAAATTATTAAAGTTCAGGGAAATATTATATCGGTTGATTACCAGCAAGTAAGAAACAAACTAATAGTTTTGAGGGAAGAGAATGATGTAAGAATAATAGAAATATATGAAGAAAAAGGAAATTTTATAGCCAAAATAAATGCCCCAAGGGGTTATAAGTTTGTTTCGTTGAAAAATGATGAGGGAAATATAATGGTGGTAGCTCAGGGAATGAATGATATTACAAGAGATTCATTTGGGCGTAATGACTGGAATTTTGCTATAGATTTGGAAAATTATTATGTGGAAAAAAAGTCTATTATACAATAGGTAATAAAAATATTACTTTAACTAAGATTAAGACGGCGATTGATACTGGGGGTCGAAAAATGAATTGTAAGTTAAATGAAGAATTAGAAATTATAAAAAAAGTATTAAATGAAAATAGTGAGAAAAACATAGAAAGTTATAAGAATTTTCATATCGGAGAATTTATTGAAAAACCAAATCAATGCGGATGTTTTAAAAGAAACAAGGAGTGGTATATATATCAGACAGATGAAAGAAATTATTGTACATTCTGTGGACCATTTAGTTCAAGCGGAATCATATATGCATGTGCAAAAGTATTACATATATCTTCCAATTTGAAAAAATATAGATTTTCAGAAAAAGAATTAGAAATATATGTATATAATCATTTTCACTCATTTGAAGAAATAGATAAAAATATGAAAGAGTAGGATAAAATTTATTCAATGGGATAGAAATGGTATCCATTATGGTAGGTTGAACAAAGAAATTTAGGACTTTTTGAGTGGAGAATGATATTGTAACCATAGGAAAAAAGGAGACACAGATGCGGTTTTATAAAAAGCCTGATATTTTATTTCGTGTACTTTTTTGTATGAAAATATACCAAAGCATTTCGTACAAAGTTAAACAGGAATGCCATGGATACGGAAGATTTTGCAGACATGGTAAAACGGAAACTGGGAGAAGTTTCAGATACTTATCAGGCTGACCGGCCGGACACCAACGGAGTGTTTGAAATACACCAACAGATAGATGAGGAGCTGTTAAATTTTCTCAGGGATATTGAAACGCAGGAACGCACCACAGTCACAGCACTGGAACAGTCCGCAGAGCTTTTGATAAACGGATTAAAAACCTGTGTAAGCAAAATCGGAACGAATTGGAAAGACATCACAAGCTACGAAAGCAACAGCTTTTATCAGGACAGTGATGTATATGCTCTGGCAAGCCTTAGCCAGAACTGTTATCAGAACCATGAAGCCTACAAAGAAATCTATGATGAAATCTGGACAAACGAACAGGCATTACGGGATGCGGCAGATGCCAGAGAAACACAGGGAATCTGGAAAACCGTAGGCGGAGCATTTCTTATCGTGGGCGGAACCATATGCATTGTGGCAAGTGGCGGTTCTGCAACCCCAA
>CAYTDI010000082.1:0-2878 GCA_964436595.1 uncultured Eubacterium sp.
ATACCTATGAAAGTGAAGGAATCTGGTACTGCGCAGGATATGCAGTAGGAACTTACGCAGGAACGAAAGGGATTGCGGAAGTGGGGAAAGAAGTAAAGGGGAAAGTGGGGGTAAAAGGAAAAGTAGAGAGTGGGGAATATTCTTCATTTGGTTATATGTCCCCAAAAGATGGAGAGGTATATGAATATTTTTGGAAACAAGTTGCATCTGGTGAGCCACGGTGGGGTGAAAGACCAAATGCAGAATTATTGTACAGCAAGGAGTATATACAAAATCATATAAAAAAATTTGAAAATGGCGGTTCATATCTTGTGTCGAAGGATGTATATTACGCTAGAATAGAGGATAGTATTCTTAATCCTTATCTAGGTAGACCAGGAGAGCTTTTTATATCTCCACTAGACCAGATAAATGAAGCTTTAATTAAGTCTGGTCTAGTGGAGATATTGCAAAACTTGAAAAAATAATGGGATTTGATTCAGGAACATATACCAAGCATGGTGGTATTGTAAGAATTGATATAAAAAAACCATTAGATTACGAAATAAGGTTACCGTCAGGAAATGAATATGGTGCAAATATACATTTTATTTCAGGAGGTAAAACTGATGGTGGAGCATTAGAAGCGGTTATAAATAATGTGCCTAATTCTGAAGAATGCAGAAGTATTAACTTAAATCCTTTTGAGATACTTAATGGAGGTAAATAAATGAATATTAAAGAGATAGTAAAGAATGCAATTGAAGAAAAGAAATTTATAGATATGTTAGAGGGAAGAAGTCATTGTAAAATTGAAAATTCACAGCTGTTAAATATGACTACGCCCAATGATTATATTAGAATATTAAAAGAAGGAATATATGAGATATATAATGGGTCAGAAAAAACAATTCTTGAAGTATTGGAAAATAGTCTTGTAGAAATGATACATCAAGACATTTTAGGACTATATTGTGCGTTAGAAATTATATATGTACAACTGAAATTTGAAAAGAAGAAAGAATCCCCATTTTATATAAATACTGATAAAGTAATACCATTGATTCGGAAAGAGATAAAAAATAATAAGGATAAATTAATCAGGTATTATGATTGGGCAGGAAGAAATGAAGAGGATGGAATGTATGGGTATTTTCTAAGAATGAATCAAGCTTATCAAACGTATTTTGGTTATACAATCATTTAAGAAAGATTTATATCTATTGAATGAGAAAAAAGAAGATTTCAAATTATTGAGTTATGTGATAAATAAAAGTCAGTTAAAGTTATTTGCAATACCATATTTCTGTTTTTATCGGAAAAGTAAGTTTGATTCAAATTGGATTACGGAAGTAAGGAATATAAAGGAATAGGTGTTTAAAATTATGAAAAGAGAAATTATGAAGAAAAAGTTAAATGATTTACAATGTGAAATAAGAAAAATTCAAGATAGTGTTGATGATTATACAAGAGAGTATCTTGATAAATTGGAAAAAATTATAGAGGATTATAAAAATAAGTTGGATTTAAATGAAATGGATACGTCAGATGGTGGGACATTAGGATTTAGAAGAGCAATACTTGAGGATGACAATCTCGCTAATATAGACTCTTTGTATAATGCAGCGGTAGCAGTTGATAAATTTTATAGTCAAGAGTGTAGAGAGTGGTAGTGAGACCAATAAATTGTTTAAAAATCAATCCTTGTTAGATGAGCCTTATGGTAAACATGGTCAAGAAATTGCAGATGTTTTAGGTAATTCTAACTATTCTATTGATAAATACTTAGATGATGCAAATTACATAATAAACAATGGAACATATGCACCTGAGTTAAATGGTTATGTGAGTTTTATGAGTGGTAAAAAATATGGTTTTGTAGGGCTTGACAGTACGACAGGAGATATAACCACATTCCATATAAAAAACATCTCCGAGTTAATTAAGAAAGCACCAAGTTTAGGATTTGAAAGGTAGGTATAAAATATGCATATTGAAGAAATTTTTGGAAAATATTGCATTAAAAGCAAGAAGGTAAGAAAAAGAAGAATTACATAGAAAAGACTTTTCTAAAATAATATGAAAAATAAAAGCAGGGTTACAATAGAAGTTGTTTTCTATCATAACCCTGCTTTTTAAACTTTTTGAAGAAGAAGCTGCTCGCTGTTGGTAGAAATATGTTCCTCAGGAGCCAGTTGCTTTACTCTGGTAAGAAAAATTAATATCGAAGCGTTGGAAGAGGCAATAGAAAACTTAAGAAATGCCAGTGCGGTATTTGAATCTTACAGTACAGAGTTTATCCGAAATGCCGGAAACTGTATGGATGGCTTTCAGTCAGATTTTACGGAAGAAATGAGCTGGCTTTTGAAAAACATGTCAGATACAGAAGCACCGCAGCTTTTGGAAAACATAGAGGAATTTATAAGTGAGACGGAAATTTTCAAACAGGGATTTGAAGACGCGGATAACGGAATCGCAGAACAGTTCAAATAGGGAATAAATGGGAGAAAGATATGGGAAGATGCTGTAAGAAATATTTAAATAAAATGTTGAATGCCTATGAGGAAGAACTGACAGACATTTCAAAAGCCATTCAGAAAAATTTTGAAGACATGGATTTTGAAAATGCAAAGACAAAAGAGGACATGGAACTGATTGTAGAAGATATGAAAACAGCCTGTGCAGAACTCAAGCGTACAATCGCAAATAAAAAGGTATAAGTTGCAAAGAGGCAAGATATAAAAGCCATAGGCAGTAAAAACAGAAGCAATCAGGTATACAGAAGTATCAGAGTATAGACAAGAAAGGGAAAAAATGTTACATCGTGAACTGAAAATTAATTACGGAACGCTGGAAGAGCTGATTATCAATATAGAAAGTTATCAGTCGGCGCTGTCAA
>CAYTDI010000083.1:0-2873 GCA_964436595.1 uncultured Eubacterium sp.
ATCGCTCAGTTAGAGGCGGGAAATTTTCGACAATATCAAATTAAGTAAGAAAAAACGCTCCGCTAAGGATGCTTATTCTGGGAGATATAGACACCACATCGATTAATTATCTGAAAAGTGTAATATTGCAGGAAAATGAAGATGCGTATTACCTTACGGAAAATGTATTTGCCTTTGCATCCTCAGCCTTTATTCCAATCAGTCAGGCAGCAAAAGTGGGAAATCTGACATTCCGTTCCGGAGCTACAACGGTGGCAAAAGAAGGGATTGCCATGATGGCGGGAGCAGGAGCTTCAGACATTACCATGAAGATATCCGGAAATCAGACGGCAAGTGTAGTAGCAGGAATGATAGCCAGTGGAGCGGCAGGGCATGGACTGAACGGAGTGGATGCGAAGTTTAATGTTTCGGGGAATAGGGTAAAGAGTAATGGTAATAATTCAATACCTTATTCTGGCGAAGAATGGTGCAGGTATTTAAGAGAAAAGTATGGAAACGAGAATGTAGTATGGGAAAATGCCACACCATCTCAATTAGCAAGAAGTTAGCAGGGAATTGGAAAATATCCAGGTATAGATAATTATGATGATATTACAGTAAAAAAGGGAACAATTTTATATCGAGGTGAACCTAATGGAACAGAGTACTTTACAACGTTAGAAGCTATTGAACAATCTGGTAGAGATGCAACTACAATATTTGAAGGATTGCAAGTGGAAAAAAATCCTATACATGGGTATCGAGGTGAAATGCAAGGATATTTATTTAATGAAGACGTTGCAAGCGCATATGGAATAACAAATGCAAATCCACAGTTTGGAAAGGGAGGTTTACCGCAATATTATGTTCCAAATGTAAAAGATTTAATTGAAAAAGGAATATTAGTACCTGTTGATAGTATAAAGTTATTTAAGTAAGGAGATTGTGTGAAATGAATGATATAAGTAGAGGATGTATTACTATTTCAAAAGATTTAGTAATTTATCCAGGTTTTTTATTTGAACAGTTTAAGGAAACAAAATACTATAAAAGTCAAGATGGCGTAAGAATTATTTATCTTGATGGATATCAAATGATTAATAATAGAAAATATATTGTGAGTTTATTTTTTAGAAATAATAAGATATATATGGTATCATTAATATGTTGTGATAAAGAATTCAATGAAAATGAAGAATATAAAAGAAAAGAATTGCATGATAATATATTAAGAGAATTAAGAATTGAAAGTCAGGTAGAATATTCTTGGGGAAAAATATCATCGGACTATGATGTTAGAAGTAATTTAAGTAGTATTAATTTAACGTATTTAGAAGATTAAATTATGAACAATAAAGGGGAAAATCAAATATATATTCTTAAAGTAGAAGCGAGAGAATTTCAATGAAAAAGTGTGATTGTGATAAAAGAATAGGAATTGAAATAAATTCTTATCAGTTATTTGAACAATTAAAAGAATTTTTTGAAAATCAAGTACAAAAAGGAATATTTATGGATATTCCAGTAGAAAAACCTTATTTTTGTGGTTACAATTTAAAACCGGAGAAAGTAAGGAACGAATTTAAATGGTATAAGTGTAAAAATTGTGAAACTTTATGGGAATTTAAATATCCAGACTTTCCTGCAAAAGGATTTGTTAGGAAGTTTGTGGATGGAAAATATCAAATCAAGGAATAGAAAAAGCGTGGTTGTTTTAAGAAAATGAAGATGCGTATTATCTTACGGAAAACGTATTTGCCTTTGCATCCTCAGCCTTTATTCCAATCAGTCAGGCGGCAAAAGTGGGAAATCTGACATTCCGTTTCGGAGCCACAACGGTGGCAAAAGAAGGAATTGCCATGATGGCGGGAGCAGGAGCTTCAGACATTACCATGAAGATATCCGGAAGTCAGACCGCAAGTGTAGTGGCAGGAATGATAGCCGGTGGAGCGGCAGGGCATGGCCTGAATGGAGTGGATGCGAAGTTTAATATTTCGGGGAATAGGGGAAAGAGTGGAGGAGCTTCTTCGTTCGGAGATATGTCATTTGAGGATGGAAAAAAATATTGTGCATGGAATAGTCTTAGAGAAGAAGGATTATCTTATGAGCAGGCTGAAAAAATCAAATATATTGCTAAAGGAAAAAAGCCTGCTCCAGAAACGTATTTAAGTGAAAATTATGTAAAAAAACATTTGCAATCATTTAGAGAAAGTGGAGCAGTAAAAATTATGCCAAATGAGCCTAAAGGTACTATTGGTGGTAAGGGTGGTACTTTTGTTATGTCAGGTGATGAATTAGCAGATATTATTCGATATGCTGATGGTGATGTGGCTAAAATAGAACAGATACTGGGATTGGATTCTGGGTATTTAGGAGATAATCCAGTTATTGTTACAATTAAAGATACCTCGTCTATAAGGATTCCATCAGGAAATGAATTAGGTGCATGGCCAGAATATTGGGAACCGGGAGGATATACAAATGGTGGAATAAAGGAGGCTGTTATAGATCCGGTATCTGAAGGAAATTATACATATAAACACATATTTGAGTAGGAGGTTATTATGAAAATAATAATAGAAGATGAAGGAATTAAATTACTGGAGAGCCATGGAAATTATTATATAGAGTATGATGCAGGAGCGCATATGATAAAAAAGAAAAGAATAGAAATATCAGAAGATGAAGCTAATATGTGTCAATATGATATAGAAGAGATATATAATTTAATATTGCAGTATCAAAATAGTGGTGTATATGGAGAGGATGTAATAAATTGATAAAATTATTCTTGATAAGTTAAATTAAATATGCAATATCCATGGTGTGTTGATTTGTATATGCTAGTTGAAAAAGAGAAATTATTCCGAGAATATTTTTCAATAAAAGACGGA
>CAYTDI010000084.1:0-2820 GCA_964436595.1 uncultured Eubacterium sp.
GCACATGGATAAAGATTCATTTCATGTAAATCCTGATGAACATAAATATTTGTCATTATACGACGACTGAAAGGATTATTTTTCAAGTCATAAATCACACGGTCTACCTGATCCATCATTCCTTCCTTATACTGGTGCTTGACTCCCATTTGATAACCATATGCCTTACCGATAGAGCCTGTCTCATCTGCCCATTCATCCCACACATGACTGTGAAGATCATGGATATTATTGGACTTTTGCTGCCAAATCCAAAGCATTTCATCGGTACAGCTTTTAATTGCTGTTTTTCTCAGGGTGATTGCCGGAAATTCTTTGGATAAATCATAGCGATTTACGACACCAAACTTTTTAATGGTATAAGCACTTGTACCATCCTCCCAGTGAGGGCGTACCTTTTCTCCCTCTGTACTGGTTCCATTGTCAATAATATCCTGACACATATCAATGAATATTTTATCTGCTAAACTCATTTTCTTTCTCCTTATTATGCCTCTCTTTTCTTCTCGCTTTCGCTCATTGTATCATGAACTATGTTCATAATCGCCATTCACCGTTCGTCAAGAGCGAGCAAGCTCTCTCTGACTCTCTTGCGCTCATTGTATCACAAAACGAGGTAACATGAAACCTCGTTTTTTCTCCTTTTCTTGAACTTTTTCGTGGTTTTACCTGAAATTTTAAATTTTTCAAGATTTTTTCACAGAAATAGTGTATACTATACATATTACATATGGAGTAAGGAGATTTACTATGAGTCAGGAAAAAGTAGAACGTTATAAAAAAGAAAAAGCAAACCGTAAAAAAACTTTAAAACGTGAAAAATTTAAGAAACGTATCCTTTCTGTTGCCGGAACAATTGTCTGTGTTGCGATTATGGCTTGGATTGGATATTCCGGATATGGTTATTATAAAACCCAAAAGGCTGAAACTGCTACAACAACTGAAGTTGATTTAAATGCAGTGAATGACTATCTTGGTACTTTAAGCAGTAGTGATGCAGAATAGGATTTGATTTCATTTGATAGAAAAACCACCCCACAGGGGTGGTTTTTGCTGTATTCTGAACTATTATTAGAATATATACATACCAACCATCACTCTCATAGTTTGTATGTTGGTCCAGTTTGTTCCTAAATTAAATAATTATAAATTATTTTTACTTTCTATTATCATTGAATTAATGCCTTTGAAAAGAGCATCTCGAATAACTTCAGTGTAATTATTATAACTTGAATTATTTTCCATAAATAAATCAACCACTTCTTTTAATTTTCCATCCATAATAATTGTTATTCCTTGTACTTTTTCTCCTGTCTTATCATTTTCAAATTCCTCATTAAGAATTGTAACTGTATTATTCTCCATTTCTATTCTCTCCTACTAATTAAATTTCTACCACTTTCATCAATCCAATATCTTTGATTTTGAGGTATCTCTTTTTCAAAATTTTGGTATTCTCCGCTCCATCCATTAGGAACAAAATCCTCAAAAGATTCTGGTTCTGCATAGTTTGACTTAAGAACCTTATTTTCAAAATCTATTAAAATCGAAGGATTGTATGCTAGTTTCTCATTATAATTTGTTTCGTTCATTAACATTTTTTTTAATTCTCTAGGTACTATTCTATACTCTTTTATACTATCTAAAAAAAGCGTTTGCGTCAATTCACTGATTATTTTTATACCAAATCTAAATGTATCATCAATAAAAATGTCATATCCCTTCTTGCGATATGATTCCTCTAACTTACTATAATCTAAAAAACAAAAATCTTTATCAAGAATATACCACTCTATACAACCATCATATTTAATTGCTACTACAATATTTTCTGCATATATAGGTTTCATAATACCTCATTCCTCCTTTAAGGATTTACTATTCTTGCATTTTCTCCATATTCTTCAAGCCATTCTATCCATGGTACAGGAAATTCATAACAATTTCCCGGAGTGGTAATGTCCGTAATCTTAGGTGCCATTCCCCCTTGATTTAATGGATTTCTCTTATAATTAATTTGTGGAATTGCATTTTCTTGTAAGAAATCATCAAACCATTTAGGAACCTCTACTTCTACAATTTGTGCATCGCCTCCTCTCTTTTTCAAAAAATATTCAGCGTGCTCACCACTATCAATACTTATACTTATATTTGCATCTTTATTCGGTATTGTAATCGTTCCATCTTCATTAACTTTTATTCTGACTTGACTTGCATTGTTTCCCTTTCCCCCTTGTACCCGTCTATATACAACAGTATCATTGCTACTCTTTACCCTATTCCCCGAAATATTAAACTTCGCATCCACACCATTCAGTCCATATCCAGCTGCTCCACCGGCTATCATTCCTGCTACTACACTTGCTGTCTGATTTCCGGATATCTTCATGGTAATGTCTGAAGCTCCTGCTCCCGCCATCATGGCAATCCCTTCTTTTGCCACCGTTGTAGCTCCGGAACGGAATGTCAGATTTCCCACTTTTGCTGCCTGACTGATTGGAATAAAGGCTGAGGATGCAAAGGCAAATACATTTTCCGTAAGATAATACGCATCTTCATTTCCCTGAAATACTACACTTTTCAGATAATTAATCGATGTGGTGTCTATATCTCCCAGACTTCCATAATAGATGTCCTGTGCTCCTTCGATGGGGTCTGCCACTCCAAAGGCTATCGTTCCGCTGCCCGCTGTCCATCCTGCCACCACGATTTGGGTTGCAGAACCGCCACTTGCCACAATGCATATGGTTCCGCCCACGATAAGGAATGCTCCGCCTACGGTTTTCCAGATTCCCTGTGTTTCTCTGGCATCTGCCGCAT
>CAYTDI010000085.1:0-2680 GCA_964436595.1 uncultured Eubacterium sp.
TAAGTTCTTGTATTACCGCCCCTAAAAAGGTTACATTATTATTCTTTTTGCTCCAGTATTATCAGCTACTTTCAGTCTACTTTCCTGTTGAATCATGCTGGTAGCCTCCTTTATTTCGCTCTTTCAATGATTTCTACAAGTCTCCATCTCTTATCTTTAGATAATGGTCTTGTTTCCATTACTCTGACTGTATCACCGATTTTGCATTCGTTGTTTTCGTCATGAGCTTTTAATTTATAAGTTCTTTTTACGATTTTATTGTATAATGGATGTTTTACGTTATCTGCAACTGCAACAACAATAGTTTTATCCATCTTATCACTTACAACTTTGCCTGTACGTGTTTTTCTAAGATTTCTTTCCACGATTTATTGCTCCTTTCGTTCAGGATAATTAAGCTTCTTTTGCTTTTTCAGTGATAATCGTCTGAATTCTAGCGATATTCTTACGAACCTCTTTGATTCTTCCGGTATTATCTAACTGATTAGTAGCATTCTGGAATCTTAAGTTAAAAAGTTCTTTCTTTGCAGCTACTAACTGTTCGTTTAATGCTGCTACAGATTCTTCTCTTAATTCTTTTACATAATTACTAGTTTTCATTTGATTCACCGCCTTCTAAGTCTGCACGCGAAACTACTTTACATTTACAAGGTAATTTGTGTGTAGCAAGACGTAATGCTTCACGAGCTGTTTCTTCTGGAACTCCTGAAACTTCAAACAAAACACGTCCTGGTTTCACAACTGCTACCCAAAACTCCAAGTTACCCTTTCCTTTACCCATACGAACTTCAAGAGGTTTATGTGTAATTGGTTTGTTTGGGAAAATCTTAATCCATACTTTACCACCACGTTTCATATAACGTGTCATTGCGATACGCGCTGCTTCAATTTGATTTGCTTTAATCCAACATGGTTCAGTAGCTACAATACCGTACTCACCATTTGAAATTTTATTTCCTCGTGAAGCTTTTCCCGCCATAGAACCGCGGAACTCTTTACGATGTTTTACTCTTTTTGGCATTAACATTATTTATCGCTCCCTTCCTTTGTTGCCTTTGTTGGAAGTACCTCGCCTTTGTAGATCCATACCTTAACACCAACTTTTCCGTAGGTTGTATCTGCTTCAGCGAATCCATAATCGATATCTGCTCTTAATGTCTGAAGTGGAATAGTTCCTTCAGAGTAGAATTCGGTACGAGCCATATCAGCTCCACCTAAACGACCGGAACAAGATGTTTTAATACCCTGTGCTCCTGCCTTCATACATCTTCCCATACAAGACTTCATTGCTCTACGGAAGGAAACACGGTTTTCTAACTGTAAAGCGATGTTTTCAGCTACTAACTGAGCATCTTTGTCTGGTCTTTTTACTTCTTTGATGTCTACAACTAATTTCTTATCTGTAAACTTCTGAAGTTCTGCTTTTACTTTTTCAATTTCAGCTCCGCCTTTTCCGATTACAACGCCCGGCTTTGCTGTATAAAGGATTACTTTTACGCGGTCAGATGCTCTTTCGATTTCAATCTTAGAAACGCCTGCTGCGTATAATTTCTTTTTCAGATATGTTCTAATATTGTAGTCTTCTACTAAGAAGTCTGCAAAATCTGCTTCCGCATACCACTTAGAGTCCCAATCTTTGATTACACCGACTCTTAAGCCATGAGGATTCACTTTCTGTCCCATGATTGCCCTCCTATCTTTCATCAAGCACAACTGTAATGTGGCTCATTCTCTTTTCGATTCTGTAAGCTCTACCCTGTGCTCTTGGTCTAACTCTCTTCATTGTAGGTCCTTTGTTTGCAAAGCACTCTGCTACATAAAGGTTTTCCGGATTCATTCCGTTGTTGTTCTCTGCATTTGCGATTGCAGATTTTAATAATTTTTCTATTACGCTTGATGCGTATCTTGGATTGTAAGCCAGGATAGCCAGTGCTGTCTGCACGTCTTTTCCACGGATTGCATCTAATACGAAGCAAGCTTTCTGAACTGACACTCTAGCATAAGATACTTTTGCTGAAGGTCTGGTGTCTTTCTGTGCGTTTCTTTCTCTCTTAATTTGACTTCTATGTCCTTTCGCCATGGATGAAACCTCCTTTCAATTTCTTTTGACTAACGAACTTTTGATTTCTTTTCGTCTTTTCCATGTCCTCTGTAAGTTCTTGTTGCAACGAACTCACCAAGTTTATGTCCAACCATATCTTCGGTTACATATACTGGCACATGTTTTCTTCCGTCGTGAACAGCGATTGTATGTCCAACGAACTGTGGGAAAATAGTAGAGCGGCGAGACCATGTCTTAATAACAGTCTTGTCTCCTGCTGCGTTCATAGCGTCTACTTTTTTCAATAAACTTGCATCAGCAAATGGTCCTTTTTTCAGTGAACGAGCCATAATTTACCTCCTTGATTCTTGCCCCGCTTTTCGGGCATGAATGTGCCCGCGGGTGCCTCCTATTATTTCAGAGCTCTACCGTCTCTTCTTCTTACGATAAGCTTGTTAGATGATTTGTTTTTCTTTCTGGTCTTTAATCCAAGAGCAGGTTTACCCCAAGGAGTACATGGACCCGGACGTCCGATTCCTGCCTTACCTTCACCACCACCGTGTGGATGGTCATTTGGGTTCATAACAGAACCACGAACTGTTGGGCGGATACCCATATGACGTTTACGTCCTGCTTTAC
>CAYTDI010000086.1:0-2227 GCA_964436595.1 uncultured Eubacterium sp.
AGTCCACCAACTGTTCCTCATTGTAATACATGGTCTGGTATGCATTGGTGATATAAGCGTACAGGAATTTTTAGGTTATTAGTCGTCCGAAAGTATAACCAGAATAAATACTATACTACACTAATTTCTGTTAATGAAATACCCATAATATTTTCCTTTTCGATTAAATCCTTAAATTTTTCAGATACAAATATTGGTATCTCTTGCCTCTTTGATAGCTTAAAGACATCTGCGCCATCCGTTTTATCAGCATATATACCATATTTACTTACTGTATATATTGTGCCTATTCCTTCTATTTCTGTTTCAAAATACTTCGATTTTTCCAAGCATAATGCATCTACAACTTTAATAATATTGGCAATATAATATTGTTTAAAATCCACTCCATTATTTATTTCTTTTATACCAACTTTCAAAAATTGTATATCTGTATTGACTGACTCTAATAGTGTCTTCAGCCTGTTTGATACCAAGAACCATCCTTTATCATTGGCAAGATAATCAGTCCAAACATCTCCTTCTTCTTTTGTATAGAAAAACTCAAATCTATCATTCTAGTTTTCAAAAATTTTCCCAGTATTTAATGCATTTTGCTGAATTCCATAATCATTTTGATAATGGCATATTATATCATTTTCTCTTTCCATATCCATAGATAATTTGTAATATTTCATCAATATTCTCCTTATTTCCAATAATCTTTATACAACATATCGGGATTTGATTTTACGTTATTCTTTAAATTATCAAATAACTTAATAAATACAAATTTCTCTCCGGTTTCTGAATTTATAAAATATTTCTGTGAACCATCACACTCTAAAGTCAATTCTGTTCCAATCGGTAATTCAAAAATTGAAGCAATTGCAGGCTCTATTTCAAAAATCATAACCCAATCACAAATGACCATGTTTTTTAATCTGCAAAAAATTCATCTGTATCTATTTCCGAAAGAAATCTTCACCCCCTTATCAATATTAATTACACTTTCTTCTCTAAAACAACATTTTACTCGTCTTCTTTTTTCTAATATATTTTCGAAACAACAGAACCTCCTAACTTCATTGAGCTATGCATATTTTTCCTCTATTCTTTTTTAGTTCATTGCTTCCCCTTTCCATAATCAGTTTTCCAATACTAAATCCACTCTTGTTTTTCTCATCAACATCTGTTACTTTTTTAAAATATTCTTCAATAAAATTCATTGTACTCTCTAAAGGTTCCTTAAAAGCTTCCATGCACAATGAGAAAAAGGCTATATTACCATACTTTACATCTTTTTGCATTACCAAAGTACCTTTTCCTTGTTGCTAAGAGTGCGTTTATATCAGCCTATTGGAAATTCATATCAAGTTTTTTTCTTTCGTTTACCTGAGGGCAAATTTCGCCCTCATTAATCAATTCCTCTACGGAATTGTATCATACTTGAATCACATTAATATTAATGCTTTCAGCAATCGTTAGTTCAGTAGATTTAATTATTTTTTACTTTTGAGTCCTAAAGTATAACCATAATAAATTTTATATCATTTTTTCCATATAATACTTCCATCATCTAATGCAATTAGGGTTGGTTCATTTTCCATAGATATTTCAACTAAAACACCTATATGACACTCTCTATTTTCTTGATTATTGAGAATATTTTCAACGCTAAATGCACAGGCGTAGAACTCTTTATACCCCTCATCTTCCTCTTCCAAACCATTATTACTTTCATAAATTGTATCAATCTTTCCTTCTAACACTAATTGACCATTGTCCCATTCCACCTTCATATATGTACCATTAGCATATTTGCTTATCGCTTTCATCATTTCATCCATAACAACATTTCCTCCTAATTCGGTCTAGCTGGCACTATATGTGCACCTTTTTTTCCATAATGTATTATCCCCATTGTTGTTTCCACTCCAATTCCTGTATTAGGGTCTACATATTGTCCTATCACCTGCCCAAAATTAACTCTTTCTTTATTTGTTCCAAGAAAGTCACCTGTTCCAGCCTTATCATTAAGTAAGTTTTGAATATCATTTGCATCCCCATACATTGTGCTTTTGGTTTGTCCATTATTTAATGCATTTTTATATTCGTTAGTTCCCGGAATATGCTTATTCTGCTGACCTACATTAACTTTAGCATCATATCCATTTACAGTCTTACTACCATTCTCAACTTTCCTTATCTCCTCTATCTCTTCCACAGGCACTTCTCTATAGAATCC
>CAYTDI010000087.1:0-2177 GCA_964436595.1 uncultured Eubacterium sp.
CAGAACCGCCACTTGCCACAATGCATATGGTTCCGCCCACGATAAGGAATGCTCCTCCGACGGTTTTCCAGATTCCCTGTGTTTCTCTGGCATCTGCCGCATCCCGTAATGCCTGTTCGTTTGTCCAGATTTCATCATAGATTTCTTTGTAGGCTTCATGGTTCTGATAACAGTTCTGGCTAAGGCTTGCCAGAGCATATACATCACTGTCCTGATAAAAGCTGTTGCTTTCGTAGCTTGTTATATCTGTCCGCAACTTAAAGTATAACAATAAATTTTACTATTTCCAGCGTTTATACAATTCAGCTAATTTCAATAATTCCATACCTAATTTATCCTGAAAATCCCAACAATCAATAATAATTCTAGGATAGCTCAATGGTAAGCTCTTATTATTCAACGTATTTTCAAGTTCCGCTAATATTGTACCTAATTGAACAATATTTTTTTACTAAGACCTTTTTTAATATTTTCTATCTCAATTCTTATATGCTGTTGGATCTCCACATTATTTTTCTTATACTTTTCTTCTATTGACATTTAATTAAATCCTCCAAATTGTCAATATATCATTGATTTGCTCCACCAATATATGCATCCTATTCTTTTACATTTTTATCTATTTCTTCAAATGAGTGAAAATGATTATGTAAATAAATATTAAATTCTGTTTCTGTAAATCTATACGCTTTGTTATTTATTGTAATAGGTAAAATCATTGTACACGCATATACAATACCTTTCTGACTAAATGGTCCACAAAATGTACAATAATTTTTTTCATCTGTTTGATATATATACCACTCCTCATTTCTTTTAAAGCAGCCGCATTGATTTGGTTTTTCAATAAATTCTCCGATATGAAAATCTTTATAACTTTCTATATCTCCATCAATATTCTCATTTAAAACTCTTCTTATTTCTTCGCTTTCTTTTCTTATATCACTCATCTTTTTCTCTCCTAATATTTAGTTGATTTTAGCCTTTCCTAATTCTGAATAATTATCTTATCTGTAATTTTTGTAATGTTGTCACTCAATACAGTCCCTTTGCATAATTACCTTATTGGCATTTAATCAAGAAAATTCTATAATGAAGAAATTACATATTCCAAGATTTTTTACTCTAGATACCCTTGTCTAATTAATTCTCTATAAACTTTTTCTTTCTTTTCGTTGACTCCTAACTTTTTCCATGAATAATGTGTTACTTCAAATGCTTCAATCTCAGTTAATTGTTCTCCATAATTGTCATCTTCAACTAATTTTTTTTCAAGACAATTTGGACATTTTGTATTGGAAATCGTGTCTATTTTTTCACCATTAATGTCATCACAAGTTATCCCATATATGCTTGAGACAATTCTTGCCAACTTGTTTGGTGAAATACTTATGTCATTCTCCAAATACAATTCTGTACAATATTTTTCTACCTCTTGTACTATATTTTCACTAAGAATATTTGCATAAGCACATTGTTTTCCACTTTTAGTAGAAACAATTCTTTCCCCATATGTATAGTCAGAAGTAAAATACAAAATACGTTCCATATTACAATTTGAACATTTTGCATGTGCAACAATAAGCTTAATTTTCATCTTTCTATTATCCATAATTATTCTCCTATCGGGGTAACCATTTGTGGTTGCAATATTTCATCAAAACTATCATAAATAACGTAATTTATACCACTCTTTCGATAAGAGGGGACTTTGATTACATTATATCCTTCGTCCAACGCCATTTCAGCAATATTTTGGCACTCAAGAAGTGATGATTTTCCTTGCGAAAATCCCCATTCATTTGCGATTATCGAGTCAGTTAAGTCCAAAACTTTTTGTCCGTCTAAATTCATATCATATCTGATAGAATATTTTGCATCCGTTCCATGATACGCAAGTTCTGCAACTGTTGTATTACCATCCGCAGCCACATAAAATCCTTGTCCAAACCTACTTTCTGGACTAGTATAACTAATATCAATTCCATCTAAGACACTTTGTATTTTTTTAGCACTATTATCTCCACCAACAGAATGATACGCTACTGTATCACTACCGCTCTTTCCCCTATTCCCCGAAATATTAAACTTCGCATCCACACTATTCAGTCCATGCCCTGCTGCTCCACCGGCTATCATTCCTGCCACTACACTTGCGGTCTGATTTCCGGATATCT
>CAYTDI010000088.1:0-2116 GCA_964436595.1 uncultured Eubacterium sp.
CTGGGGAACGTATCAACACTTGTCGTTGGTTCAATATCGTATTTTCCTACTTTCACTTTTCAATTTTCCATTTCGCATATTTAATTCTCCTCATATTGCATAAAATACTTTTCATTCTGTTTTATAATAGCAATTCCAAAATTTGAGTATATTTTTTCCTTTTTAAATATTAGTGTTGATATAAATTTTCCTTGTAATGTTAAAGCAATTGTTGCCTTTGTTATTATATTAAATTTATTTTACACTCATCATTCTCTATGTATTTTTATCAACTACGTTTCATATTACAATTCAAACCTTTAGTATATACAACATGATTTCTATCCTACTTTTTCAGATTTCTTCCAAGAAATAAAAATTGTTATATACATTTTTTATTTCACTCACTTATTAGCTCTTCGTTTACAAATATATTCAAATAATCTATTACCTTTTTTCCCTCAAACACTGTTTCTAATACTTCTTCATTTTTGAATGACAATACTGGTACTCTAACAATTTTAATTGACTGAATTTCCTCTCGAGTAATATTTTTAACAAAAACAAACTGTTCCTTTTTTTCAAATTCATATTCACATGCTAGTTGTTCCGAATCTGTCCAAATCATAAATTCATTATCGATAACAGCAGACTTTAATATTTTATCTGCAAATAATTGAAACCATTCATTTTTATATTTTATATATGTATGTTCTTTATAAAATAACTTTACATCATCAATACTTACTTTTTTTACAAAAATATCATCATGTACTCGTCCCATAACATCAACATATCTTTCAAATCCTTCTACATAATATTTTGATGTAATTTCAACCATGTTATTACATATCTCTGCCGGATATTTATTATTATCATAAATGCAATATAATTCACTCATAATATTATCACTCCTTCATAATCCAATTTCCTACTTTTTTGTCATACACAAATGTTAATATTTCTTTTTAATACATTAATCTTATTGGACTATACTCCAATTTTTTTAAAACCGATTGAAAAAATGTTTCATTTTTCATCACTTTTTCAATCAGTCTTTACGCTTATAATCATAGCTATTACTAAATATTGTTATGAATTATAAAACGTTCAATTTCGTCTTTTAAATCTGTTTTATTGGTTTTATTACTAAATAAGAATCCTTTTTCCCCTTTAAAATCAATTAGTCTTGTTGGCATATCCCAATATTCCATTTCACTCTCAAAATCACAAAGTCCAAAATCCATAAATAAATTGGCAGAACCTCTTTTTAATAAAACAACAAAATGCTCGGCATCATATTCCTTAAAAATTATATTAATTTTTTCTTTCATTCTTATCATCTCCTAATCAAAGTCATATAAATGAAAATATATATCATATAAACCACAACATGCATCCATCCCAGGATTTGCACTCATTGATTTTTCTATTACTTTATCCCATGAACCATACTTTTTAAATAAATATTCTGCCGTAGGTCCATTTTCATTTCCATACTTAAGTCTATTACGACTTTTTACACGTTCTAACCCCTCTATATCATTAACATAATCATTTAATCTATTTAAATTTCTTTGTTGATTTGCCTCTCTTGCAATTTCTTCTACTGAATATCCCTCAGCTTTCATTTTTATAACTAACTCTGATATATTATCATTCTTTACATGATACATCTCTCTTCTAACCCTAGCCCTTGTAACTTCAGTTGGATTACTCCAATCGATTGCATCTGCATAACCACCAATACTTTCAGAATTTGGATTTGGTGAATAACCATATACTGCATCTGAATTTTCTATAATATCCCTTGCTGCTTTAGAATTATCCATCGGATTGTTCTTATAAAAACCATTCCCTCTACCACCCGTTATATTCCCCGAAATATTAAACTTCGCATCCACTCCGTTCAGTCCATGCCCTGCTGCTCCACCGGCTATCATTCCTGCCACTACACTGGCTGTCTGATTTCCGGATATCTTCATGGTAATGTCTGAAGCTCCTGCTCCCGCCATCATGGCAATTCCTTCTTTTGCCACTGTTGTGGCTCCGGAACGGAATGTCAGATTTCCCACTTTTGCTGCCTGACTGATTGGGATAAAGGCTGAGGATGCAAAGGCAAATACGTTTTCCGTAA
>CAYTDI010000089.1:0-2099 GCA_964436595.1 uncultured Eubacterium sp.
TTGACAGCGCCGACTGATAACTTTCTATATTGATAATCAGCTCTTCCAGCGTTCCATAATTAATTTTCAGTTCACGGTGTAACATTCTTTTCCCTTTCTTGTCTATACTCTGATATTTCTGTATACCTGATGTCTTATGTTCTTACAGCTTATGGCTCTATATCTTGCTTTTTTTACTGCCTATGGCTTTTATATCTTGCCTCTTTGCAACTTATACCTTTTTACTTGCGATTGTACGCTTGAGTTCTGCACAGGCTGTTTTCATATCTTCTACAATCAGTTCCATGTCCTCTTTTGTCTTTGCATTTTCAAAATCCATGTCTTCAAAATTTTTCTGAATGGCTTTTGAAATGTCTGTCAACTCTTCCTCATAGGCATCCAACATTTTATTTAAATTTATGCCTTTCGCCCTGTGGCTCGGCAATTGTGATGCGTTTAAAAGTCTTTTGGCTGTCAAATATTTCTTCACTCTTATTCAGATACCGTTGCAATCTTCTAAGAAACATCTTTCCATCTTCATACACTTTCGTATGTTCTGTCATGGCATCGGCATAAGTTAGTGTAAGCCATTTACAATGGGTTGGTTTGTAGCATTGCACCGAATCAAATCCATTAACTTATTTATACTCTTTCTGACACTCTTTGGTGTCTGGTATCGGCTGACAGATTTCTTTCTCTCTTTAATTTCCCCTGTTTCCTTATCAAGATATTTATCCTTAGAAATGTTTTGTATAGGACAAAAAGTATTATTTCCAGCAGTAAACTGGACTTCTCTGGTGTTTCCAGCAGTTTTCAATTTTACTTGGCTGGTCTCGTATAGTTTAATTGCATCTGGTTTCACTTTTTTATACGCATAAAAACGCACGCACCTTTCGTAACAATTTTTTTAAGAAACAAAAGTTCCTTTTTGTTACACAAAGTGCGTTTATTTCATGCTTTCAAAGAAGAATATCAAGTTTTGTCCGATGGTATACCTGGGGGCAAATTTTAATATAAGCAGTCCATTCCCTCTGGTAATGGACTAAAAAAATCTATCCCTTGCAGTTACTCCACATTCGTGGACAGGCAAGGAATAGATTTTTTTGAAAAAGGGAACGGGGTTGGGAGTCCTAAGGTATAACCATAATTAAATAAAATTACTCCCACATACATCCCTCATACTTTTTTCCATCTACATAATGGCTTTAAATGGTGGATGCCCTGTTTCAATATTTCTTAATTGAGAAGGTTTTCTAAATCTTAAACTGGTTTCAAAATTAAAAATGATTTGCTGTTCACTCATCTCATTTAACGAAATGTTAATCCATATTGGTACAAATGGCGACTGGCATGCAACTAGATTTACTGTTTCCTCAACAGTCAACAATCTATTTCCCACGTTTTTTTCACTCAAAGCAATTAATCTCATTTGATTATCAAGTCCATTAAATGACTTATCTTTTTCATAAACAGGCATAATTTTAAATCTAAGATTTCTATCATCTAATCTCATATCTCCCATAATTTCATTTATTGTCAACATAAGATTATCATAGAAAATAGATTTATTCATTTCCTTCAGTTTTATCATATCCTCTTCCTCCATAATTACGGCATATTTTTAATCGGACCATTATAAAACACCTTCGAATCAATTACATAATTTGACATGGATGTTTCAAATTCTCCAATTCTAATCCATGCATTATCAATATTTAGTCCTGCATTTCTAAAAATAGTTGGATAATTCATTGCTTGTACTGTAGTAGGTTGAAAATGCCCAGACTCATTCGTTATAAGTCTAATATATCCTTGTGAATTAACTTTCATTGTCCCAGCCGCTTGTACTGAACTGCCACCAGCTAAATACGAATGTCCTCTACCGATATGCAGATTGCCATCCATATCTATCACAAAATCAACATTTTGAACACCATTTTCTATATGTACCCTACCATTTTCTGTTGTATAATTAAATCTTTTCCCTGCTTGATTATCATTTGGAAATTTATTACTTATTGTCTGTACAGAAGAACTACCACTCTCTACTTTTCCTTTTACTCCCACTTTCCCCTTTACTTCTTTCCCCACTTCTGCAATCCCTTTCGTTCCTGCATAAG
>CAYTDI010000090.1:0-2077 GCA_964436595.1 uncultured Eubacterium sp.
GATACTAAGTCTACCACCGCAATTACCACTTTAAGTCCACGCTCTAAGTCTGTCACTATTTTCTTTTTTCCAAACACACTATTTCTAGCAATACTATTTTCTTGTATTTATAGTATTACTAAAACATATATGCATTTACAATATCATTTTCATCAATATTTAATAGTCTTAATACTTCCTTATATTTATTACAAAATCCTGTGATTTGTTGATAAATTTTACAATAATTATAAGCAGCTACAAATGCTCTACTTAATGATGCATTTGCAATTATTTTTTTGTCATTAAAAATAACATTTACCTTTTCATTTTCCTTCATAATACATATCTTGTTTATTTGAAATGAAAATTCACTAAATATGCTTGTAAATTCATCAAAACATTGGTTTACAAATTTCATGTCATTTTCATCAACTGCTTTACGCAAACTCCTTACCTTTTCTCTATCTATAACTTTATCATTTAGTTTTTTATAACTTACCACTCCAAATATTACTGCCTTTTCATAATCATTCGTTTTACACTTTACTTTTCTGCTACTACGATGATTTTCATTAATCACATATACACCGTTCTCATTAACTATCGAAATATAGTTTTCTAAGTCTGCCTCTTTGTTCATTTCTGTAATTATGTTGTTTTCTATTCTTAAATTTTCATCATTCAATATATGCTTTAAACTACTCAATTACAATCTCTCCTTTATTTACTAAATCTGTAACATCTTCTATTATGCCTGCTTCTTCCAATTCTCTTGCAGTTTAAATATATATTTCCATTATCCGTTACTGCCGGATTCGTTATAATTATAATTAAGTCTCCACTCTTATCCCCATTTAACTTATATTCATTTCCGTTATATATACAAAATCTACTATTTTTATCATATATTTTTCTCACACGGAGTCCACTTCTGAACCATACAATCTACATCTTTTAACTCCACATACTTATAGAACTCGTCTTTATCTCTCATTGTCATATTGTATTTTTGTCCCAACGGAACATTACGTGTATAAAGCATAATTTTACTTCCTTGAATAACAGAACCAATAAATGTATCACCACCATAAATTACCTCTGTTTCTTTTTCAAAAACACCTTCTACTTCTTCTAATGTAATAATTTTCATAAATTTTTCTTCTTTTTCAGATATTCTTCTAAATCCTACTTCTAATGATTTTAAGTCATCCGAGTATAATGCATAACTCCCATCCGTTTTTTTTCGAAATTCATATTCTGTTCCTTGATATATTGCTATTTTTCCTAATGTTTTCATTTTTACATCTCCTTTTTAATCTATACGAACAAATTTCATTAAATCTTCATTATATATTGCTATTAACTTTTCCTCACCTCGACTAGTTATTTGAAACATTTGAGCACCGTCTTGCAACGACACTCCATCTGTATAAAATTCTGGAATAATCTGACCATTTGTTGCAGCAGTAAAACCATTTCCAGTAAATGGTGGTGTCATATTCGAAACATTTCCTCCTGCTGGATTTGGCATATTATCACCATATGGAATCTTTATATTTTGTGTATCACTACTAGTAAAACGAATTACTGTCACAAACTCATCTGTTGGTTTAAATGGGGTCTGTTCATAATCCATTCTCAAACCATAAAATACCTTCTCCGGCATATTTAAACCTGCCGCTCCATCTACTGTTGAAATACAACCACTTATTCGTCCATCATTAAAATTCATAAAACTTCCATCAAAATACCCATCTACATATGCAGGATTCAAAACCTTTTGCAATGGTGTGTCAACTTCAGGCATTGGTATACTATTTCTTATTGTTTCCATAAGTTTTGCTTCTTCTGGCTTCAATTTATACGCTGGTTTTTGCATTAACTCCAAAAAAGTTTCTTTTGATATTCCTTCTTTTTCAAGCATATTTTCTATTATTTTATATGTCTCAGTTTTGAAAACATTTTCATCGTGCTGAATATTTCTTTCAACAATCTTAACCTCATCATCGCTCAGCGTCTTTGCCCCAATCTCTATCCCAGCTGCATTTTTAAACAGCAGTTTATTTCCCGAAACACTTACCGTAATGCCTGCCGC
>CAYTDI010000091.1:0-1799 GCA_964436595.1 uncultured Eubacterium sp.
TGGGCATGAAGCGTTCCGCTGTAGAGAAAACAGGAGGTAAAGAAATGAAGAAAGCAATTTTAGCGACAAAAGTCGGAATGACTCAGATCTTCAATGCAGACGGTGTATTAGTACCGGTAACTGTATTACAGGCTGGTCCATGTGTTGTAACACAGATTAAAACTGTGGAAAATGATGGATACAGTGCAGTTCAGGTTGGTTTTGTTGACAAGAAAGATAAAGTTGTTAACAAAGATGCTAACGGCAAGAAAGAGATCAGAAACAGACATGGTGTTACAAAGGCTGAAAAAGGACATTTTGAAAAAGCCGGAGTATCCAGCAAGAGATTTGTAAGAGAGTTCAAATTTGAGAACGCTGCTGATTATAACTTGGCAGACGAAATCAAAGCAGACATCTTTGCAGAAGGCGACAAGATTGACGCAACTGCAATTTCCAAAGGTAAAGGATTCCAGGGTGCTATTAAGAGATTTGGTCAGCACAGAGGACCTATGGCTCACGGTTCTAAATTCCACCGTCATCAGGGTTCTAATGGTGCATGTTCCAGCCCAAGTAAAGTATTCAAGGGAAAAGGAATGCCGGGTCACATGGGTTCTGTAAAGGTTACAGTTCAGAATCTTGAAGTTGTCAGAGTAGACGCTGAGAACAATCTGCTTTTAGTAAAAGGTGCCGTACCAGGACCTAAGAAATCTTTAGTAACAGTTAAAGAGACAGTAAAAGCAGCAAAATAGTGCTTGATAGGAAAGGAGGAACTAAGCGATGGCTAATGTAGCTATTTATAATATGGAAGGCAAAGAAGTTGGAAGCCTTGAGCTCAACGATGCAGTGTTCGGTGTTGAAATCAATGAACATTTAGTACACATGGCAGTTGTTCAGCAGCTCGCAAATAACCGTCAGGGAACACAGAAAGCAAAGACACGTTCTGAAGTTCGTGGTGGCGGAAGAAAACCATGGAGACAAAAAGGAACAGGTCATGCAAGACAGGGTTCTATCAGAGCTCCGCAATGGACAGGCGGCGGTGTTGTATTCGCTCCAGTACCAAGAGATTACTCTTTCAAGTTAAATAAGAAGGAAAAGAGAGCAGCTCTTAAATCTGTATTAACATCTAAAGTAAACGACAGCAAATTTATCGTTGTTGACGAATTAAAATTAGATGAAGTAAAGACAAAGAAATTCCAGGAAGTATTAAACAACCTGAAAGTAAATAAAGCTCTTGTAGTTTTAAATGAAAACGATCAGAACGTAGTATTATCTGCAAGAAACATTCCGGCAGTAAAGACTGCACTGACAAATACTATCAACGTATATGATATTTTGAAATACGACACCGTAGTAGTAACCAAGGATGCCGTAGCAACAATCGAGGAGGTGTATGCATAATGGCAAACGTACAATATTATGACGTAATCCTCAAACCGGTTATCACAGAAAAGAGTATGAACGCTATGGGCGAAAAGAAATACACATTTCTGGTACATCCGGAAGCAAACAAAACTATGATTAAAGAAGCTGTTGAAAAAATGTTTGAAGGAACAAAGGTTGCAAGTGTAAACACTATGAACATCGACGGCAAGAAGAAAAGAAGAGGTATGGTAGTTGGTAAGACTGCTAAGACCAAGAAAGCAATCGTACAGTTAACAGAAGATAGCAAGGATATTGAAATTTTCACTGGACTGTAAGAGTTGCGACAATTAGGCACAGTAAAGTGCGATAATAAACTTAACCAGAATCGAAAGGAGAAATAACATGGGAATTAAGACATATAACCCATATACACCTTCCAGAAGAAATATGACCGGTTC
>CAYTDI010000092.1:0-1616 GCA_964436595.1 uncultured Eubacterium sp.
GGGAAAGAAGTAAAGGGGAAAGTAGGAGTAAAAGGAAAAGTAGAGAGTGGTAGTGATGCTATTGACATGAGTAAATATACGAAGCTATCTAATTCAGAAGTTATAGATATTTTAAAAGGTAGGGGAATAAATGATAATGCAATAAATGACTTAATAAGTTCATTTGATGGACCGATATATAAAAGGATTGGATATAAGGGTGAAAAATTTATAATTACAGAATCTAGTTTTGGTGATGCTTCAGGGGTATTCGTTACTAGAGGTTCAGCTGGGAAAACTCCGATGGAGCGCATTAATAATTTGGCATTACCACCCAATAATTCGGCAGTAATTGAAAGTCAGATTGAATTGTCTAGGACACAAATTTTGCTTGAAGGTAGAGTTGCAGGACAACCGGATTGGGCATTGATTGCAAATGATGGAATTGAAAGAAGTGGTGGAGCATGGCAAGTTGTTACAGATGGTGGAAAATATGGAGATGCTATAAGGAGATAAATTATGCAGGAAGAATTAGAGTTATTATACAATTATTTAAAAAAGAATGGATATAATCAAGATGCAAAGCGAATAAAAGAAGTGATGGAGGAAATTTCAAAAAATAATTCAGAATTAGCAAAAAAGCGATTAGTTGCTATGTGTAATCCGAAGTATTTAGGAGATTTAAATATAGCAGAGTTCGATAGTGTTTATGAGTGGTGGAATTTTTTGGAAAATATTGCATTAAAAGCAAGAAGGTAAGAAAAAGAAGAATTACATAGAAAAGACTTTTCTAAAATAATATGAAAAATAAAAGCAGGGTTACAATAGAAGTTGTTTTCTATCATAACCCTGCTTTTTAAACTTTTTGAAGAAGAAGCTGCTCGCTGTTGGTAGAAATATGTTCCTCAGGAGCCAGTTGCTTTACTCTGGTAAGAAAAATTAATATCGAAGCGTTGGAAGAGGCAATAGAAAACTTAAGAAATGCCAGTGCGGTATTTGAATCTTACAGTACAGAGTTTATCCGAAATGCCGGAAACTGTATGGATGGCTTTCAGTCAGATTTTACGGAAGAAATGAGCTGGCTTTTGAAAAACATGTCAGATACAGAAGCACCGCAGCTTTTGGAAAACATAGAGGAATTTATAAGTGAGACGGAAATTTTCAAACAGGGATTTGAAGACGCGGATAACGGAATCGCAGAACAGTTCAAATAGGGAATAAATGGGAGAAAGATATGGGAAGATGCTGTAAGAAATATTTAAATAAAATGTTGAATGCCTATGAGGAAGAACTGACAGACATTTCAAAAGCCATTCAGAAAAATTTTGAAGACATGGATTTTGAAAATGCAAAGACAAAAGAGGACATGGAACTGATTGTAGAAGATATGAAAACAGCCTGTGCAGAACTCAAGCGTACAATCGCAAGTAAAAAGGTATAAGTTGCAAAGAGGCAAGATATAAAAGCCATAGGCAGTAAAAAAAGCAAGATATAGAGTCATAAGCGGTAAAAAAGCAGGGTATAAGAGCGATAAGCAGTAAGAAAGCAAGATATAGAGCCATAAACTGTAAGAACATAAGACATCAGGTATACAGAAGTATCAGAGTATAGACAAGAAAGGGAAAAAATGTTACATC